>JAZTZH010000060.1:0-63071 GCA_045637365.1 Acutalibacteraceae bacterium
CCCGCATTGGATATGTGGGTGTTTTTGAGAAGATCACCGTCATCCTGTTTTTTAGTAGTTTTTTTTCTTGCCATTTTTTTACCTCGCTATAATCAGCTTACATCCGTCATATCGATGTAAAGATGTCCGTAGTTTGCAATATAATCTTTTCTGCCGGAAAGATTATCACCTAAAAGAAGATCAAACTTTTCTGCCGTAAGAGCCGCATCGGTAGGATCTATTTTAATAAGTCTCCTGGTGTTAGGGTTCATAGTGGTAAGATTCATCATATCCGCATCGTTTTCACCGAGACCCTTTGAGCGCTGAATGGTATACTTACGGTTTCCGATTTCCTCGATGGCATCGGACTTTTCCTTTTCCGTATAAGCGAACCAGGTTTCATTACCGCAGGTTATTTCGTAAAGGGGAGATTCTGCGATAAAGACTTTACCCTCTTTTATAAGTGTGGGAACGAGACGGTAAATCATAGTCAGAATAAGAGTTCTTATCTGATAACCGTCCACGTCGGCGTCGGTACAGATAATTATCTTACTCCAGCGGAGATTATCGAGACTGAAGGTAGACATATTCTTCATAGCCTTGGAGTGTACTTCTACACCGCAGCCTAAAACCTTAAGAAGGTCAGTTATGATTTCACTTTTGAAAATTTTATCGTATTCGGATTTAAGACAGTTAAGAATTTTACCTCTTACGGGGATAATTGCCTGGAACTCCGAGTCTCTCGCCTGCTTACAGGCGCCGAGAGCAGAGTCACCCTCCACTATAAACAGCTCACGCTTGTCGATGTCCTTACTACGGCAGTCAACGAATTTCTGCACACGGTTTGCCATATCATTAGAAGATGCAAGAGTCTTTTTTATGTTGATTCTTGCCGCCTCAGCCTTGACACGGCTACGCATATTGATAAGCACCTGATCGGCAATCTTGTCCGCTTCCAGCTTATTTTCGATGAAATAAACCTCCATCTGGTGGCGAAGAAACTCCGTCATAGCTTCCTGAATAAACTTATTTGTAATAGCCTTCTTAGTCTGATTCAGATAAGAGGTTTCGGTAGAGAAAGAAGAGGAAACGAGAATAAGACAGTCGGAAATATCCTGGAATTTTATCTTGCTGTCGCTCTTTGAGTATTTGCCTGTCTGCTTGAGATAAGAATCTATCTGTGCGACAAGAGCGTTGGTAACAGCCTTATCGGGAGAACCGCCAAACTCAAGGAAGCTGGAGTTATGATAGTATTCGATAAGCTGCTTTTTATTTGAGAAGGTAAGTGCTACATTGAGTTTGACCTTATATTCAGGTAAATCCTCTCTATCCTTACCCTGTCTGTCAGCCTGCCAGAACTGCACGGAAGAAATGGCATCCTCCCCTGCTATCTCCTTTACATAATCACTTATGCCGTTTTCATAATAGTAAGTAAAGGTTTCAAAGCCACCCTTAATCTGATTCTTCAGTTCAAAACGAACCTTGGGATTAACGATAGCCTGTCTCTGCATTACCTGCTGAAAATATTCGAGAGAAACATCTATATCTGTGAAAACCTCTGTGTCAGGCTTCCATTTAATACGTGTACCTGTGTCTTTTTTTGAATAAGGCTCACTTTTAAGACCACCTATATTATTACCCTTCTCAAAATGAAGAGTGTGTCTTTCACCGTCTTTTTTGATTTCCGCATCCATATACTCACTGGCATACTGTGTGGCACAAAGACCGAGACCGTTAAGGCCGAGAGAATATTCATAGCTACCGCTGGAATTGGTATTATACTTACCGCCGCCGTACATTTCGCAGAAAATGATTTCCCAGTTTTCCTTGTCGTATTTTTTATTATAACCGACAGGAATACCGCGTCCGAAGTCCTGAACCTCTACCGCACCGTCAGAAAAACGTGTGACAACGATTCTGTCACCGTGACCCTCTCTCGCCTCGTCAATCGAGTTAGATAATATCTCGAAAATCGAATGCTCGCATCCTGCCAGACCATTAGAACCGAAAATAACCGCAGGTCTTTTTCTGACTCTGTCGGCACCCTCCAGCATTAAAATATCGTCATTTGAATAATCGGATTTTTTAGCCATTGTTTATCTTAATCCTTTCATCTGAAACTCGGAATTATACACCAAATATTGTATAACTTTCTAAAAATCAACACAACAGTTATAATTTACACTATTTTTACGAAAAAATCAAGTCTTAGCCTCAACAAACCACTTACCTTCATCTTCAAAAAGGTAAGTTCTTTTCCCGGAAACCGAAACCTCGTACCTGATTCCCGTTCCTCCGACCTTAGTGGCATAAGCACGCTGTATACTGTAAACTCTGTCAATTTCGTATTTTTTACCGTTTTCCCATATTACGGTAAGAGGAGTTACGGCTCCGTCACTGTCTATATGTGCGACCACATCCACATAAACCTTTTTATTATTCATTATCTTTCCTTCTTATCTGTACATTCTTTTCGGAAGCGGTATTTTATCCTTATTATGACCCGGAATTTTATTTTCAGTTAAAAGACAACAGTTAAAAATAGATTTTTCTCCGAATCTTCTTCTTAAATCCATAACCGTATCATCTATTTTACGCTGTTTTTCATGCTTTTTATAATCTGTATAAAGACTTAACTGCTCGGGTGCGTTTTCATCCTTAAGGTTAATCGCTCTTACGCTGACAGCCCTTACATCATAATTCCAGCTGTAATTTTTTATAAAAAGCTTTAATGCTCCCTCGGCTATCTCTTTAGCAGACTGAGTGAGATAGGGTAAATCACACTGAAACTGCCTCGTAACGAGCTTGTTATCTCTTATGGCTATCTGTACTGCCGAGGCTGCTAAAGAGGAAATACGAAGCCTTTTCGACACATCCTGACTAAGAGCAAGAAAGACCTTCCACACCTCATCGACATTAACGAGATCAGATGTACAGGTTATACCGTGACCTATGCTTTTTACAGGAGCACAGTATCCGTCCGGCATAACTGCCGAGGAATCTAGACCGTTGGCATAAAGCCACATCTCTTTACCTGCCACACCGAAAACCTTGACCAGCCAGGCCGGTGATACCGATGCAAGCTCGCCTATTGTCCTTATACCGTAAGAAGAAAGCTTCGAAGCAGTTCTTCTGCCGACACCCATCATAGCACCTGCAGATAACGGCCAAATCTTTTCTCTGAAATCATCTTTTGAAATTTTATATACACTGTCTTTATCTGCAAGGTCACTCCCAAGCTTAGCGAAAATTTTATTATATGATATTCCTACCGAAACAGTAAGTCCGAGTTCATTTCTGAAGCTTTCCCGTATTTCATCTGCGATATTTTCTGCAGAGCCGAAAAGCATCACGCTCCCTGTAATGTCACACCATGCTTCGTCAAGGCCCATAGGCTCTATTTTATCCGTATAACGGGCATATATATCGTGAGCAAGAGAAAAATATTTAAGATAACTTTCGAAATGAGGTTTTACTACTATAAGATCGGGACATTTATTTTTCGCCTGCCATATCGGCTCTCCTGTCTTTACTCCGTAGACCTTCGCCTGCTCGGTTTTAGCTAAAATTATTCCGTGTCTGTCTTCCACGCTTCCACCCACAGCCACAGGTTTACCTTTAAGTTCAGGATTCAGACTGCACTCTATGGATGCATAACATGAATTCATATCTGAATGTATTATCACTCTTTCCATCTTCACGCGCCTCGCAAAAGAACATTTGTTCGATATAATTATATAGCATAAAAATATATTTGTCAATAGAAAAACCCGTCAAAAACTGACGGGTAATACAGATCAGAGTATTATACATATAAGTCCGCTACAGCCTTCATTTATCACTCTTTCGAGAGTTTCCTGCAATTTTATCCTTGCATCCGCTGGCATTCTGTAAAGCTTGTTATGCAGACCTTCATTAACAAGACTGTCAAGAGTTTTACCGAAAATATTTGACTGCCATATCTTCGAGGGATCCTCTTCGAATTCCTTCAGAAGATACATAATAAGCTCCTCGGACTGACTCTCCGTACCGACTATAGGTGCAACCTCTGTATTTATATTGGCTCTCAGCATATGAATAGACGGCGCGGAAGCCTTCAGCCTTACTCCGTATCTTCCGCCCTGCTTCATTATTTCAGGATCCTCCAGAGAAAGCTCGTTCATCGTCGGCATCACTATACCGTAGCCCGTCGCCTCCACTTCATCCAGAGCAGTACGGAATCTTTCCCAGTCTTTTTTTACCGAAGAAAGCTCTAAAAGCGAATTCATCAGGTGCTGTTCGTTTTTTATCTCAAGACCGGTCTTCTCACTCAGTACATTATAAAATAAATCAGGTGAAATTTCTATTTTTATTCTGACAGAGCCTGTGGATAAATCTATACCGTCTATATGACAGCGGACAATAAAATCAGACTTTTCCATTTCTTTTTCAAAAATACAGGAGTCCTTTACTTTTTTTACGGCCTGAGCCGAAGAGAATACAGATGAACAGAGCTTTTTTCTTATCTCGTGTTCTCTTTCGAGTCCCGTAATCCACCGAGGAAAATCAATAAGCATTTCTTTAATAGGAAACTCATATAAAAGCTCGGTAAATATTTCGCTTATCTGTTCACTGTTCATTGTCAGACAGTTTACAGGAACCACGCTTGCCGAATATTTTTTCCGGAGTTCTTTTACGAGATTTTTACATTCCGCAGAATCGGGATTACGGCTGTTAAGCACCACCACAAAAGGCTTTTCTATATCTCTCAGTTCGCTTATAACCCTCTCCTCTGCAGCAGCATACTCTTCTCTGGGAATATCGCTTATGCTGCCGTCAGTGGTTACCACGAGTCCTATGGTAGAATGTTCCGTTATGACCTTATTAGTGCCTACCTCAGCCGCCATATTAAACGGCACTTCATCATCGAACCAGGGTGTTTTCACCATCCTCGGCATCTCGTTTTCGATATACCCCAGAGAAGACGGAACAACATATCCTACACAGTCAATCATTCTGACCTTCAGATTCATCGACTCTCCTATTTTAACTTCAGCCGCTTCCTCGGGAATAAATTTAGGCTCTGTGGTCATAATGGTTCTTCCCGATGAGGACTGAGGAAGCTCATCCATCGCCCGTTCTTTTTTAGCTTTATCCTCGATATTCGGTAATACGAACTCATCCATAAAGCCTTTTATAAAGGTAGATTTACCCGTTCGTACAGGTCCTACCACACCTATGTAAATATCTCCGCCCGTTCTCTTTGCTATGGATTCATATATACTTGTATTAGTCATCTGCAAATCCTCTTTTCAATAATTCTTCATTGAAATAATATGCAGATAAGCTACTCTATATGTCACAAGCTTAAAAAGCAAAAAAATCCCTCCTGCAACGAGGAGGGAAAATCATCTGAAATTAAAGCATAAAGCTCTTTATGAAGAATAATCCGAGAACAGCCATAAAAATGCAAAGACCGATCATAATTGAATTAAGAAGGTCGATTGACTTCTGCTCGTAGCCGTCCTTTTTAGCCTTATTGTACCACATCCAGGGAATGAACTGTAAAATAAAGAGTGCAGAAAGAAGTGTTGCAAAGAACTTCATACCCTTTGAAGCGATGCTTGAATCACTGCTCTTGGTTTTTACGATCTGAGCGGGAGCTACCTGCTGAATAATAGCCTGCTGTGCATATACAGGAGCTGACTGTGCATAGATAGGAGCTGACTGTGCATAAATGGGAGCTGCTGCCTCGTCATATACAGGAGCTTCAGGAGCCACGGGAATTGTCTGCTGAGCAACAAAAACAGGAGCCTGTGCAGGAGCGGGAGCTACCGGTTCTTCAACTACAGGAGTCTGTGAGAAAATATCATTTTTCTGTTCTGCAGGAGCAGGAGTTTCTTCTGCGGGATTCTTCTGACCGCAGATAAAGCAAAAATCTGAATTATCATCAATTACATTGCCACAAAATTTACAAACCATAACTAATCCTCCTAAGATTTATAAAGAGATTATATCACTAAATATTTAGTTTTACAAGAGTTTAGAGAAACAAAATCTTCGTTTTTTCAGTTCTTTATACATATTTTTAGTCATTTTTCGAAAAAATACTACAAAACAAAAATTTTAATGAGTGATAAAATGAAATTATCTATGTATCTTTATGCCTTGCTTACAGGAATTATTAATTCAGCCATAGGTGCAGGTGGCGGAATGGTAAGTGTGCCTGCGATGAAAAAATACGTTCTCAATCAGAAAAAAGCACAGGCAACAACCCTTGCCGTAATTCTGCCTCTTACCGTAATCAGTGCTGTTATTTATGCTTTTAACGGATTTTACTCCCCGAAAGATGCGTTTAAATATATTCCGTTCGGATTTTTAGGTGCAGTAATCGGTGTAAAAATTACAGAAAAAATCAAAAACAAGTTGCTGAAAAAAATATTTGCTTTATTTATGATATGGTCGGGAATACGAATGTTTTTCGGGTGATTATATGAATATCTTTACCGTAGCAGCCTCTTTTGTTTCAGGTTTACTTTGCTCTATGGGATTCGGAGGCGGATCTGTACTTATTATTTTTCTTACAGCATTTTTAAATGTCGAACAAAAAGAAGCACAGGGAATAAATTTGTTTTTCTTTATCCCCTGCGCTTTATATTCCGTATTCAGATACAAGAAAAATAACCTCATAGATAAAGCTCTGCTCAAGCCTTTTATTTTATCAGGGTTAATCGGAGTCGTTATCGGGTACTGTATTATAAATTATATTTCAGCAGATTATTTAAGAAAAGCTTTCGGCGTTTTTCTTTTGATTATGGGTATACGGGATTTATTTTCGAAAAAGTAAAAGTAACAGTTTGCATTTACTGTTCCTTTGCTTTTTTATTTCGAAGCAAGATAGCTTTCGAGAATCATAACTGCCGAAACTGCGTCGACTATCTCTTTTCTTTTATTACCTCTTACATTAGTAACATTCAGAGCCTTGTGAGCCGAAACCGTAGTAAGTCTTTCATCGACCATAAGAGTTTTAATACCTGTTTTCTCCGAAAGTGCGTCAGCGAATCTTCTGCACTTTTCTGCCCGTTCACCGCTTGAGCCATCCATATTTTTCGGAAGTCCCACAACGATAAGGTCAGGTTTATACTGACCGATTATTTTTTCGATTTCTGCAATCAGCTTCGGTTCGTAAGATTGTGTGATGACCGTAACCGGAGAGGCTAAAATTTCCATTTTATCGCATACAGCTATACCTGTTCTGACATCACCGTAATCAACTGAAAGAATAACCATAGCTTCTCCTTACTGCTCTACATCGACAAGCTTATTATCAATACTTTCTCTTACCTGGTTAAAGGTTTTAGCAGAAAGGCCCGAATGAATCTGACTGAAAATGTGTCTGAAGATAGTTTTTGACGGGTTAGACGAACCGGTACGAAGGTCAGAGCGGTAGTCAAATCCGTACCATACTGCAGTAACGTATCTCGGAGTACCGCCACAGTACCACTTGTCACAGTTATCTGAAGTAGTACCGGTTTTAGCGAAGGTCTGGAATCCGCTGATTTTCGAACCGTAAGCAGTACCGTAGCTTTCTGTAACAGCCTTAGTAAGCATTGAAAGAAGCTCGGAAGCGGTATTTCTTGCGATAGACTGCTGAGGTTTATTATCTGTGTTATCGAGCAGAACATTACCGTTTCTGTCGGTTACCTTGAAATAACTGTAAGGCTCATAGTATCTGCCGCCGTTACCGAAAGTAGCAAAGGCTGCCGCCATTTCGAGTGTGGTAACACCGGTCTGTGTACCGCCAACACCAAGGGGGCTGAGGTCTTTATCGCCTTCACTGAGGTTAAGATGAAAGGCTTCATTACAGTATCTCAATCCGTTTTCAACACCTATCATTTCGCTGAGAATACGGACAGGAACCGTATTAAGCGAACGTGCAAGAGCATTCTCTACGGTTACATATTCACCTGAACCGTGGTCACCGTTAAAGTTACGTGGCCACTTTTCACCCTTAATAATAATCGCTTCTTCGAGAATAACTGACTGTGATGTAACTCGTCCCATATCGACTGCGGGAGCATATACAGAAAGCGGCTTTATTGATGAACCCGGCTGTCTCTTTGCACGGCTGTCCGTAGCTCTGTTATAAGCACGGTTAGCAGTCTTTTTACCCGTACCGCCCACTATGCCGACTATTCTGCCCTCATAATCCATAACAACCATAGAAGCTTCGGGAAGCTCACCTCGTGAATCATAATGAGAACGAGGGAATCCTCCGCGTGTTTCGAAAGATTTTTCCATTATCTTTTGTATACGAAGGTCGACTGCCGAATAAATCTTAAGACCTCCGTAATATATCATTCTCTGAGCTTCATTATAGTCATAATCGTACTCTTTCTGAAGATCTGAGATTACCTGAGCTACTACATATTCCTCGTACCAGGACATAATTTCGGATTTATCGGTAGTTTCATTACTTTCCGAAGAAGAGTTCTTACTTTTTATTTTAACCTTTTTAGCATAAGCCTTATCAGCCTGCTCCTGAGTAATCTTTTCTTCTTCAACCATAGCCTTAAGACAACGCTTCTGTCTTTCCTTACACTTTTCCATATTTACATAAGGATTTGTAGTATAGGGTGCTTTGGTAATACCGGCAAGCATTGCACATTCAGCAAGATTAAGATCATCGACTTCTTTACCGAAATAGGTTTCGGCAGCAGTCTTTACCCCGTAACAGCCGGCACCGAGAGCAACGGTGTTGAGGTACGCCTCAAGAATGTCCTTTTTAGAATAATTTCTCTCAAGATTAAGCGCTCTTGTGATTTCATGGAATTTTCTGAAATAAGTAGCTGAGTTTTCGTCTGTAAGGTTTTTGATTAGCTGCTGAGTTATGGTCGACGCACCCTGACCCTCATATTCGGGTTTGATAATAACAGCTATAGTTCTTATCCAGTCTACACCGCTGTGGTTATAAAAACGGAAATCCTCCAGACAGATGAAGGCCCAGAGAAGATTATCGGGCATATCCTCATAGTCAACCCAGATACGGTTCTCTTCACCGTGAAGTCTCGTAAGCTCGACGAGCTTTTCATCTTCATCGTAAGCGTACATTATAGATGTCTGATTCTGAGAATCCTTATAGTTTTCGAGATTAACGGCAATATCACCGTTAACATAATTATCCATATAAGAAGCCACCGAACCACCGACAATCATAAATGTCAGCATACCTGCCACGAAAATGCAGAAGCAGAACAGAAACATAGTATAAAGGACAGAATGCTTCTTTTTCTTCTTTTTTCTTTTTTTAGTTTTCTGTGGCTGTGCAGCAGTTCTTTTTTCTTTACTGTTATCCATTACAGACATTCCTCCGTTCAGGGAATTTATATGAAGCAAATTGATTTTATCCATACTTAACTGATATTATAATAAATCTGAATAATTAAATCAACATTAATTTATAAAATTAATTAAATTTTCTTTTATTTTTATTATTGTTTTACCTTTTTTACCCTAAACATAAATATGAAGGCAAGGTATTCCCCTGCCTTCAGCCTTTAAATGTTTTTACTTCACTGTAATATCCGAGGTACTTTTCTCCACCGGAGTGTACATATGCTCTTACTTTTACGTAGTATGTTTTTCCTTTAATGAGATTTCCAAAGGTATAAGAGCAGTTATCATTACCTTTTGTTCTGACAGACAAGGCATTACTGAAGCTTTTATTCGTACTCAAAAGGAATTCATAGCCGTGACAGTTCTGTTTTACTGCTCTGACGGCAGCTTTACCCGCCGAAGAAGAAATCTTTTTTATACGGCCTTTCTGAGGTCTGGTGCTGACTTTAATTTTCTTTTCTGCCGAATAAATTTTAGTGTCTCCCGTTTTCTTATAGCTTTTGATAATAAAAGTATAATCATTTCCGCTTTTAAGCTTTTTACCGCTTATTTTATTCACCGTGTACTGAAGCTTTACTGTATCTTTTATAAGCTTAGTTTTGTCAGATTTCAGATAAATCTCATAACCCTCTGCGCCTTTTGACTTATCCCAGGTTAAATAGACAGAAGAAAGAGAAGGCGTAGCAGTTATATTTTTGACGGCAGTGGGTCTTATTTTAAAGTACAGTGTCTTTTCGCCCTCATAGTTACCTTTGAAGGTTATCTTTACGCTGTACTTACCTGTTTTCTTTCTACCCTTCTGATATGTAACTAAATAATCCTTGTTTTTGGAGAGCGTTCTGCCCTTCGCATCCTTTACTGTCACAGACGGCTTTTTCACTTTACCGTCATATGTATAGGTCTTTTTATCAAGGCGGACAGAAGCTATTTTACTTATAGACTTACTGCTGTAAAGCTTTTTACAGACACTGCATTCTTTTCTGATTTCGCCATTTCTTTTGGCAGTGGCTTTAACCGTTATGTCAGCAGGCTTGTGCAGTGTCTTATCATAATAGATTATATCCGTTTTTGCATAGCACCGCTGACAGTATCTGCCCGCTTCACCTTTTTCGGTGCAGGTAGCTTTTTTATAATAGACTGTTTCCTTACTGTAATTATGACCGAGAGAATTTTTAATTTCACCCTCACAGGAAGCACCGCAATCACAGCCGAAAACAGTATATCCTCTTTCGGTACAGGTAGGTCTCACCGTATAAAGCACGGTAAATACATGGCTATGCTCAGCGGCACAGAAGCTCACCGTAGCCGAAGATATGATAAACAGTAATAATATATAAATAACACTTCTGAACTTTTTCATACAATCACCTTGTAAACGATTATATATTTAAAAATTAATACTGTCAACAAGCAATTCAAATTAATAAAAAAAAGAGCCCGTATATTACATACAGGCTCAGAAAATTATTTTTCAATAAGGGTGTTTGCTCTCTTATCGGTAAGTTCAACAAGCATTCTTTGCTGAAGCTCACCGTGAATGGGATAGAGGAAGAAGGAAATACCGTAAAGACCTCTGGCAAGAGCGGGAAGAATACAAAAAACTATCCATATGCCGCGAAGTATTCCGGGATCCTTGTTAGGAATGGCATTACCGGCTTCGTCAACGAGTGCTTCATAATTAATCCACTCGAAAACAAGACCTGAAAGTGCACCGGTAACCGTACCTGCAAGTTTTGTAAAGTAACCCTGAACAGTTGTAACAAGCGCTTCATTACGAAGCCCATGCTTCCATTCCATATAATCAAGAGCGTCAGCTGTAAGGATGGGATTACAAACCTGAATAATCTTGTTGGGAAGACCTGCAAGAGTTAAAAGAATTGTAATACAGGCAATATTTAATACCGTATTACTCTCAAAGCTATCTCCAACAACATTACCGAAGGGGAAGCCGAGCACGAACATAAGCATATATGCGGCAAAGCCAAATACACCGGCAATAATAGCTGCTGTACGGGCACCGAACTTTTTGATAAGCTTGGCGCCGATGGGTATCATAAAGAAATTAGGAATACCCGTGAAAATACCTGCCACACCGCCGTTTGCGTAAGAGCCCGTATTATTAAGCCAGAAGAATTTTTCAGTTGCACCGCCGACTGCTTTGAAGTTACTGAAAAAGTCAGCAAGAATAATAGCGAGAAGCGGTCTGTTTGTAATTATGTTCTTAAGAGATCCCCACACGGAGGTCTCATTCATTTCTTCACGGCTCTGAAGGGGAATTCTTTCTCTCATGGTAAAGAAGCCGTAAACGGCAAAGAATGCAGAAAATACAAGCATAAAACCTGCAAAGCCTTTGAAGATACCCGTCTGTGAAACTGAAGGTACAAGCTTCGGAACAAAGGTGAGAATAAAAGGAAGGAAGCTCGGAAGCCATACACCGAAATTCTCGAAGAATTTATTCGTATATATAAGATTGTTTCGTTCGTTCATATTCGGTGTAAGGTTATAAATCATAAGATTCCATGCACCGAAATAGCTCATACCGAGACCGTAAACGATAGTTGCCGCACAGAAGAACCAGCTAAGTCCCTTATCACTTAAATCCGGAGTAGCAAAGAGCATAAATCCGCCGATGAGCCACAAAGGAAGAGGCAGAATAAAGAAAGGACGGATTCTTCCCCAACGGGTACGGGTTCTGTCAATAATAAGTCCTGACAGTGTATCATCAAGGGCATCATATATAGTAGCAAAGGCAGTAATAGCTGCATAAGCTTTACCGCTGAGTCCTGCATACTGCATCATAAATACCTGGCGATTGGCGCTTACAAACTCCGAAAGGTTTTTCTGACCGAAGTTAACGAGAATATATGATGCGAACTCTTTCGGTCTTAAATATCTTTTTTTCGTATAAGCCAGCTTATCAAGTACACTGTCTGAACTATTCTGTTCTGAAACAGCATTCTCATTTATGAGGTTTTCTGACATTTTATCACTCATTTCAATTTATATTTTCAGATTATTATTTTTTATTTTCCTTTGTAGCTAGAGCTTCTCTGGCTTTACGGACTTTTTCAGCCTGTTCTTCTTCGGCTTTCTTTTTAGCCTCAGCCCATGCTGCTTCTTTTCTGATGCGCTCTGCTTCTTCTTTTTCTGCCTTGATGCGCAGTTTTTCGGCTCTTACAGCTTCAAGTGCTTCATCAGTTTCTACAGAAGCTTTGGAAACGAGGATATTACCTATCATTGCAACTGCAAGCAGAACAATATAAACATATATGCCCCAAAGAACAGATGAAGATGCATTTACAAACTCAAGAGTACCAATTGTGAAGTTAGCTGCTGAAACCTTACTCGAAGAAATCATAAATACAGCAGTAGCTGCAACTGCAAAAAGTATACTGATAATGTCAGTGATCCAACCTGCATTTGTGTCAGACTTTCTGAATCTGATCAAAGGCATAAAAAAGGCTGCGACTATAGTTAAAATGCTTAAAAGCATAATCAGCAATCCGATCATTATAAAGCTTACGGGGCCGGAAAAGCCTTCAGCACTCAAAGATGAAAGAACGCCGCCTATATCACCGATAAGTATCATAAAGAAATTAATTGTGGATTCGCCGTCGGTAAAAATCCCGAGAAGATCAAAACTGAGAGTAGCCTTTTCACTAGCAAATGTAGCCCAAGGAAGAATAAAGCCGAGCGCGGGAATCAGGGACATTACTATTCTCGCCACACGAAGTTTACTTCCTACCAAAGAGAATTTTAATCTGTTTAAAGTTCTGTACAATTCGGCAAATTTTTCTTCCGCTATTCTGCTGTCCTCTTCGAGACGGGATTCCCAATTGTAATTCGGAATACTTACGCCGCATCCGGGACATTCAGCTTTAACGTTATAAATTTTAAGAACTCTGCCACAGTTCGGACATTTTGATGCCATTTTAACACCCTTTCTTGTTTGAAATAAACTAAAAAGTATTCTAATATATCATAATATTAAAAGTCAAGAGAAAATTAATTATTTTTTAAATTAAACTTCATCATAAGATAAAGCCTTGTCGAAAAGCTTCACATTAACACCGTCGGCAATCACGGACTCTGCTCCGGTCAGCTCATAATCGAATCCCGGCATACCCGCATCAAGAGTTTTGTCAAGATAAAGTTTAAGCACATTATTTCTTTCTCTTACTGCGGTAATCTGCACTGCATCGGTTACAGGCGAAAGAGATTTAAGAGTACATACGCCTACTTTAAAACGGATGAAACCGTCATTTCCGATGTAAATTTCGAGTTCGTCTCCCTGCTTGTAAAGCATACCTTCCTTTTTATCTGTAAGGTTGATTTCTACGCTGAAATCACGCTTTCCTTTAATTGCACCGTCAGTAATAATACCGTTTTCATGGTATGTGAACACCGCAGTAACGTCATATTCATTACCTGTGGCACCTTTTACCGAACAGATACTGAGGGTATTCTCTTTATCAAAAGCCTTATCAAAGGTTAAAATAACTGACATATAATCTTCAAGAAGCTCTTTTCCGACTACGGCGTTTTCTTTCGATGAAATACCTTCAATGTTGACAAGCTGATTAAAGGTGACAAGAAGCTGTTTATCAGATAAAGCCTTACAGTATGTGATTTCAAGTTCCTTATTTTTCTTGCCGAAATGTACAATCTTAGTCTGATAAGGTGCAAGCGTAAATTCTACGGTATCTCCGTAAGAGTAAGCACCCTGAGCACCGATAATATTATAAGGCAAAACTGTGTGCATTTCACCGAAAGCAAAGCTTTTCTTAACACCGATAAGTTCATCAAGCTTTAAGGTATATTTCTGTTCCTTATTACCGCTGTTACGAAGGGAAACGATACCTTCGTGGTCACCGAAGCAGCTGAAGCCGTAAACTTCAGATTTTGACGGTCTTCCTCCGATGACAACGGAATTAGCGAGAATATCCATATTTTCCTCAATGAATCTCATACAGGAGTAGTTAATTCTCCACTTGGCTTCGTTCATCAACGAATGACTGTAATAAAGCTCCCAGAACTGCGTGCCTCTCGTAGCCATGGTGAAAAGGTATTCTCTGAACTCATCATCAGTCATAGAAACCTTGGCTTCTTTACCGTAAACGGGATCATGATTGTATAGCGCCCTTTGAGGGAACTGGAACTGACGGACACGGGTAAAATCATAATAGACCTCATCACGATAGCTGAGCATTCTGTCTTTATCGGAAACTACATCCTTTTTGCCTGTAAAACCATGGTCAAGACTTATCTGAATCCAAAGACTGTTTACCCACTGTAAAAACCAGGGAGAAGGCCACGCATAACAGGTAAGATTAATCCAGAAATCACTTCCACCTGCTGTAGCGAATTTTTCGAAAGAATTTATCCATCTTTCCCAGATATCGGAGTAGAAATATACATCATCGGGACCGCCTGTCAGATGGTCATGCTTTTTACATTTACAGGGCCTCTGTGCAAAGCCGTCGAGCTTGAAATAATTAATTCCGAAGCGCTTTTCAAAATCAAGAAGCAGTTCTGTAGTTTTTTCCGTATACTTTTTACTTCCCACGCAAATGTCCTTGGCTTGTTTGTTTACATATCCGTTGCCCGCCGCCTGAATTTTACGTGCAAACTTTATGGTATCATTTGTATATCCGCCGCGGGGACCGAGCCACAGTCCGAATTTGGAACCGAGACTTTCTGCAAGGTTACGGAAAGGATAAAGCTCATCAGGAAATTTGCTGTTAAAAGACCAGAAGCCTGCACTGTAGTCGTTCCAGCCGTCATCCGCCACATAGGAATCAAGGGGAGGCTCGCCTGTTCCGGTCATCCATTTTTCAATTTCAAGGAAGGACGATGTGATGTTTTCACGGGTAATATTCAGCATATTGTCATACCAGGAATTATACTGTCTGCGAAGATAAACGGGCTTTGATATATCCTTGATATATCCGTAAAAAGCTTTCTGTACATCCTCGAAAATATCACTTTCTGCACCGCCGACTACACTTTTGTGAGAGACGTAACAGTCACCACCTATAAGTTCACTGATTTTTTTGCCGCAATAATATGTAGAAATTGCAGTATTATTTTCTATTTTATTGATTGCAGTCGGGAATTCACAACCGAAATAAAGACTGTCCACATAAACAGGCTGTCCCATAGAAAGAGCAAATCCTGATATTACCGAATCCTTCTGTTTGGGTAAAGTCCAATTGTTGCATTTTCCGTCAAATATAAAATTTTCAAAAGAAAGACTGTCAAAAAATACATCCTTAGCACCTTTTTTATCATAACGGAGTTCGATATATTTTCTGATGTAGCATCTGAAATAATTGACAAGATACACAAGACTGACTTTTATTTTACTGTCCCTCAGATTAAAAGCTTCAAATGTGACAGTATGCTTATTGACTCCGTCTTCACGGGATAAAGACACTTCCGAAACCTTCAACTGAGAAGCATTAATTTTAATTTTTCTCAATCCGTATTTAAAAGTAAGGATAAACTCTTCGCTCAGCTCGAGACTTTTTACAGTTCTGCCGTTAGTTAAATTAGTTATGCTCCATCCTGTTATTCTGTCACTTTTTAAATGCAGTTCTTTTTTTATAAACTGATTTTCTATAATTATATTTTTCATCGTAGCTTCCTTGTTTTTTGAATTTATAAAATTTCTTCTATCCAGCCAATTACATCCTTACATACATCATCAAAGCAGGCTTTCTCATTAAGAATTTCATGTCTTGCATCGGGATAAAGTATTCTTTGCGCATTTGTCTTGCCTGCATCACAGATAGACTTATAAACCTTTTCTACACCCTTGCTGTAATCGCCTACAGGGTCCATAGCACCTGCTATAAGCAGAACAGGAAGCTCCTTCGAAAGAGAAGTGAACCATTCTGCTGAAGAAACATAGCTCAGAAGTGAGAACAGATCACGGTAACCGTAAGCCGTGAAAAGATAGCCGCAAAGCTCGTCAGCAATATACTTATCAACCTCGTCATTATCTCTGCTGAGCCAGTCGAAAGCTGTTCTGCCCTCGAACTTGCTGTTATATGTACCGAAACCGACCTTATCAATAAGCTTACTTCTGTGGTGAGTGCCTTTTACCTTTGCTATTGCCTTTGTAAGAAAAATACCTGCACCGGTGGCGGGATTTGGTCCTGCAGTGCCGCAGTAAACCGCACCGGCTATTTCATCGGCATATTTTATACTGTATGCTCTGGCAACAAAGGAACCCATAGAGTGTCCGAAGAAAATTACGGGAACAGAAGGATTTTCCGCCTTGATAATTTTTGTGAGCTGATAACAGTCCTCTACGAAATTCTTCCATCCGTCCTTTTCGCCGAAATATCCAAGCTCATCTTTGTTCTTTATGCTTGCACCGTGACCGATATGGTCGTTTATATAAAGAGCATAGCCCTTTTCACATAATGCGGTGGCAAATTTTTCATATCTTTCCAGATGCTCTGCCATACCGTGAGCCACCTGGATTACTGCTTTGATTTCACCCTTTTCGGGAACATAAGATGCAGCATGAATATCAGCGAGTGCTGAAACTGAAGGGAAAGTAAACTCTTTTTTTATCATAATAACGCCTCCGAAATTATATATTTAATTAAGTATAACATAGAATAAAATATTTTTCATTTATTTTATAAAATATTTAAGATGGCAAAAGTCACAAAAAATCACATTTTTTTTTGGCAATCACAAAAACAGTACAATTTCTCAAGCAAAGTCCGTTTATACGTACTCAATTTTTAATTTTATCGAACATTTGTATTGACTTTTCGATAAAATCTGCTATAATTTACTTGTAAACACAGAACGAATGTTCGATTAAGGAGGATATTAATTATGTTCACTACATTAGGAAATTTTTCAGCAGTATATTTTACACTTGCAGCCGTTCTTTTCATTCTCATTCTTTTCGAAAAGCATTTTATTAAGCTTGAAGATAAAATTAAGGCAAAAAAATCAAACAGAAAGAATTCCCGAGCACAGGTTACTACAGTAAAAAACGTTCAGAAAAATAAAACTGACAGTGTGAGAAAATGCAGAAGTACAGCAGCTGTTCGAAGAATACCGAATAACGCTGCCTGAAATAATGTTTTTTCCTTTCTCCCCAATATATATGCAAAAGCAGTTAAGCTCTGAGACTTAACTGCTTTTGTTTATTGTTTAATAATTTACTGTTCTTTCTTAAATACACCTTTTTTAGCAAGAAGGAAAATGGGAACGAATACGAAAACAGAAACTACCGATGCGAAGAGGAACATGCTGGTAGAAGGAACGAGCTTTTCTACACCGTATTCAATGATTGTAAGATTAGAAGTACGGCAGGCAATATCACCGATAGCAGGGCCGACAACCATGGGAATGAGAACTGAGAATATCATTCTGATACCCTGGAAAAGACCTACCTTATCCTCGGGAATGAAGTCACGTACAGAAGCGCTGAGCTGAATCTGAAGAACTACATAACCGATAAGAGTCGGAGCGATACCGATAAGAACCACAACAATATCGGTAGAAGTAGAAAGAATAAACAGACCGATCATAAAAAGAAGTGTGGTGGGAATATAAGCCTTAAGCTTGTTCTTATTGGCAACCTTAAGAAGAATTACGATACCTGCAATAAGACCTGCTACGGCAACTACAGCTGTGATTATAGTCTTGGTGTCAAAAGCAACACCAGGAAGGATTACCTTTTCAAGATAAACGAAAAGATACGGGAAGAACACCTGAACAGCGATGTTATAGATACATACAGCGGCAAGAGCAAGATAAAGCTTACCGTTTTCCTTAATAACAGAAGGTCTGAAACCGTAGAAAAGGTCACTCCAGTAGTTAGAGTTTGTCTTTTCACCCTTGATCTGCGGCTCTTCGAGCATAAACAGACCTGCTACACCGCAGAGTGTAACGACGAGACCAAGACCGAGGAAGAAGGCCTTATAGGTTACTACGCCTGCCTGAGCGAGACTGCCCACACCCATAACGGCGATCATAGCGAAGAAACCAACGAACATAAGAACAGTTTCAACCTGAGGTCTTACGGCGGGATTTGTAATGTCGGTTACCCACGCATTAAAGGCTGAGTCGTTACTGGTAGAGCCCATAAAGGTCATAACCATATCCATAATGATTACTGCCCATACACTGAAAGCGAGAATTTTAACTTCATCGGAAAGGCCAAAAACTGCTGCTACATTTTCTCTCGAAATGAAACCGAAAGCGGCAGTGATGACACCCCACACTATGTAGCCGATAGAGATAAATACCTTACGCTTTTTCATCTTTTCACTGAGAGTACCCATAATAAATGTGGTGACAACGGCTGTTACAGCTGAAAGAGCAACCATACGGCTGATGGCTGTGGTGGGAGCCATAACACCTGCAAGAGCTTCAGCGGATACGCCTTCATAAATCGAACCGTAAAGGAAAGTGTTGAAATACATATTTTCCAGATTCCATGCGACACCGCCCATAAGACTGAAAAGAACGATATTCAGCCAGGTTCTTTTGGTAAGTTTGTTTTCCATTGTTTTTGCCTCCTTGGATTTTATATAAATTTTAAATATTAAACACCGTTAAGGTATCTGCCCAGTCTTTTATCCTTAATAACTTTTACGAGCAATGCACCGAGAGTAAACAGTACACCCAGCTCACCCAGAGCCACGAGCCCTCCCTGAATCAAAAAGCTGATGAAATTAAACGGTCCTTCGATGAAAAAGACTTCGATTTCAGCGCCGATGATAATACCGTTAAACACAGCAGGCATCAGAAGGGACAGCAAGGGAAAACCTTTAACCGTAACGTTCCTTAATCTGTACATAAAGAAACAGGCAAGAAATGATGCAAATGAACCGAGAACAATATCCGTCGGTAAAGCACCCAGAACTGAAAAATTAGCGATAAAGCATCCTACTGTAAGACCCGGTATAGCCGCCGGAGTGAACAGAGATAAAACAGTGAGCGCTTCCGAAACACGGAACTGCACAGCCATAGTGGCACTCGTGGGAAAAATAGTTTCCTGAGCGAAGGTCAGAGCAACATACAGTGCAGCAATAACCGCCGACAGGACGAGACGGTGGATTTTTTCAGACTTATTCATTTTTTAACTCCTTTAGTTTTGATTTTAAACCGATTTAAACCGTCGGTTTAGGTCAGGAAGGTTTCGAACTGACCGCATAAATGCAATATGTATTATATATCAACATTAAAGATATTTCAAGTAAAAGATGATAAATTTATTCTTTAGTCACATCTTATGTAAAAAAATCTCCGACAAGGTATTCCCTGTCGGAGACTGATTATTCTCTTAGATAAATTTTATTCTGTTTTCTTCTTACTTCCAAGTATCTCTTATTCACACTCAAAGCTTAATTAAATTACTTTCGGATAAGGGCTCTTCTGCGCCTTTTACTTATCCCCTTATGTTCTTTTTATGTAAATTTAAATCCGAATAATAGAAATTATATAATACTCAGAGATACTTTTATGTTTTCTTCATCAGCCTATGTTTCTTCACACAACGGCTTTTTTCTCATATCCTGAAGCCATATTCCTCTGCACATTTGCTTCAAGACTATTTTCTTCTTTGTACAATCTGATAATATATCTTTACTTTTCCGTACTCGGTACGAAAAATTTCTTTATTTAATTTAATACAGGAAAATCCGACCATCTGTAAAATCATATTATTACGGGTATTTATCAAATCCGTTAATTATGTCGGTTCCTTTTGATTCACGTCTTTAGATCCTTATCAAATTGTACAGTTTACATTAAACAGTACATCGGTAACACCCCTTTTCTTAATATTCAATCTCTTTTCTGACTGTGTCTTTATTATACACATCATTTATATATCTGTCAATAGTTTTTAACATATTTATGCGATTTTGTATAATATGCACTATAAAAATGCAGTTTCAATAAAAAAATATGCCCATTTATGGTTTTTAAACAACTGTTAAAAGTACTGTTTTTGTATACTTTCAATAAATATGACTAAATTAAATTTACATTTTGTTTATATTATCGGGTAAATGAACAGTATAATAAAAACAGAGGTGATTAAATGATTAAAACCCGAGAGCTTTTTTCTCTTGATAAAACTGTAGCCGGAGAATATCTTGTCTCATTCGAATTCCCCTGGCACGCACTGAAAGATTTAAAAAGCTTCATCAGAGAAACCGGCAGCAGGCTTGATAAAAACCTGTACAGCGAGATTTCACCCGAAGTCTGGATTCATAAGGATGCGGTCGTAGCTCCGTCAGCTTACATCGGTTCTCCTTGTATAGTCGGCAAAGACACCGAAATAAGACACTGCGCTTTCATAAGAGGCTCAGCACTTATCGGAGAAAAATGTGTAATCGGTAATTCCGTAGAGGTTAAAAATTCGATCATTTTCGACTGTGTACAGATTCCGCACTATAATTATGTCGGTGACAGCATACTAGGTTATAAGTCACATCTCGGAGCAGGAGCCGTCACATCAAATGTTAAATCTGATAAAAGTCCCGTGACTGTAAAAAACGGATCAGAAAGCATAAAAACAGAACTGAAAAAATTAGGTGCTATGGTCGGTGACTATGCAGAAATCGGATGCAACAGTGTACTCAATCCCGGCACTGTAATCGGGAAAAACACTACTGTGTATCCCCTTTCACGTGTAAGAGGTGTCATCAAAGAAAATTCCATTTACAAAGAAGAAAACAATATAACCGAAAAGAGGTAAACTATGGGTAAATATTTCGGTACAGATGGCTTCAGAGGAGAGGCTAATGTCACTCTGACTGCTGACCACGCTCATAAAATCGGCAGATTCTTAGGATGGTATTTCAGCAGTAAAAAAGAGGAAAACGGCAGTAGTGAACCGGCGAAAATCATCATAGGAAAGGACACCAGACGTTCAGGATATATGTTAGAATACGCTTTAGTAAGCGGTCTGGTAGCTTCGGGTGCCGATGCCTACCTCCTTCACGTGACTACCACCCCCTGCGTTTCATATATAACCAAGGTAGATTCCTTTGACTGCGGTATTATGATTTCCGCAAGTCATAATCCTTACTATGATAACGGAATCAAGCTCATAAATTCCAAAGGCGAAAAAATGGATGAAAGTATAACCGATATTATCGAAAAATATATAGACGGTGAATTCGAACCTGAACAGCTCCCCTGTGCTCTTCGAAGCAAGATAGGCAAGACAGTCGATTATGTTTCGGGAAGAAGCAGATATATCGCTTATCTCATCTCATTAGGTCTCTATTCCTTTAAAGGAATCCGTGTAGGACTCGACTGTGCCAACGGTAGCTCCTGGAATATAGCAAAATCCGTATTCGATGCTTTAGGTGCTGAAACCCACGTTATAAACGCCAATCCAGACGGTACAAATATAAATAAAAACGCCGGCTCAACTCACATAGAAGGTCTGCAGAAGCTCGTAAAAGAAAATAATCTCGACGTAGGCTTCGCTTTCGACGGTGATGCCGACAGATGCTTATGTGTAGATGAAAAAGGAAACGTAGCAGACGGAGATGCCATCCTTTACATTTTCGGCAAATATATGAAAGATAAAGGATTCTTTTCGAACACCACCGTTGTTACTACAGTTATGTCTAATTTCGGACTTTATAAAGCCTTTGAAAAACTCGGAATTACTTATGCCAAAACTGACGTAGGTGACAGATTTGTATATGAATATATGTCAAAAAACGGCTGTAAGCTCGGCGGTGAACAGTCAGGTCACATCATCTTCTCTAAATACGCCACTACAGGTGACGGCATACTGACGAGTCTTAAAATGATGGAGGTCATGATAGCCGAGAAGAAAAAGTTCAGTGAACTTATGGACGGCTTCATCCCCTACCCTCAGCTTCTCGTAAATGTCCGTGTAAAAGATAAAAAATCTGTAATGAATGATGCTGATGTTAGGTCCGCAATAGAAAAGGTATCTGAAAATCTCGGAAATGAGGGCAGAGTTCTGGTCAGAGAATCGGGAACCGAGCCTGTAATACGTGTTATGGCAGAAGCTGAGAGCAAAGAGCTCTGTGAAAACAGTGTCGATTTAATTGTCAATACAATTATCAGCAAGGGTTATGAAATAAAGGAGTGTTAAAATGGTAAAGCTTGGAAATGACTGGGACGAAATTTTAAAGGATGAATGGGAAAAGCCTTACTATAAGCAGCTGAGACAGTTTCTGAAAAAAGAATATTCAACCTATGAAATCTACCCGGATATGCACGATATCTTCAACGCACTGAAATACACTTCATTTGCCGACTGTAAAGCCGTGATAATAGGACAGGATCCGTATCACGAGCCCGGTCAGGCTCACGGTCTGTGTTTTTCAGTAAAGCCCGGTATCCCTCTTCCGCCTTCTCTGAAAAACATATATAAGGAAATGGAAAGCGACCTCGGAATCCCGCCGGCTAAAAACGGGTATCTCGAAAAATGGGCGAAAAGCGGTGTCCTTATGCTTAACAATGTTCTTACCGTAAGAAGAGCAAATGCAAACAGCCACAAGGACAAGGGATGGGAGCAATTTACCGATTCAGTAATAGAAAAGCTCAACGAAAAGGAGACACCCGTCGTATTCATTCTCTGGGGTGCCAACGCAAGGAAAAAATGCGAGAAGATTACAAACCCCATACATAAAAAGCTGATTTCCGTTCACCCCAGTCCCCTATCCGCTTACGGCGGTTTCTTCGGATGCAGGCATTTTTCGAAATGTAATGATCTTCTTATACAGGCGGGTCTGGAACCGATCGATTGGACCGTAGAATAAAACTTAAATAAATGATATAAAATCCTCTTTTGAAGATAATACTATAAGTATTCAAAGGAGGATTTTTACTATGAAAAAATTAATCGCTATTTTAACAGCGGCAGTTATTCTCTTTTCTTTTGCCGCCTGTGGTGGGAACAAAACTCCGGAAACCACAACAAACACGCCTACATCTGCCCCGTCTTCTACACAAGAAAATGAAACAACTGAAAACCAAGGTGAAGAATACGACTACGATGCTATCAACGATAATATGACTTCACAGGACGGGAAATATGAAATAGCCTTCGTAACCGATGTGGGACAGCTTAAGGATAAATCATTCAATCAGGGCACATGGGAAGGCTTGAAACGATACGCCTATGAAAATGGAAAATCCTACAAATACTATCAGCCTGCAGGCGGTGACAGTGCAACAGATGAGGACAGATACGATGCGATGAAGGCTGCATCCGATGCGGGAGCCGAGGTAGTAGTCTGTGCAGGTTTTTTACAGGGTACGGCACTGCAAAAAGCCGCCAGAGAAATGAAAGACACAAAATTTGTATTCATCGACGGTTGGGTTCTGAAGGATGAAAACGGAGACTCTCTCAAAAATGTAGCAGCCATAGATTACAACGAAGAACAGTCAGGGTACCTTGCCGGATATGCAGCTGTCAAAGAAGGTTACACTAAATTAGGCTTCAGCGGAGGCGGTGGCGGCACCAATGCTGCCTGCTGCAGATTCGGTTACGGATATGTTCAGGGTGCCCAGGATGCTGCAGAAGAGAAGGATATTACGGTAGATATGAATTTCAGCTGGGAATACGGCTCGTCCTTCGGCGCATCTGCTGAGCTTCAGACTATGATTAACGGGTGGTACTCAAAGGGTACTCAGGTTGTCTTTGTGTGCGGCGGAGCGATGTGTCAGTCAGTTTTTGCTGCCGCATCAGCTAACGAAGGAGCCGTTATCGGTGTCGATATCGACCAATCCGAAGAATCAGATACTGTTATAACCTCAGCGACAAAGGGTATACGTGAATCTGTGGAGCTTGTGCTTGAAAAGGTTTATTCTGATTCCTGGAATGAAATCGGCGGTATTCAGACTACTCTCGGAGCAAAGGATGATGCGGTTTCTCTGCCTACGGACAGCTGGAAAATGGAAAACTTCACTATAGAAGAATACGAAGAACTTTTCGGAAAGCTTAAAGACGGCTCGGTAAAGGTAGACCGTGATTACGAAAACGGCCTGAAAAACGAGGCCTTTCCTAACGTAAATCTTAATATAATATAAAATACATGTCCTCCCCGCTTTAACAAACAGGGAGGACTGAATTATTATTCATTTTCACCTACTTATCTCTTAACATAAAATTATAATAATATTATAAATCAGTCTGTTTTACGACTCATTTCCTCTTAAGTGCACCGTAATATCTTTCTTTTAATGCAAAAAAATATTAAACTCTATTGAAACACCGACTGACAAATGATATACTGAATACAGTTCTGAAAACTAAAATTCCGAAATGAGGTTTTATTATGAAAAACATCAGAAAAATTATCTCTTTTATTCTGACCTTTATTATCACACTCTCTGCATTGTGCATACCTTCAGAAGCAGTCTCTTTTGATGAAGGCAAGGAAGCCTTACGAGAGCAGTTCATATACGGATGCGGTCCGAAAACAGGCCTTTATTCCATCGATTACAGATACTATTCACCTGCAAAGGAAAACGATACCGAAAAATATCCGTTAGTCGTCTGGGTACACGGACACTCCCACGGTCAGTACGAAGGCTATCAGATAGAATCGAACGATATCGCAAACTGGACAAGCGACGAATTTCAGTCACGCTCTGAAAAAGGTTTTTACATAATGGCCGTAAGAGCACCGGAAAACATCGGTATCAGCTGGGGCGAGGATATGGTTTCTCCGCTGAAGGCTGCCATCGATGATTTCATCAGCAAAAATAAAGACACTGTCGACACAGCTAAAATCTATATCGGCGGATTCTCTCTCGGCGGAATGATGAGCTTCAAAATGGCGATAAATTACCCCGATATGTTCGCTGCCATATTCCCCATTTGTCCGTATATAACAATAACCGACGATGACGCCGAAAAGTTTTCTGATGTACCCGTATGGCTCATCGCCGGCAAAAAAGACCCGCTCGTAGGCTACAATAACAGAATACTTAAAGACTGGAGCGCTGTAATTTCTACAACAAACATTCCCGAAAAATGCAGATTTTCAACTGCAGAAAAGGTATGTATGCCTGACGGTTCCCCTGCACCTACAGAGCACTATTTATGGGAAGCAGTCACTTACGATATGTTTTCGGTGGAAAACGGCTCTTATCCTTATATATCAACCGTAGACGGTAACGGAAAGGAAGTTACACTGACATATCCGGATGGTATGATTTCGTGGCTTATAAGTCATACATCAGAATATAATCCCGACAATGATAACAGCGAATCTGTAAACGCCTTTAATATCTTCAAGATAATAATAGCACCGTTTATGTCCATCTATATTTTCCTGAGAAATTTATTGAGACCCTTATTCGGTTAAGCACATAATACTTATGCACATATAAAAGCACCCACTTTAAATAAGTGAGTGCTTTTTCGTTAAATGGTCGGAGTGACGGGACTTGAACCCATGGCCTCTTGGTCCCGAACCAAGCGCGATACCAAACTTCGCCACACCCCGAAGTGCTCTGTGTATTATACACGAAAGGAAAAGAAAAATCAACTGTTTTGAAAAAATATTTTATCTATGAACATAAAATCGGTTCTGCAAACACACCAGTAAGCAGAACCGATAAATTTTTTACTGAACACTGACCGTATCTTCGGTGTTTGCGTATGAAGCGTTTTTCTCTTTTCTCCTGTACAGATACCACAGTGCTACTGCCGCAGGAATACATCCGACTACAGCACACATCATATCCACATTCGTGTCAAAAACTCTCCACTGATCCTCATTCTGTACACCGTAGCCGAAAATAGTGAAAAAGAAGGGATCACGGTCAGGTGTTACGTTGTAAGCCTGATTATTTGAATTAACTATGTAATAGTCTGAAAAGAACTCAAAAACCTCCCACACAACCATAGCAATAAATGAGAATCCTGCACTTGCATAAGTTCTGAACAAGGGTGAAATTCTGTCTTTTTCTCCGAGAAACATTCCCACTATACCATCACCGATAAAGACAACGAAAGCACCTGCCATAAGATGAAGAACCTTGTCCCAACTTGCAACCTTGAAATTCCACTCGAGTCCCTGTGCAAGAAAAGAACCGAAAAATATCATTATATTCAGCCATGACTGGCAGTGAAATGTAAGCCTCTTAAAAAGTCTTTTCGGAAAAAGAAGAAGCCGTACAAGCGGCACGGTAAATGTGGCAAGCAGATTAAGAGAAAGCAAAACTACATTATTATTCGTCGGATCTTTTATAATAAGTCTTACCAGAACGAATATCTGTAACGCTCTCAGTATCCACCACAACGAATATTCATAAACAGATAACTCCCTCTTCAGCTCACTTATTTCACCTTTAATGAAATTCAGAATCATTATATTACCTTCTTAAAATTTTTTAATAATTATATCACAAAATAAAATTAAATCAAGACATTGATAAACTTGTAATTTATATGTAATAAATACTCTAATAATTCGTTAAATTATCAGAACAGGCTTAATTTATTTTTAAAAAGACGGATACATAGCTGCATTCTATGTATCCATCTGTTAAAATTCTTCTATGGTTTCACTACCTTTGCAGTTTTGATAAGCTCCATGTATTCTTCAGCTGTTTTCGCCCATTCAGAAAAAGCACTATCCCCTCTCTTATCGGTAAATCCGTACTTTTCAGTCAGATACCGGGAAACGAACCGTGTAACCTTGGTCGCTCCGTTTATATTCATATGCTTAGCGTTATAAAAATCTTGAGATGTGTCAAGACCAATCTCTTTCACATATCTTCTCAGGTCAAGAACATCAAAGCCTCTGGACTGCAGAATCGAAACAGACGTGTTCTGTTTTCCTGCTCTTCCGCTTACACTGTCACCCTGAGGCATAATTATGAAAAGCACCTTTACATTTTCCCGTTTACAGTAATTCATAAGGTCCTCGAGACCCTTGTAATCCGTATCCGAAAGCGGCTCATAAGATTCAAAATCCTGCTGTATAGCACCTATATCCTTCCTTTTATTCATAAAAGGTGAATAATAACTCGCAGACTTATATTTATCTTCTAATGGGAGAAAATCCTTTTTCGAAACACTGTTCCATCTTTCGTGATATTTGAATAAAGGACAGAAAACCTCGAATTTCTCTTTCATGGAAAAATCAGCCAGAGATGAAAGATAAGCTGTCATTCTGAGCTTATTAGCAGTAAGAGGATAAGATTCGAGAAAATTAGGTAAATACTTTTCGAAGGAAACAAGGTAGTGTGTTATATTGATAATATAAACTGCATCGGGCTGTTTTTTTCTCATATCATCTATCATATATTCAGAAGCAAACAGAGGCTGCGCAGCACTCGACATTGAATAAACGGTTATGCCGTATTCCTCGAAGGCTACAGGTGAAACCCATGAAGCATACGTAGTGCTCGGACCGAGAATGACTGCATCAAGAGAATTCTCTGCCTGTGTGAATGCCGTATCAAGTCTTGCCTGATCAGTAGAATCAGTATCACACACGACAACATTCTGTACAATGAGAAAGGCCGACACAAAAATAAGAATAAAAGTAGCTATTTTGAATAAGGATCTGATAATCTTCATTTCATAAACTCCGCATAAATTTTCTGTACCTGTATATTCTAAACTTACAATGTGAAAATTAAATAAAAATGCGGCGCAATTCTCCAATTTGAATCGCACCGCATATTTTTATACAGGTACAGTAAAGCTGAAAATGTTTTTACCATCCTTACTTTCGAGATTTACAGAACCTTTATGGAGCACAGCAATCTGTCTTACTATAGATAATCCTATACCGTGACTGTTATTCCGCTGTCTCGATTTATCGTTTTTATAAAACAAATCCCATATATTTTCTTTTTCTTCGTCTGAAATCGGTTTACCTTTGTTCGCCACCGAAAATACATAGTATCCGTTCACTTTTTTACCGCTGATTTCGATTAATGCACCGCTGTCTCCGTATTTGACGGCATTTTTCACGAAATTCATTATCGCTCTCATAACGAGAACATAATTACAGGTTATCTCTGCATCCTCAAAATCGACCTTAAAGCTTTCTTCCCTGAACTCTGCACTCAGCTTATCCTCAGTTCCCTTTCTTATGGAAGAAGCGGATACCTTTTCCATATCGCAGATGTAGCCCTGACTCTCAAGACGTGACATTTCGAGCATCTCTTCCACGAGATTATCTATTACATCACATTCCTCGGAAGCTATATTACAGTAATTCTCCAGTGTTCTGTTCCCCAAAGAAAGAGCCTGGACATTTTCAATATAACCCTTCACGGTAGTTACAGGTGTTTTCAGCTCGTGAGAAATATCTCTCACTAATCTCTTCTGCCTTTCAACATCCTCTTTAAGACCCGCTATACTTGCTTCAAGTTCGTCAGACAGTCTGTCGATAGAGCAGGCAAGAGTTCCTATTTCGTCGTCAAGTGTAAGATTTATTTTCTCACTGAAATCGAGTTCAGACATTTTCTGCGTGATACTGCTCATCTTTTTTATGTTATCTGTTAACCTTTTAGTAAAAATACTCCACACGACAGTTCCGGTAACTGCGGTTGTCATACCCATTATCAAAAGAAAGAACGAAACTATTTTAATATCCTGTTCTATACCCTTTACGGCTTTATTCATAATTACATATTTGCCGTCGGGAGTTTTGCGTATATACAGAAGCTTCTTAACATTATCAGTGTCATCACGCTTGTTTCTGAAATAATAATCTTCACCCGTATTTCGGCTTTCATAAAGCTCAATCCATCTTATAAATTTCCTGCGGTTTTCAGAATTCGTTTTCACTTTAGTATATGAGCAGATAACATCTGCATCCTTACTTACGACATGTGTGGTGATACCGTAGGAAACATTCAGTGTCTCCAGAACAGTCCGTGTTTTTTTCAGAGAAACTGTCAGAGCCGTTTCTACAGCAGGATAATATTCCTCCATGGTATTTTTCGAGTTCTGTATAAAAATGGGCATCAGCAGAACATTTGAAAAAAGCGTGAGAGTTATCATTGACAGAAGAATCACCACGAGAAAGGATGAAATTAACTTCATCCGAAAGCTTTTCATCATTTCCTGACTTCCCCCTCAAAGCTGTAGCCTGTACCTCGCACAGTTCTTATTTTTTCACCGTAACAGCCGAGTGACTGTCTTAACATTTTAATATGAGTATCAATAGTACGGTCATTTCCGTCATATTCAAAGCCCCATACCTTTTCGAGAATTTTATCTCTGTTAAGCACCGCAGGACTGTTTTTCATAAGAAGCAGCAGAAGCTGATATTCCTTAGGCGTAATCTTTATTTCTTCTTCATCGAGATAAACCTTCATTTCCTTCTGCGATACTCTTATACCTTCACTTAAAAGATCGCAAGTTCCTTCGTCAAAAGAATAACCGATCAGCCTTTTCGCTCTTTCTACGAGAGCAGCTCTCTTGAAAGGCTTGACCACATAATCATCGGCACCGCTACGAATTCCCTTAGCTTCGCTGTATTCATCAGTTATGGCCGTCAGCATAATCACCTTGGTATCGAAATGTTTTTTCACGTAATCGAGAACCTCCCATCCGTCAAATTCGGGAAGCATTACATCAAGTATCATCAGAGAAATATCGCTTATATTCTCCAGCATACATATAGCCTCTTCACCGTCAAAAGCTGAAACGACTTCATATCCCTCGATAGTAAAAATATCTCTCAGAAGCTCATTGATTCTTTTATCATCATCTACTACAAGAATTTTCTCTTTCATTGAACTCACCACCGTATAAATTACAAAAAACACCAAATAACATATTAAACATGTAATGTGTAATTTCAGTGTAAAAGCCTCCGAGTAATCGAAGGCCCGTTAATTTCATTCTGCGTTTTCTCCCATGTAAAGCATCGAATAATTAAAAATCTTACCCTTTTTTAATGTCTGCTTTGAAATTACACGGAAGCCCAATTTTTCGTAAAGAGATAAATTATCGGGATTCTGCGTTTCAAGACCGAGGTTATAACCGAGAGGTACAAGGTCATCTATTCCCTGTTTAATAAGTCTAGTAGCTATACCCTTACCCTGAAATTCTTTTCCGACGAAAACAGGTTCAATAAGAAGAGTGTTTTCGGGAAAGACAGACAAATCTCGTCTCCCATAGATAATAAGGGTGCGGACAGTGGAAATCCAGTACAGAACAAGGAAAACCCAATGGGGACACTTTAAGAAATCCAGCACTGAATAATCGTTTTTAGCGTCTCTCCAGACACACATACCTCTCTCATCTTTATCGAGGTAAATATAATCCACACCGTTAGAAGATGAGAAGCGCTCCATCATAAAGTGATAGAGGAAACGTTCTCTGATTTTAAATACTTTAGTGCAGTTCTTATGTACAGGGTCATCTGTATATGCCTCTGCCGCCATAAGCGCCATTTTTTTGAGTGTTTTTTTATCCAGCTTTGTCTTTTCCATAGTTTGCTCCTGAATTGTATTTTAATTATATTAACATATTACCGTTAATTTTTCAACAAAAAAAGCCACGGCAAAGCCGTGACTTTAATCTTAAAATTCAGAAAGAGCAGCCTTCATAGCAGAAAGACCCTTATCTATTTCTTCATAAGTAATCGTAAGAGGTGGAAGAAGTCTTACTTTAGCTTTAGCAGTGAGAAGAAGAGCACCCTTTCCGATAGCTTTTTTTACTACATCGGCACTGCTGACTCCTTCACTGAGACGAACACCCATCATAAGACCCAGTCCGTCTATTCCTTCTACATGAGGCATCTGCATTATTTTTTTACGCATATACTCCCCTTTTGCTTTGACTTCAGAGAGAAAAGCATCATCAAGTCTGGAAAGTATATGTGCAGCGCCCGCCGTAGCGACCGGATTTCCTCCGAAAGTGGTAGCGTGATCACTCGGTCCGAAAACGCTTTCAGTCTTCTCGCCGAATATAACACAGCCTAAGGGAAGACCGCCGCCTATACCTTTAGCAGTTGTTACGATGTCGGGGTTAATTCCGTAATGCTGAAAAGCAAAAAGCTCACCTGTTCTGCCTACACCTGTCTGTACTTCATCGACGATAAATACGAGGTCATATTCTTTACAGACACCTTCAACCTCTTTTACATAATCTGCATCAAGAGGCATAACACCGCCTTCGCCCTGAATAAGCTCCACCATAACAGCACACACGGTGCCGTCAAGAGATTCCCTCAAAGCATTGATATCATTGGCAGGCACGAATTCAAAGCCTTCAGTAAAAGGAAAGAAATACTTATGAAAAACATCCTGGCCTGTAGCGGCAAGAGTGGTTACCGTTCTTCCGTGAAAAGAATTTACGAGGGTCAGAACCTTATTTCTGTCTTTGCCGTATTTTTCGAAGCTGTATTTACGTGCACATTTTATAGCACCCTCATTACTTTCTGCACCACTGTTTGAAAAGAAAACTTTTTTCATTCCTGTTTTCTCACAGAGAAGCTTCGCCGCATCAGTGCAAGGCTTGGTATAATAAAGATTTGAAATATGCTGTAAGGTGTTAAGCTGTTCGCTTACAGCTTGAATCCAGCCTTCATCGCAGAATCCCAGAGAGTTGACACCGATACCACTGGAAAAATCAATATATTCTTTACCGTCGAAATCATAGCAGGTAGCATTTTTACCCTTTTCGATGGCTACAGGAAATCTGCCGTAAGTACCTGCCACATAGCTTTGGTCTGCATCCTTAATGAAATCAAAATTACTCATTCATGTCACTCCCCTGCATAAGTGTACCTATACCCTCTTTAGAGAACATTTCGATAATTATAGAGTGAGGTATTCTGCCGTCAATCATAACTGCCTTTTTAACACCGGAACGGATAGCTTTTTCACAGCTTTTTATTTTAGGTATCATACCGCCGTAAATCACACCGCTTTCAATAAGCGAATCGATTTCATCGATATGAATTTCAGGTATAAGCGAGTTTTTATCGTTTACATCGTGCATAAGTCCGGGAATATCGGAAAGAGTGATGATATTCTCTGCACCTAAAGCCGCCGCTATTTCAGCCGCCGCAGTATCTGCATTAATGTTATAAACCTGTCCGTTCTCATCGATACCGACAGTGGCAATAACAGGGATATAATCTTCCTCCATAACCTTGATAATAGGCTTAGGATCCACAGAAACAATCTCTCCTACATAACCGTAATCGAAATTATCATCCTGTAATTTTTCTGTCTTTATCATACCTCCGTCTATTCCGCACAGACCGATGGCCTTACCGCCGCAAACACCGATAAGAGATACGAGGTCTTTATTAGTTTTACCTGCAAGTACCATCTGAACAACCTCGGCGGTATCTGAATCAGTGTAACGCAGACCGCCGACAAATTTCGATTCAATGCCGAGTTTAGAGAGCATACCGCTGATTTCGGGGCCGCCTCCGTGTACAAGAACAATCTTGACACCGACGAGGGAAAGAAGGATTATATCACTCATAACCGCCTTCTTAAGCTCCGGATTAATCATAGCATTACCGCCGTATTTTACCACAACGGTTTTGCCGTAATATTTCTGAATATAGGGAAGGGCATCCGTAAGAATCTTCGCCCTTGTTGCATCATTTATTTCCATTTTTATCACCTTAAGTACGGTAGTCGCCGTTAATTTTTACATAATCATAGGTAAGGTCACAGCCCCAAGCCGTGGCTGAAAATTCACCCTGATTCATTTCTATGTCTAAAATAATCTCGTCCTCAAGAAGAATTTCTTTCGCCTTTTCCTCGGAAAACTCTATGCCGAAGCCTTTTTCACAAACCTTTACTTTACCCTTACGGGAAGAAAGGTAAACATCAATCTTGTCCACGGAGAAGTCGCCTTCGGTGTAGCCGATAGCGCATAAAATTCTACCCCAGTTGGCATCTGCACCGAACATCGCCGTTTTAACAAGTGAAGAACATATAATGCTCTTTGCAATATCCTTAGCTGTCTTTTCGTCTACGCAAGATGTGACATTACACTCTAAAAGTCTCTGTGCTCCCTCTCCGTCGCCTGCAATAAGACGGGAAAGCTTAACAGAAACAGCCATTAAAGCTTCTTTAAATGCATAGTAATCTTCGCTTTCACTGTCAATAAAAGTGTTATCAGCTTTGCCGTTAGCCATAATGCAGACCATATCGTTGGTAGAAGTGTCACCGTCAACGGAAATCATATTAAAAGTATCCTTTACAGTTTCGGAGAGCGCCTTCTGAAGCATAGTGGATGAAATGGCACAGTCGGTCGTCATAAAGCAGAGCATAGTCGCCATATTGGGGTGAATCATGCCCGACCCTTTACAGCAGGCACCCAAAGTTACAGTCTTACCGCCCAAAATAAAGGTAACGGCACATTCTTTCGCTACCGTATCAGTGGTCATAATAGCCTCAGCCGCATCGTGACCGCCCTCTTCTGTCATCTGTAAGGCAAGAGTTTCAGCACTTTCAGCTATCGGTGTGACGTCGAGACTCATACCTATTACACCCGTAGAAGCCACAATAATATCCTTAGCGTCAACTGTCAAAGCCTCAGAGGCTATTTTACACATAAGCTCTGCCTTTTCCACGCCGTCGTGATTACAGGTGTTCGCATTACCGCTGTTAACGATTACAGCCTGTGACATACCGTCTTTCAGATTTTCTTTGGTCACAGTGATAGGCGCTCCGTACACCTTGTTCTGTGTGTAAACAGCTGCAGCAGGACACCTTACCTCACTTTTAATCATAGCAAGGTCTTTTTTTGTCTGATTTTTTCTGATACCGCAGTGAATACCCGAGGCAATAAAGCCTTTTGCCGCTGTTACACCGCCATTTATAAATTCCATAATAATACCTCCAAAATTACGTGAGTGCTGTATCAATCGGGAATCCGAGAGCGATATTCATATTCTCGATTGCCGCCGAAGATGCACCCTTGCCAAGATTATCAAAAACCGATGTAACGGTAATTCTTTCGTCACCGCCACAAAGATAAATTTTCATTTTATTGGTTCCCTCGAGTCCGATAGGAGAAAGCATGGATGCCTCCGTCTTATGAACGGAAATAAATGTACTTTCTTTATAAAAATCACAGTAGAAATCATAAAGAGATTCCAAAGTCATTTCCTTTTTAAACAGTTTAGTAAATAAAGGAACAGTTACTGCCATACCGCAGTAATAATCGCTGACTATGGGAGAAAATACAGGATAATCCTCAAGTCCTGTAACAGCTTTCATTTCAGGAAGATGCTTATGCATCTGTGTAAGACCGTACTGGCGCGGTGTACCTATCTCCTCTTCTCTTTCAGGATTTTCATAATCAGCTATCATTTTATTTCCGCCGCCGCTATAACCTGTTATACTGTGACAGGTTACGGGATAATCAGGTGAAATGATTCCCTCTGAAACCAAAGGATAAACAAGCGAAATAAAACCGGTAGCGTGACAGCCGGGATTAGCTATCCTTTTAGAATTCTTTATGTCATTATAATGCTTCTCAGAAAGCTCAGGAAAACCGTAGGTCCATCCTTCAGCAGTTCTATGTGCTGTACTGGCGTCAATTACTACCGTTTCAGGATTTGTTATAAGTTTAACGGCTTCCTTTGCCGCTTCATCGGGCAAACAGAGAAACACCACATCACTTTCGTTCATAAGCTTCTGTCTTTCTGTCGTGTCCTTACGTTTACTTTCTTCAATTTCAATAAGCTCCACAAAAGGATGTTTTAAAAGTTTCGCCTTAAGCTGAAGACCTGTAGTGCCTGCCTGGCCGTCAATAAATACCTTTGCCATAATCAACCTCATTTATATAATTATACAATTATAATGTATATTTTCTAATTATTATACATCATTTATCATATTTGTCAATATTAAATGTATAATTATTTGAAAACAAAAAAATAAATCCACCCCCGAAGGAGTGGATTCTATAGCGAAAATCAATTATTTAACCATTGAAGCGATTTCTGCTGCGAAATCGTCAACCTTCTTTTCGATGCCTTCGCCCTTTGCGAAACGTGTGAAGCTTGCAACCTTGATTTCAGCGCCGATAGCCTTAGCTACTGAATTTACATAGCCGTTAACATCGCCTTCAAAAAGGTCTGAACGTACAAATGCCTGTTCAAGAAGACAAACTTCCTTAATCTGCTTTGAAAGACGACCCTGAACGAGGCCAACGAAAATCTTGTTTGTGGAAATTTCAGCCTTGTGAGAAACAGCAACTTCTGCAAGAGTAGCAAGAGCTTCCTTAGAAATGAAGTTAACGAAGTTCTTTCTCTGCTTCTGATCAAGACCCTTGTAAATTTCGATGTCTTCATCGCTCCACTTCTTATCAGCTGTTACTTCTTCGATAAGGCTGTTAAGGATGGGAACGGGAAGAGATTCGGGCTTGTTGAGAGCGCTGTCGATGGTGATTGATTCCATCTTAGCAAGTTCTTCAGCAGAAATGTCTGATTTGCTTAAATATTCGGGGCTCATAGCAGCAATCTGCATAGCTACGTTCTTGCTCATTGCAACGAATTCAGCGTTAGCAGCTGTAGCATCGTCAACATCAAATGCTACGAGAACACCAACAGTACCGCCTGCATGGATATAAGATGCAGTGTGGCCTTCAACAAGAGCAAATCTACGGACTTTCATATTTTCACGAAGAGCAAGGAATACCTCCTGAACTTCTTCGTCAACTGTTTTGTCAGAATCAACTGCCTTAGTAGCAAGAAGAGCTTCAAGGTCAGCAGGCTTTGCAGCAACAACAGTCTTTACAACCTTGGAAGCAAGGTTTACGAAGGGAGCGCCCTTAGCAACGAAGTCAGTCTCACAGTTGATTTCAACGAGAGCACCTGCATTTGCATCGTTGTAAGCAGCAACGATACCTTCAGCTGCTACACGGCTTGCCTTCTTAGCCTGAGAAGCAAGACCTTTTTCTCTGAGAATATCCATAGCCTTGTCTACATCGCCGTCAGCTTCAACAAGAGCCTTTTTGCAGTCCATCATACCAACGCCGGTCTTTTCACGAAGAGCCTGTACGTCTTTAGCTGTAAATGCCATAATAAAATTCCTCCTAAATTTGTAATCTTTTCAAAGAAACCCCGTAAATGAAACGGGGTTTAATTTATACTGAAATTATTCAGCAGCTTCTTCTGCTGCTTCCTCAGCAACGGGAGCGTTTGATTCACCCTGTCTGCCTTCGATAACAGCGTCAGCCATAGCACCTGCAATAAGTCTTACAGCTCTGATAGCGTCGTCGTTACCGGGAATTACGTAGTCAACTTCATCAGGATCACAGTTTGTGTCAACGATAGCTACGATGGGGATACCGAGCTTGTGAGCTTCTGCTACTGCGATTCTTTCTTTTCTGGGGTCAACGATGAAGAGTGCAGCGGGCTGCTTCTTCATTTCTGTGATACCGCCCATAAACTTTTCAAGCTTTTCGATTTCAAGGTTAAGCTTGATAACTTCCTTTTTGGGAAGAAGTGCGAATGTACCGTCCTGCTCCATAACCTTAAGCTGAGCAAGTCTCTTGATTCTCTTCTGGATTGTGCCGAAGTTTGTGAGCATACCGCCGAGCCAACGAGCGTTTACGAAAGGCATACCTGCACGGATAGCTTCCTCACGGATGGAATCCATAGCCTGCTTCTTTGTGCCGACGAAGAGAACTTCGCCACCGTTCATTGATACTTCACGGATGAAAGAATAAGCTTCTTCGAGCTTCTTTACAGTCTTCTGAAGGTCAATGATGTAAATTCCGTTTCTTTCTGCGAAAATGTATTCACTCATTTTCGGGTTCCATCTTCTTGTCTGGTGACCGAAGTGTACACCTGCTTCAAGAAGCTGTTTCATTGATACTACTGACATTGTTATGTCCTCCTTTTGTTTTTTTAACCACCGCAAGTTCAAAAGTATGCAACACCCGAACGGGCGAAACGGGCATACCAATCCCTATGCGTGCGTTATCTCGAAGAGTATATCACAAGAAAAAAGAAAATGCAAGTAATTTTTAAAAGTTTTTTTACTTATTTTCACTCTTTTCTTTAAGTTTTTTCTGCATAAGAAGGAGTTTTTCTCTTCTGTCCTCTTTTTCGGTTTCATCTTTTTTATATTTCTCACCGTCAAAAAGAATTACATCACCTTCGTTTACCGAAAAGCCGAAACATGAAACCGGCAAGCTGATATGACTGAAATCCTCTTTCTCTGCCACAGCAAAGTTCTCTTCAATTCTGTCAATGATGAGTTTTTCCATTCTTATTTCACCTTTTCGAAACCGTCTGCCGAGCATTTAAAAACTATGTTACCGTCTCTGTCTGTACGGTACATGGTAATGTCATTCTGCATAACATAGCTTAACGCCTCTTTATGAGGATGTCCGTAGTCATTGTCTCTACCGCAGGAAATTACAGCTACCTTTGGATCGACTGCATCTAAAAACGGCTTGTAAACAGAAGTTCTGCTTCCGTGATGACCCATAACGAGAATTTCTGATTTAAATGCTCTTGATCCTTTTTTACACACTGAGGAAAGTTCTTCTTTTTCAGCATCACCCGGAAGCATTATATCGGTACCTGAAGCATTTATCTTGCAAATAAGAGACATATTATTAAGGTCAGCTGTCTGCTTTACAGGGCCCAGAAAACGTACAGATGCGGCGTCCATAGAAACTGTATCACCAAATTCCGGAAACATTACATCCATATCATTGTCAAGAATATACTCCATCATATTTTCATACACACGGGTAGTAGGAATATTAATTTCAGAAAGCTCAGGCATAACTACAGTGCCCACTTTAAATGCTTCAAACACATCGACTATGCCGCCGATATGGTCAGAATGAGGATGAGAAGCAATAACATATTCGAGCTCATCCACACCGCAGGAATTAATGTAAGAAACAAGATAATCACCGTAATCATCTTCACCAGTATCAATCAGTATGCCTTTATTACCCTCCTGAATGAGAGTGGCACTGCCCTGTCCCACATCGATAATATGAACATAAGCCTCACCGTCACCCAGATAGGTATTTGTTACCTTTCCCGGCTCTGCTTCACCGAAAAAGTAAGAGCAGACGAGAACAATCACCGCAATAAATAAGCCTAAAAGGCTGTTTTTACCTTTTCGTTTTCTTTTTGCCATAATTCTTTGCACCCACCTTATTATTCTTTCTTGCAGCATAAGCGTTATTTGACTTTATAGATGTTTTATCTGCCTTAACAAGACATTTCTCACCGTTTCCGATAAGATCATATCTTCCGCATTTTTTAAGAGCTTTAAGAATTATATCTCTGTTCTGCGGATTATAGTACTGAAGAAGTGCTCTCTGCATAGCCTTTTCTTCAGGTGTTTTTGCCACGTAAACCTCTTTCATTGTGTATGGGTCAAGTCCTGTATAGAACATACATGTAGAAACCGTTCCGGGAGTGGGATAAAAATCCTGTACCTGTTCGGGTCTGATGTTTCTCTTTTTAAGGAAAACCGCCAGCTCCACAGCTTCCTCGAGACGGGAACCGGGATGAGAAGACATAAGATACGGAACGAGATACTGCTCCTTACCGACGCTTTTTGTAAGTTCGAAATAACGCTTGGAAAAATTGACATAGGCATCTATATAAGGCTTACCCATTTTTTCTAAAACTATAGCTGAACAGTGCTCGGGAGCGACCTTTAGCTGACCGCTGATGTGATATTTAATAAGCTCCTTAAAGAAGGTTTCATCCTCATCCTGAAGCATATAATCGTAGCGTATACCGGAGCGGATAAAGACTTTCTTTACGCCTTTTATCTTGCGTACACTTCTTAAAATGTCCACATATTCACTGTGATCAGCCTTAAGAGCCGGACACACCTTAGGCGCAAGACATTTTTTTCCTTTACAGAGTCCGAGGGTTTTCTGCTTTTCACAGGAAGTGTCACGGAAATTAGCCGTCGGACCGCCAACATCGTGGATATAACCTTTAAAGTCAGGCATTTTAGTCAACAATTCAGCTTCACGGAGAATAGATTCCTTACTGCGAGAGGTCACATATCTGCCCTGATGAAAAGCAATAGAGCAGAAATTACATCCTCCGAAGCATCCACGGTTATGAGTTACAGAAAACTTTACTTCTTCAATGCCGGGCACTCCGCCTTTTTCCTCGTAAGAAGGATGATAGTTTCTCATAAAGGGCAGACTGTACACCTCATCGAGCTCCGCTGTGGTAAGCGGTGGCATAGGCGGATTCTGTACGAGCATCTTATTTCCGTGACGCTGTTTTATCAGTTTACCTCTTATGTGATCCTGTTCGTCCTGCTGAATACGACAGGAAACAGCGTATTCCTTTTTACTGGCGCAGACATTTTCGAAGGAAGGACACTCAGCACCCGTGAGAGGTGTGTCCTTCACATCACAAACATAACAGGTACCTCTTACATCGGTGATATCAGATATCTTCTCTCCGCTACGAAGTCTTTCTGCGATTTCCACAGTCTGCTTTTCACCCATTCCGTAAGAAATAAGATCAGCCTGTGAATCAAAAATTATGGAGCGTCTGATTTTATCGTCCCAATAATCATAATGAGCGAAGCGTCTCAGAGATGCTTCGAGACCACCGATAATTATAGGCACATCACCGTAAGCCTCTCGGATACGGTTACAGTAAACTATAACAGCACGGTCTGGTCTTGCCCCCGCTTTTCCGCCCGGTGTGTAAGCATCGTCACTGCGTTTTTTCTTTGCGGCAGTATAATGAGCCACCATAGAATCAATATTACCCGAAGACACTAAAAAGCCAAGGCGAGGACGCCCGTACTCACGGAAGTCCTCTGCGCTGTGCCAGTCAGGCTGTGATATTATACCTACTGTAAAACCGTTATATTCGAGCACTCTGGTAATAATGGCAGAACCGAAGGAGGGGTGGTCTACATAAGCATCACCCGTAACATAGACAAAGTCTACCTCGTCCCAGCCTCTTTCGAGAGCTTCTTTTTTAGATAAAGGTAAAAATCCGGTCATAAAATTAATCACCTAATTAATCTGATAATATATCGAAATCGTCATTAGCAACATCTGAACCCGCCTTCATTTCGAGATACTGACTGCGGGAAACGAGAACCTTACGGGGCTTATTACCCTCTGCGGCACTTACATATCCAAGCTGTTCAAGCTCGTCCATAATTCTCGCCGCACGGGCATAACCTACACGGAGCTTTCTCTGCAGAACGGTGGTAGATGCAGAATTAAGCTCTGTAATAACATTTACCGCATCGTCGAGCATATCGTCATATTCACCGTCGGAATCTTCCACTATACTTCCGCCCGATGCACCGCCTTTTTTCTTATCGGCTACGGCGTTACGCTCGATTTCGTCCATAATCTCGTCATCGTATTCGGCATTTTCCTGCTCTTTGATGAAGTCAACTATTTTTTCTATCTCTTCATCCGAAAGGTAGGCTCCCTGAATTCTGACAGGCTTAGAAATTCCGACGGGACTGAAGAGCATATCACCGTTACCGAGAAGCTTTTCAGCACCGATACAGTCGAGAACCGTACGGGAGTCAACCTGTGATGAAACAGAAAGAGAAAGTCTCGAAGGAATATTAGCCTTGATAAGACCTGTGATAACGTCAACAGAAGGTCTCTGTGTAGCAACAACAAGATGCATACCTGCAGCTCTCGCCTTCTGAGCAAGACGGCAGATAGAGTCTTCAACCTCCTTGGGTGATACCATCATAAGGTCATTGAGCTCGTCGATGAAAATAACTATCTGAGGCATATACTGAAGCTCGGGATGATCCTTGATGTATTTATTAAAGGAACCAATGTCACGGACACCGCACTGTGCAAAGGTCTTATATCGGTTATCCATTTCACTTACAGCCCAGGCAAGAGAGCCTGCAGCCTTTCTCGCATCGGTAATAACAGGCACGAGAAGATGAGGTATACCGTTGTAAACTGTAAACTCAACCTGCTTCGGGTCAATCATAAGAAGCTTTACCTCTGAAGGCGTAGCATTATATAAAATACTCGCAATCATACCGTTAAGACATACAGATTTACCTGAACCTGTGGTACCTGCGATAAGAAGATGAGGCATCTTCGAAAGGTCGGCACAGTTAATGTTACCGGCGATGTCTTTACCGAGAGCGACAGTAAGAAGCTTACCCTTATGCTTATTATATTCTGCCGAAGAAATAATCTCACGCAGAGTAACCGTAGAACGGGTTTTATTCGGCACTTCGATACCCACGGCAGATTTCCCGGGAATAGGAGCTTCTATTCTGACACCCGAAGCGGCAAGACCAAGCGCTATATCGTCGATAAGATTGATAATCTTACTTATTTTGACACCGGGAGCGGGAGAAAGCTCGTATCTGGTTACGGAGGGACCTCTGGAAACACCGATAAGCGTAGTCTCCACACCGAAGGATTTAAGCACATCTACAAGCTTCTTAGCGGTGACACGCATTTCACTTGCGAAATCTTCGTCATTACCGAACACAGGCTCATTAAGACATTCGATGGGAGGAAGTCTGTATTCCTTTTTCACTTTTTTCTTTTCTTCCTTATAAGAAGAAACATCAGCCATATTCTTCTTAAGCTTGGCGTTGGCTGTTTTAATGGCATCCTTAACGATTTCAGAAGCATCGGCAGAAAGTGTGTCATCATCAGGTATTAGTTCATCGAAATTTTCCTCAGTAACCTCGCTTAAAGGAATATCCTTTTCTGTTTCTTCTGCTGCAGCTTCATTTCTTGCCGAAGTGGGAACAGGTCTGTTTCTTCTCGGTGAAGAAATAAAATCAATTTCAAATTTTTCCTCTTCAGGAGCAGCCTTAGGCTTTTCTCCGTCAGCATAGGTAAAAATCTGATCTTTGGGAGTAAAAGGCTTTAAAGGTCTTAGAGGTTTACCTGTCTCTCTGTCAATAGGATCGTATTCTATTTCAGTTTCGTTGAAATCAAAACTTTCAGGAATAACCTTAGCCTGCTCCTCGGCAGCTTTTTCAGCTTCCATTCGCTTCTGTTCTTCGAGCATAATAAGACGCTGCTGTTTTTTCTCAGCACGGATAACTGCTCTTTCATCTCTTTTAGCCTTAAGCTCTTCCTTAGATATATCAAACTTCTCTTTACCGCCGTTTATGGTAGCAGAAACAGAATCACCGAAGGTGTTGATGTCGATATTAAGATGGAAGAACAGACTCACGAGAAATACTGCAATAACAATCACGAAGCCGCCTGCCTTGCCGCAGGTGAAAAGAGCCGTACCTCCGAAAAGTGCACCGAGAATTCCTCCGCTGAAGGAAAATACTCCTGTACCGATACCCCATGAGGTTTCGGCAGCCTCAAAAAGCTGCAGCTTCCATTCATCGAATCCACCCTGAGCAATAGAAAAATTAATAAGATGAATTATTGAACAGAGAGTCGATACAGCGAGAAAACCGGATATATTTGTAATGAGAAGGCTTCTTTTAAGATTACCTAATGCAAGTCTTATACCGATTACAAGAATCTGCACCACGAGAAGATAAAGGCTCAGACCGAACACGGAGAAAAGAAGTCCGCGAAGCTTTTCCCAAAGATTATAACCGGGAATCAGAGCCACGCAGCCGAGAAAAATTCCGCCGATAATGTAAGAAAGCATAATCGCATTATGGTATCTTACAGAAAAAGGCTCAGTATAATTTTTATTTTTTCCTACATACTTGGAATTTGAGTTTGATTTTGTTTTTGATTTGGTACCTGTCTTTCCTTTTTTGGAAGAGGAAGACTTTTTGGTTGTTGTTTTTTTATTTGCCATAGTCTGACTGTTCCCCTTTATTATTTAAGTACAAACGAAAGAACTGCTGAAATCACACCTATAACTGCTCCGTATACAGCGAAATAGCTCAGAATTCTTCTGATATTTATTTTGCTCATTTTAGTAACAACAAGTGTACTAATAAGCAGAACTGCAACAACACAGAAAATAACCATAACAGGATTGATTATTACATCCGAAAGAGCGTATCTGATTATTTTAACAGTATTGATTATCAGCATCTGAGGAGCAAGATAAAGATAGATTTCTCTGATAATGATTTTAGATTCAACGTCACAGATAAGCATATTGGTTCCTGCAGATGAAACGTGTGAAATGCCCGGAATCACATAAGAAAGAATCTGATAAACCGAGGAGCGTACCACTGTCAAGGTATCAGCACCTCTTTTGGTCACAGAATAGCTCTGCCGTGTATACCACACGGAAACGACGAGAACCAAAGCACTTACAATACAAGCCACAGAGACTAAAAGAATATTACTTTTCATAAGAAATCCGTCAAAGAGATCACACAGGAGCTTACCTTCTCCTACGGGCACGAAAAGCAATGCCGCAGGGATAACGGAAATAAAAAGATTTTTCATAAGCTTTCTGTAATTTGAAAGTCTGCGTTCCTTAGTGAAAAGAGACTTTAAGCCGAGGAAATATATCTTTCTCAGCAGAAAGAAAACCACCACCGAAAAAGCCAGAGACATTACGGAATAATAAAATCCGAGAACATCCTTGCTGTCAGAAAAATCTATAACACCGTTAACGAAAGAAAAATGTGCTGCAGACGATACGGGAAGCGGAAAAGTAACACCGCATATAAGCGACAGAATTATAAGCTTTATGTATTCAATCATTTTTTACCTCCAAAGATATAAACGACTTTATATTATTTAACTCAAATTTTATTATAGCATAAGACTAAAAATTTAACAAGAGAAAAAAATAAAAAAAGGAGAGTTTTCACTCCCCTTTTAATCACTGTGCAGTAACCCTTATCACAGCATTGTATTTTCCGTAAATCCAGCAGTCTGTTATTTCTTCATTGACTATAGAGATATTTGAAACCTCGATGGTCTGGCTGCCTCTTGCGACAGCGGAAAGACTCGAAACATTGATTTCGACCTGAATATCATCGGTGGTTATTTTTTTCAGACTTTTTTCAGGTCCGACAACAACCACACTGTCAAAATTACTGCGTGAGGTATCGACAGAATAATTCAATCCGTCTGTTCTGTTAAGAAGAACAACCTTACCGTCAGTAATGTCGAAGGTTTTACTGCTCATAGAGGACATATCCACCGTTACTCTGAATTCACCAAAGGATGTGTCTGTTCCGGAATTCACGAATTTCTCATCAACCTCAAAGCTAAACTCATTTACCTCATCAAGAAGCGAACGGAAATCGACAGTTCCTACAGTAATAAACTCATAGTCTTCACTTTCAGCAGGATTGTATGTCACCTTCAGCTCCGAAGGTGTTATTCTTACCTTAGGAGAATTCTCGGTAAAATAAGCAGGCTGGTTAATGAATTTAACCTGTGTAGGCACATTCTTGGTTACATAAACAGGTATGGTAACAGTAGCAGGATTTGATTCATCGTTGATGCTCTCGCAGGTAAGATACTTCTCATAGCGTTTGCTTTCGAGCTCATAAGAAATGTCAGCCGGGATAACCTTCGCCTGTGTAAGAGGAAGCTCATCCTCGATAACCGATCCCTCGAAATATACCTTGGTCATTTTATTAAGAATAGTGGCAGGACCTGTAATCTCCACCGTACTCATTGAAGGCACAGGCTGTCCTACAGTAAACTCACCTTCTGCAAGATTATCCGTACTGTTGGTGATTCTTGCCTCAACATCAAAGGTCTGTGTAGCCTTACGGTCATAGTAAACCGACAAAGTCGAAGGAGATACAGAAGAAATCTCCACATCAGACAGGTCTGATGTTTCTGACGGTTTTACCGTAAGATTAAGAACTTTATACCCGGCAGAGTCAATGTAACCGCCGGATGCTTCGACGATTATGTCGTCCTTAGAAAGTGCATAGCTGTTTATGTTATAAGCTTTACCTGTTACTACAACATCGGCATAAAGCTCGTCTTCCCCGATAAAGGGAACGAAATCAGAGCTGTCCGCACTGTTCGTAACGGTAATTTTAATGTCGCTGATGGTACGGGTGGTGTCTGCGCTGTAATTAATTTTTACAGCCGCCCATAAAATAACGGAAATAATCAGACAAAAAACCATAAGCAGCTTGTTATTATATATTATTTTTTCAATAATACTCTTATTGTTTTTACTCATTATCTCTTCCTCCGCAGGATTTTAAAGCTTTTTCCCATTTCTGTACTGTCCCTTTTAAGAAAATTACTGAGGGTTTCGTGAACCTCTCCGACAGAAAGATTTCTCTCAAGTGTGCCGCCGCTAGCGACGGAAATAGCTCCGGTCTCCTCAGAAACCACCAAAACGAGTGCATCACTGTGTTCACTCATACCGATAGCGGCTCTGTGTCTTGTTCCGAGTTCTGCACTGACTTCATTCTGAGTAAGAGGAAGAATACATCCTGCGGCATAAATTCTGTTATCACGGATAACTACAGCACCGTCATGAAGCGGAGATTTCGGGAAGAAAATATTTTCAAGCATAACCTCAGACACAGCCGCATCCGAAATACTTCCGCTTGATATTATTTCACCAAGAGGTGTTTTACCCTCGAAAACAATAAGAGCTCCTGTTTTACTGTCGCTCATATTAGAAACAGCCTTAGAAATATCAGCTGCTACAGAATCACTTTCTTCCCCATAAAAATCCGAATTTCTGGAAGTGAAAATAGAAAACTTTTTAAAGTCGCCTCTGCCGAAGCTTTCGATGGCATGACGGAGTTCAGGCTGGAAAAGAAGAAGCATAACAATAACAATGTTACTGAAAAGCTGATTGAACATATAACTGCTGGCACTCATATTGAAGGTCGAGACGACAAAGTAAATCAGACCCATAAGCACAATTCCCTTAACAAGATGGAATGCTCTTGTCTGTCTCAAAAGCTTGATAACATAATAGAGTGCAAAGGCAACAAAAAGTATGTCAACTATATCATACCATGCAACAGACCTTATGAGTTTGTACGCTCCTTCAAAAATTTCTTCAAAAATTCCCAACATATTATCCTCCGAAAAAACACCGTAGTTTTTTTATCGTTATGATTATATCACAAATTTTTTCCTAATGCAATTTTATTACAGCAAAAAACAAGATTTTTTATATCTTTTACACTGTTAAAAATTCCCGGAGTTATCCTCACGCATCCGCTTTCGGCAGTTCCGTAATTTTTATGAGTCAAGCCTGCGCAGTGATAGCCTGCCCTCACAGCTATCCCGTTTTTATCAAGATAAGATGCAACCTCTTCACTGTGATAGTCCCCGATGTTAAAAGAAAGTATGGGTGACCTTATTACAGATTTCATATGAGGATACAGCTTTACATTTTTTATTACAGATAAATCCTCCTCGAGAATTCTTATAAGCTCTGATTCCTTTCTGTGAATTTCTCTTACTCCTCCGAAGGACTCTATAAATTTTACTCCCGAACATAGTCCTGCGATTCCGGGCAGATTAAGTGTACCGCTTTCATATCTGTCGGGAATGGTCTCAGGCTGTCTTTCATCCATAGAATTACTGCCTGTTCCTCCCTGCATAAGCTCTTCGGGCATCACTCTTCCCGAAAGCAGCATCGCACCCGTTCCGGATGGCCCGAAAAGACCTTTATGTCCCGGAACACATAAAATATCAATATTCATCTTTTTCATATCTATGCTTAATGTCCCCGCAGCCTGAGCTCCGTCAACAATAAAAATTATATCTCTTTCTCTGCACAGTCTTCCTATCGCTTCTATCGGCAGAACAGTACCGAAAACGTTTGAAGCAAAGGTGCAGATAACTACCTTGACAGTTTCATTCATGGCTTCTCTGAAATTATTTACCGTTTCCGACTCACACAGCGGATTTACTTTAACTGTTTCATAAGATATTATCCCCTGCTGACGGAGCTTTTCGAGCGGTCTGAGAACCGAATTATGCTCCATAGCAGATGTAAGGACCCTGTCCCCGTGATTGCAGACACCCTTTATCGCTGTGTTCAGAGCAGTAGTACAGTTGTCGGTAAAAATAACACCCTCTGCTTCGCAGGAAAACAGCTTGCTCAGAACCTCTCTTGTCATAAATACCGTTTCACCTGCTTTAAGACTGTTACTGTGACCGCCTCTTCCCGGACTGCCTGCGGAATATTTCATCACTCTCACTACGCTCTCTGTAACACAGCAGGGTTTCGGAAAGGATGTAGCACCGTTATCAAGGTAAATCATATTCTCTCACGGTAAGTCTCTACCCCGGAACTGCTTATTCCTCCTACAGATATTATCTCGTATGCCTTCCAAATATTACCGTCAACGAAAAGGGCAAAGTTGCAGCCCTGTTTACGATCCGGGTTGGGATTTCTTCTCAGATGAGATTTAATGTTGCTTTTCATAAGCAGGCTTCTTGCTTTTTCACCCTGTGTCTGACTTTCGAATTTTATATAGGTATATGTCAACTTAATTACCCCCTTATCGGTTTATTATATGATTTTTTCTTTTGAGTTGTTACCTTTTGTTATTGACCTTTTCGCACAAAAGATATATACTGAAAAAGATACTAAATTAAGGAGACATGGAAATGCTTCATTTCAGTAACGGCACTTTCAAAATTATGCAAATCGCAGATATACAGGAGGACTACCCTGTAAATCCCGACACTGTAAAGCTTATCTCACTCGCTCTTGACAAGGAAAAACCCGACCTCGTAGTTCTTACGGGTGACCAGGTGCAGGCATATCACACCTGCTACAAAACAGACGCTGAAAAAAAGGTTAAAGAAGTAATCAATGCCTTCATCACACCGATTGAAGAAAGAAATATACCCTTCTGTATGACCTTCGGAAACCACGATGACGACGGAAGTGTGAGCAAGGACACACAGATAAAAATATATTCTTCCTACTCCTGTTCGAGATTCGGAACGCCCAGATGTGAAGAAGATAAAGGGACTTATTCTTTACAGATTCTCGATTCTGCCAAGGAAAAGGAAATCTTTAATCTGTACCTTATAGACTCAAATAAAAAAGAACCTGACGGCGCTTATTCCCCCGTAAAAGCAGAACAGATAGAATGGTTCCGAAAAGAAAGAGAAGAATTAAAAAATAAAACAGGTGCTTATCTGCCGTCTTTCGTTTTCCAGCATATACCTGTTCCTGAATTTTATGACGCTCTGATAAAATGTCCAAAAAAAGAAAAAGGCACAGTAGAAGCCTTTAAAAGCAGAAAAAACACTTTCTGGAAGCTTGACGAAAAAGCTAAAGCTGAAGGCGGTTTTATGCATGAATCTCCCGCTGTTCCCGAAATCAATAACGGAGAATTCGATGTCCTGAAAGAAAAAGGTGATATCCTCGGTATTTTCGTCGGCCATGACCATATAAACAGTTATATTACAAATAAAGACGGAATTGATATGGGATACTGCCAGGGCGCAGGTTTCAACACCTACGGTGCGGGCGACAAACGAGGAGTAAGAATTTACACTCTCGACGAAAACAACATCAGAAACTACAAAAGCTATACCGTAACTATGGGAGAACTTTGTGATTACAAACCGTCAAAGCCTGTCAAAGAATTCATCTTTTCGCATATGCCGTCATCCGTAGATGAAGCACTTAAAAAGGCACGTAAAGCAGGTGTGGTAATCGGCATTACTGCCGCCGCCTGTATTTTCGGAAAAAAGATTCTCAAATAAGTCAGATACCGCCCCGTTCAAACTGAACAAGGCGGTATTAAATTTTATTCAGCTGTTATAAGTTCTCTGTTTCCGTTCACTGCCATAAACTGCGGATACAGCGGTGAGGTTTTAACTGTAGGCTGACTGTCAGAAAGCACAAGCCACATAACAAAATCAGCGTAATCACTTCCGTACCTTGCCGCTACATGCTCAGCATCCTTAACAAACCAGGTCACATCTCTGTAAAGAGCAGTCGTGGCATCAATAATTTTGTCAGGCGAAACATATTCACTATCTGCACAGGAAAGCTGTTCATCGGTAAGAGTTTCACCGTAGTCGGCTACTGTAGCGAAATTTGATGTAAGCTTCGTTTCGAGAACACCGTCACCCTGTAAATAGGAATGTCTGAAATAAGGTGCGAGAGGTGTATTATAGTTTGAAACGAATGAAACATTCACTCCGTTTTCAATGGCACTGTCTATTATTTCCTCTGTAGAGAAAAGGAACTCTTTTATTTCATCGAGCTTTTTCATCAGCACGGGATAATCTTCCTCGTATCCGCCGAAAAGAAACTCCACTCCGCTTTCAAAAACATCATCGGGACACATCGCCCATAAACCTAAAAGCGTACCGAAGCCGTTTCTAAGAGTATCGTTATTAAGTGCCTGAGAATTGTTTTTTATAATTTTGTCAGCAATAACGGTAAGAGCATCGAACACACCGATTTTATTGCATATCTCAAGAAAGAGTCCGGTTATCAGTCCACCCGAAAAAGACTTCTTTATGCGGTTATAAATAACATTTCCGTCGAAATAAATCTGTCCGTTAAATGCATCACCGGGACCGTAGCTTCCGTTATGGGCAGATGATAAACACAGAAGATTATTCACTGCCTCAGGACCGTGATGATAAAGATATGCACTCGTTACCATACCGCCCATGCTTACGGCAATAATATTTACTTTATCTGTCTTTTTATCTTCAAGAACATTACTTATATATGAATTCAGGTCATCCGAAAGCTCCTTAGCACTCTTACGCCAGTCGTAGGTAAAATAATAAACGTTTTCTGCTCCGATTTCATCTGCTGCCGTCTTTATTATACCTGTTTCTCCCAAATCACTCATCAAAGGAACTTCATCAGCGTAATTATCCATCGATTTTTCGTATTTATCGAAATAAATTTCGTGAACAGGATTACCCTCTTTATCTAATGCGATATACTCGAAAATATCAGCGACCAAATTCATAGCACTGTCAAAAAAAGCATCTTCATTTCTTTTGAGTATAAGCTCGATGAAATAATTTTTCAACAGTGAAAACACATCCTGCAGCTGAAAACTGATAGCAGGACTTTTATCCTCGAGATAAAAACCGCCAAAATCAATACCTCTTACCACCACAAGAGGATATCCCTCATAGCTTTCCTGTGCTTCTTCCTTTACGGCAGACGCAGGAACAACCATAGTAAAAAGCATAATCAATGCCATAAACACACTTGTAAACTTCTTCACAGTAAACTTCCTTTCAATTATCAGTAGTTTTCCTCAATATATCTGAGGAAATCAGCCACTGCACCCTTATTGCAGTGACAGGCGTGAAACTCACAGACCTTATGAATCTCATCGGGTGCCTGTTTACAGCAAGCGGGATGCGAAACATTTTTAAGCATATCAAGATCGTTATAATAATCACCGATAGCACCGATATTCTCTTCAGGTATTTCTAACAGCTCAGCAAGAGCCTTAACAGCATTTCCTTTATGGGTACTGCTGCTTACCATATCGAAAGAAAAAGCAGTAGTATCAATATATGAAAGCTCTTTTCCGGAAAGAGAGCAGACATAATCCTTGATTTTCTTTTTCTGATTAGGGAAACAGTAAAAAATTACCTTGCCCCATCTTCCCTCAGGAACATCATCAATGCAATCACATTTTTCGTGTCTGAGAGAATCAAGCTTCATCATAACAGGTGATAAGATTTTCGCTCTGACGAGATAAATCATATCATCCGTAAAAACACCTGTTTCGAGCGACGGAAATTTTTCCATCGCTTTTTTTATTATTTCCTTTCCCGAATCAGGAATCGGATTAAACCACAGCATTTCTTCCTTCGTAAAATCGTAAATACCTGCACCGTTAAGGACTATGGCCGGAGTTTTTACGTCGGGAAGCTTCATATAGTGAGGACGCAAAGACTGAACATTACGGGCCGAAGCGAGAGTAAAGGAGCCTCCGAGAGTATGAACGAATCTGTCGATAGCCTGCGTATTTACCTTCGGAGTTCTCCTGAGAGTGTTATTCAATGTCCCGTCAATATCAGATACTACAAGCCAGTGAGCATATTTTTTCTCTTCCATCACTACACCTTAATAGTTATAAATTATATTATCCTTATATTTTTCTGCCATAGCGTAAAGCTCATCTCTTGTCAAATAAGCAGTAGTACATCCGACAGCGGTAACACATTTCCCGCCTGTGATATTTCCGAAAAGAACACATCTTTCTATCGGCTCTCCCGTCATAATACCAAACATAAAGCCTGCAAAGAATGCATCACCTGCACCTGTGGAGTCCACATGAACGAACTCACCTATACTCTTTACGTATGTATAGCTTTTCTTATCGTAAATCAAACAGCCGTCCTTATCGAGCTTGACTATCGCAGTGTCAAGATATTCACTTAAAACCTCAGCGGCTTTTTTAGGGTCGCTTTCTCCTGTTATAAGTGTAGCTTCTTTACGGTTAGGAAGATAATAATCAGCGATAAGAAGCCTTTCCTTAAAGGATTCCAGAGACATACCTTCGATAAAGCCTGTGTCGAGAATTACCGTGGTTCCCTCCTCTTTAAGTCTGCGGTAAACATCAGTGTAGCTTTCGTGCATAGCTACGGCTGAAGCACCCTTAAGTGCCGAATATATCTCCTCAGCTACAGCTGAATTCTCAGTGTTTCCGTAGGACCAGAAGGTACGGTCATTTTTTGTAATTGCTGCGGCAGTGATATTAACAGCTACCTTTTCACCGTGAAAAACGTTTACAGGCTCTACCCCCGCTTTTCTGAACTCATCCATAGCGAAGCGTGAAAACATATCATCAGAAAGCTCTGTTACTGTTTTACATTCTATACCGAGTCTGCCCAGTGTTATCATAGTTCCGGGCACACCTCCGCCGATGCAAAGAGAAAATCTGTCAGTAAAAATTTCTTCACCTTCTTCGGGAAGTCTCGGCATATTTTCAAAGAGTAAATCTACATTCGTTTTTCCGTATCCTGCTGCAAAGCTCATATTTTCAGCCTCCTGTATTTTTTTACATTTTATACCATATAACCTCACCTTGTCAACAAATTACTGCTGTTTTATAAGCTGTATTTTTATTTTTTCGATAATTCTTTTTTCCAGTCTTGATATATAGCTCTGCGATATTCCGAGCATATCCGCTACCTCTTTCTGGGTGTATTCCTTCGAGCCGAAAAGTCCGAAACGCATAGTCATTATCTGTCTTTCACGCTCCTCAAGATGTGAGACTATCTTAAGAAGCTGATTCTTTTCATCTTCTATTTCTATATTGCGGTTAACCTCATCATTATCACTGCCCAGTACATCCGACAGCAGCAGCTCATTACCGTCCCAGTCCACATTAAGAGGCTCATCGATTGACATTTCATTTTTGAGATTTGCTGTCTTTCTGAGGTACATCAATATTTCATTCTCAATACATCTGGACGCATAGGTAGCAAGCTTGATTTTTTTACCCGGACAAAAGGTGTTCACTGCTTTTATGAGACCAATAGTTCCTATTGAAACCAGATCTTCGATGTTTATACCCGTGTTCTCGAATTTACGGGCAATATATACCACGAGACGAAGATTATGAGTTATCAGCAGCTCACGGTTAGAATAATTTTTTTCCGAAAATTCACAGAGTATTTCATCCTCCCGCTCTTTGGTAAGAGGAGCCGGAAGATTTTCCGAACCGTTGACATAATAAACACTGCTCTCTTCCTTTAAAAGCATTCTCTCTATCTTAGCTATTATTTTTTCAAGTATGTAAAACATAATCTTCTCCTTTACCTGTTATAGCATTATCAAAAATTGCCGAATGCAGAAGCGCTCCGTATTCACCGCCGTGTATTTTTTCCTCACACAGTGCGATTAAAGGATTATAAAGATAAAAACTCTTTTCAAAACTTTTAATCTCTATCTTTTCAGCCCTGAATGAGGGCAAAAGTTTCGTACCGGAAACTGTTTTTACAGGAAGCAATTTAAATTCTTTAGCACTGCATATATCAAGATAATCACTGAAAGCACCCTTTCCGATCACCTGACTGAAAAATCCGTGATGCACCACCGTTATTCCCTCACCGCTGAAAGGATCACATAAACAGTTACCGGAATCGAAAAATCCTTTACACGTAAAATCTTTTCCGAATGCATAAATTTTTACAGTATAAGAAAAAACCTGCGGTATTTTATTTTTGGTAAACACGGATATAAGCCTCAAAATAAAATACGCTGACACGGTAAGCATCACCAATGTAAAAGCATCTATACCGAAATAAACGATTCCGCTGTTATAATACATATTCTCCGGACACAGCAGAAACCACAGCATAAACATAGTCCCTGCAAAAATAAGATTTATGCCGAAAAAAGAAAATACGGTTTTTACATATTCCCTTCTGTTTTTATACCCGAATGCGACTGCACTCATAATAAGCAGAGCAGGTACACGGGACAGAGAAATCATCATGTCGCTTATATCCGTAAGAATTATCAGCGAATATAAACCTCCGAGAAGTGACGAGAAAAGAATTTTCAGTCTTTCGGGAGGCATCCTTCTGAAGAAACAGGTCAAAAGCAAAAGGCCGTAATTTATATAAATATTTATTATCACCAAAACATCTACGTACACTGTCTGTTTCATCACATCACCTTGTCTATTATATGGCATATACGATGAGTATTATGTCGATAAAAAGGTCAGATAAAAAAAGGACAACTGCCCGTGAAGCAGTTGTCCTTTATGTCAAATTAATTATTCACCCTGTGCGGCTTCTCTTTTGAGTCTGTTTTCGGTAACGATAGCAGTAATCTCATCCATATATGTGCCATGAAGCTTGAATTTGGTGGAGAATATTATAAGAGAAACGAAGAAAAGTACAGCGGGAATTACTGAAAGCATAAGCGTAATAGCTGTTTTCGCACTTGCAGGGTTCTGATTGTGAAGTTCGCCATTATAGTTAGAAAGTCCGAGAGAACCGAAAAGAATAACAGTCTGGAAGGTATACGCCATTTTCTGAAGGAAGCCCTTCATAGAGAAGGTAATAGATTCAGCTCTGAAGCCTAATTTTACTTCACCGTAATCAACAACGTCAGCAAGGAAAATAGTCTGGGAAATAAACATTGACGCCATACCGACAGCACAGATAAAGTAAGAAATATTCATAAGCATAAAGATACCGCTGAAAGCACCTACGGAAATACCTACATAACCGAGACCTGCGAAAATAAGTGAGAACTGATATGCCTTACGCTTTGAGAACATCTTGGTGATGATCGGGTGGAAAAGAAGTCCGAGCACAGAACCTGCACCCTGGAAAAGAGAGAAGGTTGACTGCTTATTAGGATCACCAACAACGACATCAAAATAATATGTTGCAACACCTGAGGTAAGGTACCAGCCTGCGTTGGAAATCATGGCGAAGAGCATAAATATGAGAAGCTGGTCATTTGATTTGATGATTTCAAAGGTTTTCTTGAGTGAGAATTTCTCGGGAGCCTTGGGAGCTACAGTTTCCTTAGTAGAAGCAACAGAAACCGATGAGAAGAAAACAAGGCATACTGCGCAGACTATGGCACAGACAAGATAGCTTCGTGCATCGTGTACCTTGACCGCATTACCGGACTCATCCATAGCTGTAGTAACACTGACCGCAGTCATAAGAAGAGGTGCTCCGATAGAAACGATACCCTGACCGAGACCTGAGAAAGTACGTGCAATAGTAGAAACAAGATTTCTTTCCTTCGGATCACTTGTAAACGAGGGCACCATTGACCAGTAAGGAATATCTGCCATAGTGTTTGTCATACCCCAGGCAACATAAGCCACTGCCACATAAGCACAAAGAGCGGCACCCTTGAGGCCGAAGGGGTTACTGAATAAGAGAACAAGAACGAGAGCGTTACACACGGAGCCTCTTAAAATCCAGGGTCTGTATTTACCCATTTTAGTGTGTGTGTTATCTACGATGGTACCCATCATCGGATCGTTTACACCGTCCCATATTCTCGCCACAGCAGTAAGAATAAGAAGGAAGGACGCTCCGAGCCCCAAAACGTCTGTAAGGTATTTGGCAAGGAAGGAATAGAACATACCGTAGCTGAGATCAAGACCTATAGCACCGATACCGTAACCTATTTTACCTTTTATGTATTTTAAACTTTCCATAGATAAACTCCTTTCAGAATATCTTCCATAATATAATACAGAATACAACCGAATAAATCAAGCATTTTTAACCTAAAGTTCCGATAAATTCGGCTATTTTTTCTTTTGTGACATTTTCTGTTTTAATTTCTTCACGCTCCGAACACACAGAAATCATATATTCACCTGAACGAACAGTAAAAAAACTGTTACCGTAAGAGAAAAAGCGCTCTTCTTGCGCAAAATCAGCGAAGCAATAAGTATCAAGTCCTCCGACTATACCTGTTGCTTCTTTTTTCAGTATGCTTTCCTTGAGAGTCCATAGCTTAGTAAAAAGTTCATCCTTATTTTCTGCTTTTTCAAGCAGATCGGCTTCCCTGGCAGTAAAGAATCTTCTGCCTATTTTGGGATTGTAGGGCTTGATTATTTCTGTATCGCATCCGATTTCATTATCTGAAACACAGCATATAACACAGTCTCCGCTGTGGCTTATACTGAAATAAGGCTTTTCACCTTTTAAATAAGGCTTTCCGTTTTCTCCGTAACGGTAGGAAAAGGAATTAATACCGAACTGATTTTTAAGAATATATCCCAGAAGAACTCTTCCGCACAGAGAAGGCTTATTATTTCTTGTATTTCTGTCTGAATCAAAGTATTTCTTTTCTGCTTCTTTTATTTTCTGCGTAAACTCATCATCGAAATTTTCAGTGTTCAGTAAATAAAACATATCTCATCACCTTAAAAGAAAAGAGGCTTACAGAGTAAACCTCTTGCAAATATTTTAGTGTGTATACTTCTCAGGGGTATGGAAGGTAGGCATAAAGAGAAGGCTGATAAGATAAAGCCAGAAGCCACCACCGATAAAAAGAAGAAGTATAGCAAAAATAAGTCTTACAACAGTGGTATCCACGCCGAAATATTCAGCATAACCGCTGCATACACCGCTGATTTTTTTATCAAATCCTCTGGTCAGTATTCTACCGTTATTAACCTCTACATAGTCGTCAGGAGCCTGAGGCACCACGAGAGACATAACGAGATAAATTACAAGAACAGGAAAAAGTGCGGTTATCAGAGTAAGAAAAGTTACGGATATTCTGATGAATGTAGGGTCGAGATTAAAATAGTTACCTATACCGGCACAGAGTCCGCATAATTTTTTATCTCTGCCAAGATAAAGCTTTTTCATATTTCATCATCCTCACATTATATTTTAAACATTATTCTGTTTTTTGGTTACAGTGAGAGTATTCTTCATAAGAACAGCAATAGTCATAGGTCCGCAACCACCGGGAACAGGAGTAATGTAAGTGCATTTCTCTTTTACATTTTCGAAATCAACATCACCGCAAAGCTTACCGTTTTCATCTCTGTTAATACCCACATCGATTACTACAGCACCATCTTTTACCATATCGGCAGTAACGAATCTCTTTCTGCCTACAGCGGCGATAATCACATCCGCATTACGGGTAAAAAACGAAAGGTCGGCAGTACGCGAATGACAGATAGTTACAGTAGCATTTTTCTCGAGAAGAAGAGACGCCATAGGCTTACCTACGATATTACTTCTGCCGATAATCACACAATTTTTGCCCTCCAAGGGAATGTTATAATAATCGAGCAGTTCGATTACACCCTTTGGGGTACAGGAAGCAACATCATAATCCCCTATCCACATTTTACCTACATTCACCTCAGAAAAAACATCGACATCCTTTTCGGGACTGATAGCGTCGATTACCTTTTTTTCATCGATATGACCGGGCAGAGGAAGCTGACAGAGAATACCGTTCACCTCTTTATCTGCATTAAGCTGCGAGATAAGTTCGAGAAGCTCATTCTCGGATGTTTCCTCAGGCAATGAGTATTCTCTGGAGATAATTCCCGTAACCTCACAGGCTCTTTTTTTATTGTTTACATAAACTCTTGAAGCAGGGTCATCACCGACGATAATAACAGCGAGGGTAGACTTGATCCCTTTTTCGCCGAGAAGAAGGATTTCCTCATTAACCCTGCTTTTTATATAATTTGAAACTTCTTTTCCGTCGATTAATCTGTACATTTAAGTTCACCCTTTATCAGATAATTTTATTTGTAACTATTCCTTTATCCGTCGTAGAAGTAACATACAGCCTGTCACCCTTACGTTCGTATTCAAACTTCCAGTTTTTTCTTGCAGCTCTTTTATCGAGAGCCTTGGTAATACGTGCATATTCTTTATCGTTAGATATGGCTATATAATCAGTACCCTCTACCTCGTGAGGAGCTTTGGAGTATTTGATAAGCTTCGCTACAAGTAAAGCACCGCACACAGCTACAATAAGAACAGAAAGAACCTGTGATACTCTGAGTCCGGTGTTTCCTATGTAAAGGCTGTCCGAACGAAGACCTTCCACCACAGCTCGCTCCAGACCGTACCACAGCCCGTAAATCAGGAACATTTCACCGCTGAATTTACGGTACTTTTTCATCACGATGTAAAGAACGAGCACACCTAATATACACCATACAGACTCATAGAAAAATGTAGGATGGACATAAAGATCATTATCTGCGATATACTGTGGAATGTTTTCCACATTTTCGAGGCCGTACTGCACAGCCACATCAGGTCTCTGTATGTAAGAAGCAACAGTGTCGCTCATCATACCGAAATTTTTATAGGTAAAAGCACCGAATGCTTCCTGATTGGCATAATTACCCCATCTGCCGATACCCTGTCCGACGAGAAGACTTATACCGCCCATATCGAGAAGATTATAAAAGTTAATCTTTTCCACCTTACAGACGACGAAAGCCGCAAGAATACCGCCGATAATACCGCCGTAGATAGCCAGGCCGCCTTCCCATATTTTACATACTTCCGAAAGATGCTGAGAATAATAATCCCATTCGAAAGCCACATAATACGCTCTGGCACCTACGATACCGCCTACGGTACCGAAAAGCAGAATATCGATCATTTTATCAAGATTAACCTTCCACATATGAGCTATTCTACCGCCTAAAAGCACGGCAAGAAGAAAGCCGAAGGCAATTATAGCGCCATACCATCTTACCTCTGTGAAGCCTAAATCAAGAATTTTAGACACAGTAAACTCGGTATCTATTCCTGCAAATTTAACTAAAACAGTATCCATAAAAATACCTGCCTTTAAGCCTTGACGGCTTCATCTTTTTTTACTGTAATCTTAATAACAAGCACAACTATAAACAGCGCAATAATAAAATCACAGACTCTGAAGGGATATTTCGTATAGAGCTCATCTGCACCCTCGGCAATCACAAAAATAAGACGAGGAACATTAAGAGTAATAGAAACGAGGGCAGCAGGAAGTCCTAAGCCGGCTATACGCCAGCGGGCATTTTTAACATATACACCCGACGAAACCTGAGCAAAGGACATAAAAAACATAACCAAGAGAGCAAGTAATACAAGCTCAAGAAGAAGCTCAGATACACGCACATAACTTATCTGCTCTACAAAACGGTGAATAAGTCTGAAGCCTGCCCAGCAAACGGGTGCTACAGCAAGTATTTTATGCTTCGAAGCCTTATCGGTTTCTTTAATCATATCCTTAGCAAAACTGAGAAAATACACAGCAGATAAAAGAGCAAAGATGCTCTGGAAAAACTGCGGTATGGTTCCGGAAAGCATCATAGACTGAAAGGCCGAAATTCCGTAGGACGCACTGCCCATAGAGTCGAAGCTTCCAAAAAAGGCAGCTGCAGAATCGTAGAGAAAGCCGACAGAAAGAATACAAGTGAGAACGGAAAGAAGAGTGTCTTTTTTTCCCGTAAGCTTAATTTCCGCTGTCTCTTTACTTAAAAATGATGTAGCAGCAAATAAAACCGCTGAAGCTGCAATTATAGAGTAAAACACATAGGAAAGAACAGGGTTTCCCGTGTAAAAGCCTGTTTCACGGTCGATAAAAGAGAACACCTGTACTGTTCTTATAATAAGTGTAACAGCGCAACATAAAAAGAAAATTAAAGGCATTTTACCGTAAAACAAAATTTCTTTATTTTCCTTGAGTTTCATTATCTCAGTCCTCCTCATAAATTCTCTGTTCAGTGGGAATATATTCATTCTTTGAGTTATAATTCTCAATTCGCTCGTCCATAGGAACATATTTTTTAGGAAGGGCAATACTCTTATATGCAGGTCTGATAATTTTACCGCCTGTAATGAGCTCTTCAAGTCTGTGAGCAGACCATCCGGCAATTCTTGCCGAAGCAAAAATAGGCGTGTAAAGATCCTCGGGAATGTTAAGCATCTTATAAATAAGTCCCGAATAAAGGTCTACATTTGCGCACATAACCTTATTTCTGCCCTTGACCTTACGGAAAACCTCAGGAGTCATTCTCTCAATATTTGCGAGAAGATCAAAATCCTTTTCAAAGCCGTTTTTATAAGCAAACTCCTTAGCTTTTCTCTTAAGAATAACAGCTCTCGGGTCAGAGAGAAGGTAAACAGCGTGCCCCATACCGTAAATAAGTCCGGTTCCGTCCCCTGCCTGCTTTCTGACTATTTTTTCGAGATAATCGAAAACCTGCTTTTCGTCGGTTATATCTTCGACATTTGCTTTAATTTCTTCAACCATACGGCTTACCTTTATGTTGGCGCCGCCGTGCTTTCCACCCTTGAGTGCACCGATGGATGCTGCGACTGCAGAATAAGTATCTGTACCGCTGGAGGTAAGAACTCTGGTAGCAAAGGTGGAATTGTTACCGCCGCCGTGTTCAGCATGAAGTATAAGACAAATGTCAAGAAGCTTTGCTTCTTCATCAGAATACTTACGGTCAGGACGAATAGAACGGAGAATGCTTTCAGCAGTAGAAATCTCCTTCTTTTCAGGGTGTACATACATACTTTTACCGTAGAATTTCATTCTCTTCACCTGATATGCATAGCACATCATAACAGGAAGCTGTGCGATAATCTGTACGGACTGACGAAGAACATTTTCAATAGAGATGTCATCAGGGTTTTCATCGAAGGAGTAAGAAGTAAGTACGCAGCGTGAAAGCTTGTTCATAATATCCATAGAAGCGTTTTTCATAAGCACGTCTTCGATATATGTATCCGGAAGAGAACGGCATGTACCTAAAACATCCTTAAAAAGCTCTACCTGGCTGTGCGTAGGAAGGCTTCCGAATAAAAGAAGGTACACTACTTCCTCGAAACCGAAGCGGTTCTCTTTTTCACAGGCCTCAATAATATCGTTGATGTTAATACCTCTGTATTTGAGTACACCGTGTTTAGGAACTCTTTCACCGTCTTCGATATAATAACCGTCAACGGAGCAGATGTTCGTAAGACCTGCCATAACACCTGTACCGTCAGGATTACGAAGACCTCTCTTTACACCGTATTTCCAGAAAGCATCAAGGTCTATCTGACTTTTCTTTTCAATCTTATCGCTCATTACCTCAAGCAATTCGGGCGAGATTGGGTTAATACTGTTTTTCATTTGCGTATCCTCCCGAAAAAAATTATAATACCTCATAATAATGTAATTAACCTATATTTTATAACATAGTAATAATAATGTCAATAAAAAATCAGTTACTTTACCAAGATTTTAATAAATCACAGGAGAAAAATGAAATGAAAACTAATCTTATTATGACACTGATACTATTTTTAATGATTATATTTCTTCCTCTGATAACTCTCACCGACAAAAGCAGTGACAAGTCAGAAAATACAACAGAGCAGACAACCGTTACAGAAGCTCAGACTACAGCCGATGCAAAGGAACACTCAAGAGAAAAAGAAAGAGAAACAGAAACGGTAACACTTACAGTTTCAGCTACAGGAAAAGTAAAAGAAATGAGCGTTGAGGATTACATTTACGGTGCTGTCTGTGCAGAAATGCCTGCTTCATTCCATAATGAAGCACTTAAAGCTCAGGCTGTAGCCTCTTACACATATATGAAATGGCTTAAAGAAAATGCCGACAATCCCACAGATATTTCTGACAATCCCTCGGTACATCAGGCTTATATTACAAATGAGGAGCTGAAGAAAAAATGGGGAACCAGTTATCAGATATACTCACAAAAGGTCAGAGAAGCCATAGAAAGTGTAATGTATGAATATCTTACATACAACGGTGAAACTGCTATGACAGTTTTTCACGGATTATCTCCCGGTAAAACTGTCAGTGCCGGTGATATATGGGGTAAAGATGTCCCCTACCTTAAATCTGTCACCGCTCCCGGAGACAGTCTCTCACCCGACATAACAGATGAAATAAGATTATCGGAAGAAGAATTCCTGAAAGCTTTTGAAACAGACGACAAAAAGAATTTCGACCTTATATTCAAAAGCATAAAGAAAAATAAGGATAACTACGTATGTGAAATTTCATACGGCAAGCTTACACTCTCTGCCACTGACCTACGCTCTGCCTACGGTCTTAAAAGTCCGCACTTCACAGCAGAAAAAGACGAAAACGGTGTAAATTTAACTGTTTACGGAAAAGGACACGGTGTAGGTATGAGTCAGTACAGTGCCGATTATATGGCTCGTCAGGGTAGCACCTACAAGGAAATTCTTGCCCATTTTTACAAGGGAACCGAACTGATCGCAAAATAAAATTTATGTTTACAAATTATAATTTTAGTAGTATAATGGCAAAAAAAGTAAAGGAATGATAAGATGTTTGCAAAGGTTAACAGCATCGGAATGCTCGGAATGAACAGCTTCGGTGTAGGCGTCGAAGCCTCCATAGATAACGGTCTGCCCCGTTTCGATATAGTAGGTCTCCCCGATGCCGCCGTAAGTGAGTCAAGAGACAGAGTGCGCTCAGCGATGAAAAACAGCCACTTTTCTTTTCCCGGGTCGAGAATAACCGTAAATCTTACCCCTGCCGACATCAAGAAAGAGGGCCCCGTTTACGATTTACCCATTCTTATCGCCCTGCTTATGGCATCGGGTCAGCTCCGTTGTGATATAACACAGAGTGCTTTTATAGGTGAGCTTTCCCTGAACGGAAAAATCAGAAGAATAAACGGTACTCTGCCGATGGTTATCAAAGCCAAGGAACTCGGCTACAAGGAAATCTTCGTTCCTAAAGAAAACGCAAATGAAGGCTGTGTGGTAAAGGGTATAAATGTATACTCCCCTGACAATATAAATGAGCTTTTCGAGCATCTCACAGGAAAAAAGAAGCTTTCGGTAGTTGACACAAAAGCTTTTAAAGAGGATAAATACGACTTCGCTTTCCTGCCCGATTTCGCAGACGTAAAAGGTCAGTACCAGGTAAAAAGAGCACTGGAGGTAGCTGCTGCAGGCGGTCATAATGTTTTAATGATTGGACCTCCCGGCTCAGGTAAAAGTATGCTCTCACAGAGACTCCCTTCCATTCTCCCTGATATGACATTTGAAGAAAGCCTTGATGTTACCAAGATGTTTTCCGTAGCGGGCATTTTACCGCAGAACGTTTCACTCATTACTGCACGTCCTTTCCGCTCACCTCATCATTCCATTTCCACAGCAGGTCTTACAGGCGGCGGAAGAGTTCCGAGACCCGGTGAAATCAGCCTTGCGAACCACGGTGTTCTGTTTCTGGACGAGCTTCCCGAATTTTCACGGCTTTCAATGGAAGCTATGAGACAGCCGATAGAAGACGGTAAAATTACTATTTCGAGAGTTTCGGGTTCTCTTACATATCCGAGTCAGGTTATGCTCGTCTGTGCCATGAACCCCTGTCCCTGCGGCTATT
>JAZTZH010000061.1:0-77853 GCA_045637365.1 Acutalibacteraceae bacterium
AGCGACCGCAGGCGGTCAGCCACGACGCCCGCAGGGCGCCGTGGCTCCCTGTATACAGGGGCTTGGCCCGCCACCTCCCGTTACCTCTCTGTAAATTTAAAAGGAAAACTTCCGTATAAAAAAACAGCCACGGATTAACCGCGGCTGTGGAGTTTAAATGTCATTATTCAGTTTCTGTTTCAGTTTCTTCTTCGACTTCGAGTGTTAAGCTGTCCTTATGCTTTTTATTCATCATAAAGCCGACAAGACCACCGAGAGCGATAAGACTTGTGGGAGCGACAACAATTTCCGGGTTTTCCGTCACGGTCTGTGTTACCTGCTGAAGGAAGCTTCCTTCTTCATTTTCTGCTTTTTCAGTGGTTACGGTGTATGTCTTTGTGGTGATAACATTGCCGTTTGCATCAGTTTCATAAATGCCTTCAAGAAGCTCGTCAAGGTAGTTATAAATTTTTTCATCTTCGGCTTGGTTTGGCGCTAAAAACGAAGAAATTTCGTTTTCATAAGTTGAAAGGATATCTTCATAAAGACCTGCAGAATTTGTCTGGCTTACAGCGTTGCCGATTTCATTGAAAACACCTCCGAGAATTTCAGAAGCTGTTTCGTTATCTGAGGGAACTACTGCGTTTACGGCATTTTGTACCTGTCCGAGAATGTCGGTTGGATCAACGGCTGATGTTTCAAGATTATCGTTTTTGATTATCCTGAATTCATACAAAGCGTTTTCCTGTCTGCTTGAATCACTATAGACAACCTCAAGAAAAATAGTTTCTTCTTTTTTTGATGTGTCGAGAGCGGCAGATGTGGTTGAGCCGGGAGCTATTTCTTTGCCCTGAAGATAGAGAGTCAGAGGAGTCTTGTTTCCGCCGTTAAGCTGATTGCCTAAGGTAATAGGTGTGAACCATATCTTTTCACAGGAGGGAGCAACTTCCAAAGAATAACTAAGTATATCGCTGTAAAATTCCTGTTCGAGAGGGAAACAGCCGTTTTTGCAGGCGAGGTCAAAAAGCTTTTCGACAGATGCAGTTTCGGGAGAAGAAACACCTTTTCCCTCGAGCATAGTCCCGAGAACCAAGCGGTGAACGGCAAGGTCGCTTTCACTCTGCGATGCATAGTAAAGAGCGTCGGGATTAATTTCCGTCTCGTATGCGTTATTAAGAATGGTGGCGAAGTAGGTGTAATCCACGTATTCTTTATCATCTGCTGTTACTTTGCTGTATTTTTTTAGAGGAACATTTTCCTCATTCTCGGTTATTACTGCGACCTTAAGGAAATAGAAAAGTTCTTCTGTTGACGGATTGTCTGAAAGGGGGATGTAATTATAATCGCTGAGGTATTGCTTGATGGCTTGTATGCCGAGGCCTGCTGTGGTGTTAACACCGGAGGGAACACTTACGCCTGTCAGTTCGCCGAGGATAATTGTAAGAGCGGCATCAAGAGTGATACCTGCGGGAAGCTCTGTCTGCTTGTCATAAAGGGTATACATAGCATTGAACTCCAGCGCCGCATAAACAATGGCTATTTTCATTTTGTCTTCTGTAGTAGCTTCGTCGGGAAGCTGTATTCCGTTTCTGGAAAGAACGGTGCACATTTGATCGAAGTTATCGGTCATTCCCGTTGACACGACGCTGTAGTAAACCATTTCAATGAGTGCGGAATAAATGCTGTCTACGGTTTTTTCGTCAAGGGAGTAGAGTGTGATGTAACGGTCACATTCCTCGACAAATTCTTCGTATGTATGGCTGTACGGATTTTCAGTGGGGGTAGGAGTAAGTGCCGCAGGAACCAGAGCCGTAGCATCGGTTCTTACAAAAAGCTGATCAAGCCAAGCAAAGTTATATTCCGGGTTGGGGTTTCGGGTATTACCAGGATTAAAAGCAAGTCCGTTTTCGAGGGAAACGACAACTGCGGACACGCTCATAGGTGCAGCCATTATCAGAACCATTAAAACCGCAAGAAAAAATGCTGCTGTTTTTTTCATTTTCATTCGCTCCTGTCTTTAAATTTCGGAATTATATAAAAGTAAGATATACTAGTCCATTATTATACATTATATATGATACAACTTTATCCTTTGAATGTCAACCGAAAGGAAAATATTTCGAAAAAATTTAACATAAAAACTCACAAAATTTCTTGTTAATAATAGATAAACTTTACCATATTTTCGAAAAGATTATTGATATAAAACAGTAACTGTGATACTATTGTGTAAATAGGTCGGACGCAGAGAAAATCTGCGTTTCGGTTTTGTATAAGAAAGGAGAAATTCAAATGTCCAATCCTGTTGCAGGGTTAACCGAAAAAGCAAAAGGGCTTTTCACGGAAATTAAAACCCATTGGAACACCCCTGCCGAAGGCAAGTACGTTCCTTATAAAGAATATAAGGATGTATTTTTTGCAGTAGGCAGTAACTATGCAGGCTCTAAGGTGCTGGAGTATATCGGTTTTGCTTCTGCCTGCTTCCTTATTATGCACCACTATAACATACCCTATCTTACCTTCTCAGTCATAGGTATTCTCAATATGCCTCTCGGCTATATCACAGCACTTATGTGGTGGATAGTGTGTGACAACCTCGGATTTATCCCGAAGCGTCTTGAAAGGAAATTCTACGGAATATACGGTCTGATGATGCTGTTCGGTATATCGACTATTCTGTTTGACTATTCCCTTCTCTTTAATCAGGATGGCGGATTTATCAGAATTCTTAACAGTCTTGAAGGTATGAACGCCACTGCTTGTTTTAAAACCTTCGGTACGCATTTCCTGTATTCAGGCTGGGTGGGTGCACGAAATATTTTCTGGCGTAAAAAGCTTCTTCCCAAGTACGGCAGATACAAGTATTCACTTTACTGCGACGTTATTCCCAAATGTGTAATGGTTGTTCTTATCGGCTGGCTTCCCGTTTACAACATTCCCGATGTTGCTACGAGAGTTTGGGTCGCAAACCTTCTCTTTGCAGTTTACGGTGTTTTCGGCTTTGCCAATAACCTGGAAACCTGTACAAAGAGCATCAGCCCCAATCCCAAAGAAAGAATTTACGTCCGTACATATCCCGTTAAGCTTTCTCACTTCTTACAGACAATTATGTTTGTAGGTATTTCTGCTATTGTAGGTAAGCTCAGATTTGAATGGGCAGACATTAATTTCTACAGATGGGTTATCCCTGTTTCTTTCATCAGCCTTGCAGTTCTTACTATGGCTTTTGCGGGCAAGACAAAAGAAAGAATTCCGCAGCCTCCCATCGAGGAAAAGCCTCACATCAAATTCTGGGACGGCCTTTTCGGCGTTCTGAGAAACAAGTATCTTCTTATCAATACTATTGTAGGACTTATTGACTCTCTGGGTAACGGTATGCTTCCCTTTGTTACCATTCTTTATTTCTACACCTTCCGTCTCAGCGGTCTTCCCTACAGCTTACTTTCGATTCTTATTTCCTTCGCAGGTACACCGCCCGATTTCTTCTCCCCCTATTTCCTTAAGAGATTCTCATATAAGCAGATTATGATTTTCTATCAGATAACGAGAGCCTTAGGTAATGCCGCTATCGCCGCCGCGATGTGGTTTACCGGAGATAATCTTATGGTCTGCGGTACAATCTGTCTCGTAGTTATGTTCCTTATGGAAATGACGAAGACTATTCCCACTACAGCAGGTCACGATATGGGTGTTAAAATTCACGACTATCAGATGTACCTTTCAGGTGAACGTCTCGAAAGCTTCGCAGGTATTTTCGGTTGGTTTACAGGACCCATCACCTCTTTCGTAGGTATGATTATTCCGCTTCTTCTTCTCGCATGGGGCTTCAACAGTAACTGGGAGGTACTCTTCATTGATGAGACGAGAAGAAACATCATCGTTATTCCCATTCTCGTCGATGTTGTCGGCTTTGCTCTTATGACAATTCCCTATATTTTCTGGGATTACGATGCTAAGAAGCAGGGTATGGTTATGGAAGTTCTTAAGCGCAGAGCTGAAGTTACCGAAAAACAGGCAAAAGAAGCAGGTTCATCTGCTTCCGGCGGATTTGTAGGTTAAAAGGAGGGATATATAATGAGTAAGAAAACAAAAACTAAAGTTTCTCAGCTTGATGCAGAAGTCGAACTCGATATCCCTGAAGACGAGATATGGACTTACAAAATAGAGGGCCTTGCAGCTCCTCACATCAATAAGCCCTTCAGAAATGCAACTCAGAAAAAGATTCTGCTTATTGCCGTAATCATCGTTTCCGTGGCGCTTTCCATGTATTTCAGTATTATGAGCGTTGTTCAGAGAGGCAGTCTCGAGTTTAAAGAAACAGCAGAAGGAATTACCTTTACAAGATATTCCAATGTTGACAAAGAGCCTCTCAGAGAGCTTGACATTGACTATGTTTTTGCTATGGAAAACGGAAAACAGGTTAAGGATGAAACAAAAAAGATTTCAGCAGTCGGCGCCTTTGCGCTTAACGGTGAAGGCAATGTAAGAGTAATCAATATCGGTCCTGATGTTGAATTTATTGACAGCAAGGCTTTTTATTCATGCTGGGCGCTGGAAAGAATAGAGGTTGACGAAAACAATCCCTACTATTCAGATATCGACGGTGTTCTTTACAATAAGGATCAGACAGTGATTATGAATTATCCCTGCAATCATGACCAGTATCTCCGTGTTAAATACGGCTATGATATTCCCGAGGCAGAAAAGCAGGACGGTGACTGGGATAAATATAAAGAACCTGCCCGTGATACAGACACAGCAACATACAGTGCACAGTTAGGAAATCCCGATGTAACGATTGAACAGTACAGAAAGGATATACAGACGTATGTCGTTCCTTCCAGTGTTGAGGTTATAAATGACCTTGCCTTTGCTTACACAAACATTCAGGAAATCTATCTCCCCGAAGGACTTAAAAGAATCGAGGCTCTCGGTGTCTTTAAACTTCACGAGCCTGCTTCATGGGGCGGAAATGTTCCTTCGCTGAATAATATTTATACTTATAAGGCAGACGGTGTTACCGACACAGCATTCACTTCTGAGGAAGCTCTCGGTGAGATTTATCTCTCTCTTCCCGAAGGTCTTGAATACATCGGCTCTGACGCATTCAGCTATAATCAGGAGCTTCAGTATCTCTATATTCCTTCTTCCGTAACATTTATCGGACACCATGCATTCTGGGACTGCGTATATAAGCAGGACGGTGAGCTTAAAGGTGTAAGTGCGATCAATGTAGCTGCTGACGAAGATGCTCTCAAAGCGGTAGAACAGGGCGACCAGTGGAGACCTCAGTACGACCACGTTCTCTTTAAAAAGAGTGTGGACATTAACTTCGGCGCACAGAGAGCTGAATAAAAAACATATCAGAGGACGGTTGTTTCCGTTCTCTGTTTTTTTGCCTAAATTAAAAGTAAAAGACTATTGAAGTTATGAATTGTTTGTGATATATTAAAAGTGTATTAATTTTACGGAGGTTAAAATTATGAAAAAAGTATTATGCTTAATTCTCTCGCTTATTATGATTTTCACCTGTGTGGGCACTGCTTTTGCCGCAGGAAGCATCAGCTTTAATATAAACGGCGAGACAGTAAATCACCTTCCTCAGGTTTACGTTAACGGTATCGGTTCGAGAGCCATTTATGAGGTGGGTGATCCGGACAAGACCTCTCTTTTTTATCCCGTTAACACCGAAGCGCTTTTAGGAGGATTCAGTAATATCACTACATATATGGAAAGCGCCATAAAGAAAAACAATCCCGACATTCTCACTGATGCTATCTATTCCATTATGTGGGAAACTATGGGTAAGTCTGCTCTCGAGCCCGACGGCAAGACTAATAAGTTCAATGTAACCTATGATCCGTGTACTGTCGAATATAACGGCGACGGAAAGTTTGTTTTCAGCTATGACAGCCGTCTCGATCCCGTGGATCTTGCCGATGATCTCTATGATTTTATAGATCAGGTAAAGGAGATTTCAGGTTCCGAGCGTTATGAACTCGTTTCCTCAAGTCACGGTTCATCTATTGCTGCTGCTTTTATGGCTAAATATAAAGAAGAATGGAAAAATATTGATTCCGTTATTTTCTGTGTTCCTTCTCTTCCCGGTATTGACTTCGTCGGTGAGCTTTTCAGCGGTACATTTAATTTCGATCCCAATGTACTCGTAGGCTTTGTTGATGATATGTTAGGCAACGAAGACATTAACCTGGTTCTTTCCGTTCTGAATAAAAGCGGCGCTCTCGATAAAATTTTAGAGTACGGCCTTGAGCCTGTGGCACAGATAGCTCTTCTTAGAGCTGTAAATAAAATAATACACGACATCTTTGGCACATTTCCTTCCATCTGGACTTATGTTCAGGATGAATATTTCGAGGATGCTCTCGTATGGCTTTACGGCGAGGATTACGCTTCACCTGAGCACAGCCACGCTAAGCTTATCGAAAAAATCACTTACTATCACGAAGAGGTTATGATAAAGGCCCCTGAGCTTATGCTCGATGCACAGAAGGCAGGAATCCACGTAGGCATTATCACCAAATACGGTTTTGCCGCCAAGCCTCTCAGCTCTTCGGGAAATGTTCTGAGTGATAATATGATGGATCTCGAGGATGCAACCTACGGTGCTACCTGCAGCATGCGCGGTGAGACCTTGCCTGAGAATTACACACAGAAGTTATATCCCGAATATAATATGATTTCAGTTGACAGATGTGTAGATGCATCTACTTCTCTTCTTCCTTTCAACACCTGGATACTCAAGGGCTTTATGCACGAGGAAAACAACTCAGCCTACTGGCAGATGGTAGATGAAATCGTTTACAGAAATCTGGATATAACTACAGATCCGAAATATCCTCAGTTTATGCAGAAGTGTCCTACAGACGCTGAAAAGATAGTGCCTCTTACTGCGCCTGAGGAGGAGCAGGAAACCACACTTATACAGGATTTCATCCGACTTCTTACCCGTTTCTTTGAAATTATTACAGAGAAGCTTAAGGAGCTTTTCGGATTATAATAAATACAGGTGACACCTCTTCGGAAGTGTCACCTTAAATTATTCATTTTATCTGTAACATTTTGAACTTTCGGTTGTCTAATTTATGACAGAAGAAAAGTTATAACTGATTTCTGCAGAAAGGATGGTGATAGGATGCGGAGAAAGAAGGGTGCAGAAAAAATTTCCGACAGGGTACTCTGTGCAGAGTATGAAGCTGTTTACCGTTATGTGCTGTGTCTGTGCCGTGACGAAACGGTGGCCAAGGACATCACACAGGAAACCTTTCTGAAGGCGATGAAGGGAGCAGACAGCTTCGCGGGAGACAGCAGTCTTTACACCTGGCTCTGTGCTATAGGAAAAAGAACCTGGCTGAACACAGTGAAAAAGCAGAGCCGTGATGATTTTTCTGATTTTAGCGAAGAAATATACGATGAAAGTAAGGCTTCTGTTGAGGAGCTTGTGTCAGAAAAGGACACGGCGATGTACATACACAGAATAGTTCATCAGCTGGAGGAACCCTATAAGGAGGTCTTCTCTTTGAGAGTTTTCGGTGAGCTGTCTTTTTCTGAAATAGCAGATCTTTTTTCGAAGACTGAATCCTGGGCGAGAGTAACCTATCACCGAGCTAAGAAAATAATTACCGAAAAAATGCGAAAGGACGGATATTATGAATAAAGAAGAAAAGAGACTTCAATGTGAAATAGTAGAGGATTTATTACCTCTTTATCACGACGGAGTGGTAAATGCAGTTACGGCGGAAGCTGTGGAAGAGCATCTTAAGGAATGCGAAATCTGTAAAAAGGAATACGAAAGCCTTTCTGCGGATATCGGCAGTAAAACAGAGGGTTCTACCAAAGAGGCTTTCACTATAATGATAAAGAAAAAGAGAATAAAGCAGATTTTTCTGATAGCTTTTTGCTGTGTGCTTTCCTGTGCGATTTTATCGGGACTCTGGTCTTTTCTGAATCACGCCTGTGTCTTTGTGCAGAAGGATGTTAAGGTGGAAAGAGCTTACAGCTTTACGGATCCTGACGGAGAAATGAAATTTTATGTGGATTTTTACTGTCCGCCTGCCAGAAGCATTTCCAAGGAGTTCAGGGAAGAGAGCGGAAAAATAGTATGCGAGGCTACCCTCAGAGCACCCTTTATACTGCCTGACAGAGAAGAATATGACTGGAACGACACCATTATAATCAGCGCTGAAAGGAACATAGACGGCACAGCTTCTGCAGAAGAGCTCGTTTTCGGCGGAGTGACTGTCTGGACAAAGGAAGCAAATAACGACAGTGAAATCCCTGCTTATGTTTATGCTATGGATATTTTTGAAAACCACAGCAATAATGATGAGTTCGGAGATTCAGACATCTGTTCCTTATCAACAGGTGGAAACACTATAACACTCGATCACGCAAAATACGGCAGACTTACGTGGAATATGGAGGGTAAGCTTATCGAAGGCTCACCCGAAACGGAAAAGGAAATCATAGAGATGTATAACTGAACATAAAAAAAACCGACGGCATAAACCGTCGGTTTGATGTTTTTTACAGAAGCTCTGCGCCGTTTTCTTTGCAGTATTTCACTGTTTCTTCGTCCCAGTAGGAGGACTGTACCTCACCGATGTGGGCCTTTCTAAGGAAGAACAGACACATTCTCGACTGACCGATACCGCCGCCGATGGTGTAGGGAAGCTCACCGTCTAAAAGAGCCTTATGGAAGGGAAGAGATTTTCTGTCCTCACAGCCGCTTTCCTTAAGCTGACGGTTAAGAGCATCTTCATCGACTCTGATACCCATTGATGAAAGCTCGAGAGCGATGTCGAGAAGGGGATAGTATACTATAATATCACCGTTGAGAGTCCAGTCATCATAGTCGGGTGCTCTGCCGTCGTGGGGTTTTCCGTCTTTGAGCTTGTCACCGATACCGATGATGAAAACTGCACCGTATTCTTTAGCGATGTCGTATTCTCTTTCCTTACGGGTAAGGTCGGGATATTTCTCTTCCAGCTCACCTGAGGTGATAAAGGTTATCTTTTCGGGGAGAAGATTTCCGATGAAGTTATATTCCTTGGTTATGTAATACTCAGTGTGTCTGAGTGCTGCATAAATGAGCTTTACAGTCTTTTTAAGAGTGTCGAGGGTTCTTTCTTCTTTACTGATAATCTTTTCCCAGTCCCACTGGTCTACGAAGATGGAGTGGATGTTATCCGTATCCTCGTCACGGCGGATAGCGTTCATATCAGTGTAAAGACCTTCACCCTTTTCGAAGCCGTACATTTTAAGTGCGAAACGCTTCCATTTGGCAAGAGAATGAACGATTTCGAAATTCTTACCGCTGAAAACATCGAAGCTTACGGGTCTTTCCGTGCCGTTGAGGTTATCGTTCATACCGCTGTCTGCATCGACAAAGAGGGGAGCGGAAACACGGGTAAGATTTAATTCGATGGCGAGATCTCTTTCGAAAAAGTCTTTGACTTTCTTAATGGCAATTTCGGTTTCTCTCAGATTAAGGTGAGAAACATAGTTTTCGGGAATACAGTGAGGCATAAAACCACCCTTTCGTTTCAAGCCGTATCCCACGGCATCAATATAAATGACATTATAACAAATTTGACCGCTTAATGTCAATATTCAGGTACAATTAATAGGGAAAGGAAATCTTTCGTCAAAATATACAAAAAAATTAATTAGTGTTCTCACAATTTAACTAAAGGGTAGAAACGAAATTTTTTTGCAAAAAACTATTGATTTTTTGTTTTTTGTAGTGTATTATAAGCACGTACTTGAGAGACAGGTACGACGAAAGGAACGGAAGTTCCCGATTAATATGCTTACTCCACTATAATGTTTTCTTCATATTTTCTCCTTTTAAAAGCACTCGGTTTCTCCCCGGGTGTTTTTAATTTTTATAATCCGGAATGCGAAATGCGGAATTCGGAATTGCGGGAAAGATTTTCGCTGATGGAAAACAGTATTCCGCCAGATTAACAGGTGTGTATCGTAGGTGTGGTCATTTCGTCCGCTGATTTTATCGGGTATCTGACAGTGGATATTCCGTGTTGTGAAAAATAATTTATTTAATGTGTAAATAAATCAAAAAAGTAGTGTTTTCACCTTGACTTTAGTGCTTCATTGTGGTAAAATGCTAACACGCTAAAACAAAGAGGTGCAAAATGCTATGTATAAAAGAAATATAGAGGCTGTCGAAAAGCTTTATCAGGCGATACTTACCCTGGAAAACCGTGAGGAGTGTACTCTCTTTTTTGAAGATATATGCACTATCCAGGAGCTTGAAACTATCGCACAGAGACTTGAGGTAGCAGAAAATCTTGCCAAAAAGAAGAGCTACCAGGAGGTAAACAAAATCACGGGTGCTTCCACAGCTACTATCAGCCGTGTGGGTAAATGCATAAATTACGGTGCCGGCGGATATAAAATGGTATTAGACAGACTCAGCGAGGTTGAATAATGATTAACAGTTCCATTCTTAAAAGCGAAGAAAAGTTTTCTTTTGCTCTTCGCTCTCTTTACAGCCGTTTCGGTTACGGCAGATACAAAATGAATAAATTCGAGGAATATGACCTTTATGTAAGAAATAAGGACTTCCTCATTTCCGACGGTGTTATCACCTTTACGGATACTAACGGTAAGCTTCTGGCACTTAAGCCTGACGTTACTCTTTCTATTATAAAGAACACCAAAGATGTAAAGGGACTCGTGCAGAAGCTTTACTACGACGAGCACGTTTACCGTATTTCCAAGGACTCCCATTCCTTCAGAGAAATCGCCCAGACGGGTCTGGAATGTATCGGTGACATAGGCGTTACGGATATATGTGAGGTTATTTATCTCTCTCTGATGAGCTTGCAGAGTATCAGTGAAAGTTACATTCTTGACCTTTCCCATGCGGGACTTATGACAGCTCTTTTCGACTGTCTCGGCCTTAAGAAGGAAGAGAAAAGCAGGGTTATCTCTCTTATTAATGAAAAGAACTATGACGCAGTAAAGAGCTTCGGTGACGAGGTCGCCGCACTTGCGAAGGCTCTTATGACTGCCCGCAGAGATATAGATATAATTAAAAATGCGGTTGAGCCGTACCTCGTAAACGACGAGGTAAAAAAGAACTTCGACGAATTCGAGGGGATATATCTGTGTCTGTGTAATCTCGGTATGAAGGATAAAATCAATATCGATTTTTCTATCGTAAGTGACATCAGCTACTACAGCGGTACTCTCTTTAAAGGATATGTAGAGGGTATTCCTGCCAGTGTTCTTTCGGGCGGTCAGTATGACGGTCTTATGAAAAAAATGGGTAAAAGCTCAGGTGCTGTAGGCTTCGCAGTTTATCTTGATATGCTTGAGCGCTTCGGTGAGGAAGAAAAGGAATACGACTACGATACCGTGGTTATCGTCAGTGAAAAGACACCTCCCGAAAAGGTGATAAAAACCGTAAGCGACCTTTCCTCGAAAGGTGAAAAGGTGATAGCGCTTAAGAGTGTTTCCGATTCGGTAAGATATAAAAATATAGTCAGAATATGGGAGGGTGAAAATAATGATTAATGTAGCTCTTCCTAAAGGCAGACTCGGCGAAAAGGTTTATGCCATGTTCGAGCAGTCGGGTTATGAATGCCCCTCCATAAAGGAAAAGGGCAGAAAGCTCATTTTCGAAAACGAGGAAAAGGGTGTACGCTATTTCTGGGTAAAGCCCTCCGATGTGGCTATTTATGTAGAAAGAGGCGCTGCTGACATCGGTGTGGCAGGCAAGGATATTCTTTTAGAATATGAGCCTGATGTTTACGAGCTTTTAGACCTTGACATAGGTAAATGTGTTATGGCTGTGGCGGCTAAAAAGGACTTCCGTGACAATACGGAGCAGACTCTTAAGGTTGCCACCAAATTTTCCAATATCGCCCGCAAATATTACAGTGAGAAGTGCCGTGACATCGACATTATCCATCTTAACGGTTCCATCGAAATCGCACCTATTTTAGGCCTTTCAGATGTTATCGTGGACATCGTGGAGACGGGTAAAACCCTTTATGAAAATAATCTTGCTCCCTTCGAAACCATCGTACCCATCAGCGCAAGACTTATTTCAAACAAGGCATCGTACAAATTCAAGCAGGAGGAAATCGAAAAGGTGAGAGCCTCTCTTGCGGAAATTGTGAGGAATTCAGATGATTAAGATTTTAGAATATAAAAACATAAATAAGGATGAGATTTTCTCCCGTATGGCTGAAACTCCCGATGTTTCCGATATAGTTTCAGACATTATCGAAAATGTAAAAGCTAACGGCGATAAGGCTGTTTTCGAATATACGGCGAGGTTTGACAAGGCTGAGCTTTCTTCTCTCGAGGTAACGAAGGAAGAAATCGAAGAGGCTGTGGCATCGGTAGAGCCTGAATTTCTGAGAATACTTAAGACTGCGGCAGAAAACATCAGAAAATTCCACAGTAAGCAGGTAAGAAACTCCTTCATCATCAGCGAAGATAAGGGCATAGTCACGGGTCAGAAAATCACTCCCGTGGAAAGAGCCGGTCTTTATGTGCCCGGTGGTACTGCAGCTTACCCTTCCACGGTGCTTATGGACTCCATTCCCGCTAAAATTGCAGGGGTAAAGGAAATGTGCATCGTAACACCGCCTAACAGCGAAGGTAAGATTAACCCTGTTATTCTCGCCGCCGCTTCCATAGCCGGTGTAGACAGAATTTTCAAGGTAGGTGGAGCTCAGGCTATTGCCGCTCTGGCTTACGGAACAGAAAGCATTCCCAAGGTAGACAAGATAGTAGGCCCCGGTAACGCCTTTGTAGCTGAAGCAAAAAAACAGGTTTACGGTCTCGTTTCCATCGATATGATAGCAGGCCCCAGTGAAATTCTCGTAGTGGCTGACGGAAAAAGTAACCCCGCTTATGTGGCTGCCGATCTTCTTTCACAGGCTGAACACGATAAGAATGCCAGTGCCGTTCTCGTTACTGAATCACTTGACCTTGCCAAGGCAGTAAGTGCAGAGCTTGAAAAACAGATTCCTATGCTCGAAAGACAGGAAATTGCCAGAGCGTCCATCGACAATAACGGTAAAATCATCGTTGCCGAGACTCTTACACAGGGTATCGACATCGCCAATGAGCTCGCTCCCGAGCATCTGCAGCTGTGTGTGGATAATCCCTTCGACCTTCTGGACAGCGTAAAAAATGCAGGCAGCATCTTTATGGGCAGATACTGTCCCGAGGCACTCGGTGACTACTATGCAGGGCCTAACCACACCTTACCTACAGGCGGTACAGCGAGATTTTCCAGTCCTCTTTCTGTAGACGATTTCGTGAAAAAATCACAGTTTACCTATTATACTAAAGAGGCTCTCTTTGCCGTGGCAGAGGATGTAGGCTTCTTCGCAGAAAAAGAGGGACTTACCGCCCATGCAAAAAGTGCAGTTATAAGATTGGAAGAGAATAAATGAGCAGATTTTTAAATGACAGATTTTCGTCTCTGGAAAGGTATGTTCCCGGTGAACAGCCTCAGGACAAAAAATACATAAAGCTTAATACCAACGAGTCACCCTTTCCTCCTTCGCCGAAGGTAATAGAAGGGCTGAACAATGAAGAAAAAGAAAAGCTCTGTCTTTACTGTGATCCCGAGTGCAAGGAACTTAAAAAGGCTCTCGCTGATCTTTACGGTGTGAAGAGTGAAAATGTTTTCCTTTCTAACGGCTCGGATGATATACTTAACTTTGCCTTTATGGTATGGGGTAAGGACGGTGCGATTTTTCCCGACATAACCTACGGCTTTTACACTGTTTTCTGCGACCTTCACGGTGTGAAATACACACAGTATCCTCTTAAGGATGATTTTTCAATTGATGCGGAAGACTACATCGGTAAAAAGGAATTCGCAGTAATCGCCAATCCCAATGCTCCCACAGGTATGACGATGGAAATGAGCGACATCGAAAAAATCGTCGCATCGAATCCTGACAGAGTGGTGCTTATCGATGAGGCTTACGTGGACTTCGGCGGTGAAAGCGCATTACCTCTGACAGAAAAATACGATAATATTCTCGTGTGTCAGACCTTCTCTAAATCTCGCTCTTTAGCCGGTGCGAGACTCGGCTTTGCCATAGGCAATAAGGCTCTGATAGAGGACCTGGACCTTATCAAATATTCCACTAATCCCTACAATGTAAACCGCCTCACACAGAAGGCAGGGGAGTATGCAGTAGAGGAAAACGAGTATTATGTGAATAACTGTAAAAAGATAATCGAAAACAGAGAGTATACACAGAAAGAGCTGAAAAAACTCGGTTTTACGGTGCTCGACTCTAAGGCTAATTTTATCTTCGTGAAAAGCGATAAAATCAGTGGCGGAGACCTTTACACGGCACTGAAGGACAGAGGGGTTCTCGTCCGTCACTTCACAAAGGAAAGAATAAAGGATTATAACCGTGTGACAATCGGTTCGAGAGAGCAGATGGAGAAATTCATCGAATGTGTCACTGATATTCTGAAAGGAGAATAATAATGAGACAGGCTATTCTGTTAAGAGAAACAGCAGAAACGAAAATAAACCTTTCCCTTTGTCTTGACGGCAAGGGTGAAAGTGAAATAAAGACAGGCTGCGGATTTTTAGACCATATGTTTACCCTTTTCGCTAGACACGGCGATTTTGACCTTAAAATCGACTGTGCGGGTGACACAGAGGTGGACTACCATCACACAGCCGAGGACATCGGTATCGTTTTAGGCAAGGCCTTCAAGGAAGCTCTCGGCGATATGAAGGGCATAACACGCTACGGCAGTATGATTCTTCCTATGGATGAGAGTCTTATCCTCGTGGCCGCAGACATTTCGGGCAGAAGCCATCTTTCCTATTCTCTCGACATTCCCACAGAAAAGGTGGGCGACTTCGATACAGAGCTTGTGAAGGAGTTTTTCCTCGCCTTCGTTAGAAATGCGGACATTACTCTTCACATTAAAAAGCTCGACGGTGAAAATTCCCACCATATCATCGAGGGTGCCTTCAAGGCTTTCGCCCGCACAATGAAGCAGGCAGTGAAAATAGACGAGAATAACAAGGATAAAATTCCTTCCACAAAGGGTGTGCTTTAATGATAGCGATAATTGACTACGGTGTGGGTAACCTTTTCTCACTTAAATCCTCCTTCTGTGCCATCGGACAGGAGGTAAAGGTTACCGATGACGCCGACGAAATAAGAAAAGCCGATAAAATCATCCTCCCCGGAGTAGGTGCCTTCGAGGATGCGGTTAAAAAGCTAAAAAAAACAGGCCTCGATCTTGTTCTAAAAGAGGAAGCCGAAAAGGGCAAGCCTGTTATGGGTATATGTCTCGGTATGCAGATGCTTTTCGAAAGAAGCTTCGAGTACGGATGTCACGAGGGCTTAGGACTTATCAAGGGTGACATTATACCCTTCGAGGGTGAAATCGACTCTTCTCTGAAAATTCCGCACATCGGCTGGAACGCTCTGCAGATAAAAGAGGATTTACCCATATTCAGATACATAAAAAACGGTGACCACGTTTATTTCGTTCATTCCTATTTCGCCGCAGTTACCGACGAAACCATAGCTAAATGTGAATACGGAACAGTTTTCACCGCCGCCGTAGGTAAGGATAATATTTACGGCTGTCAGTTCCATCCCGAAAAAAGCGGACAGGTGGGACTTAACATACTTAAAGGATTCTGCGAACTCGGAGGTTAAGAAATGCTTATTTTACCCGCTATTGACCTTTATGATAAAAAAGCCGTAAGACTTTATAAGGGCGACTACGAACAGATGACCGTTTACAGTAATAACCCCCTCGAAATAGCTAAGGACTTCGAAAAGAAGGGCGCTACCTTCGTTCATCTCGTTGACCTGGAGGGCGCTAAAAACGGCACTACTCCCAATATTGACATAGTAAGAAAAATCGCTGACTACACTTCTCTCGACATCGAAATCGGCGGAGGTATAAGAGACGAGGAGACGATAAAGAAATATCTTGACCTGGGTGTTACGAGAGTGATTTTAGGCACAGCCGCAGTAACGGACAGCGAATTTTTAGAGCGAGTTACTGCTAAATATAAAAGTGCCATCGCCGTCGGAGTTGACCTTAAGGACGGCTATGTAGCCATCAAGGGCTGGACGGAAAAATCACAGAAGACAGCTGATGAGTTTTTCTCTTATCTTTCTTCTATCGGTGTAAAAACCGTTATCTGCACCGATATTTCGAAAGACGGTGCTATGGAGGGCACAAACCGTGCTCTTTATAAGGAGCTTTCCGAAAAATACAGTATGGATATCGTAGCTTCGGGCGGTGTTTCCTCTCTCGAGGACATCGAGGCTCTTCGTGAAATGAATCTCTATGGTGCTATTTTAGGTAAGGCTTACTACATAGGTGCAGTTGATCTTGAGAAGGCAATCGAGGTGGCAAAATGATAACTAAAAGAATCATACCCTGTCTTGACGTGAAAAACGGCAGAGTGGTAAAGGGTACAAATTTTAAAAATCTTAACGATGTTTCTTCACCTGTTGAACTGGCAAGATATTACAGCGAATGCGGTGCGGACGAGCTGGTATTTTATGACATTACTGCCTCCTATGAGGGCAGACAGCTTTTTACCGACATTCTCAAGGAGGTGGCTTCGCAGATATTCATTCCTCTTACCGTAGGCGGAGGCATAAATACTGTGGAGGACTTTGACCGTGTGCTTAAGTGCGGTGCGGACAAGGTAAGCGTTAACTCAGGTGCTATTAAAAATCCCGACCTTATCTCTCAGGCTGCGCACCTTTACGGTAATCAGTGCGTAGTTCTTTCCGCTGACATAAAGAGAGTGGACGGAGAGTTCCGCATCTTCGCCAAGGGCGGCAGAGAGGACACGGGAATAGAGGCCATCGGCTGGATAAAGAAATGTGTGGAAATGGGCGCAGGTGAAGTGGTGGTAAACTCCATCGACACCGACGGTGTGAAAAAAGGCTTCGACATCGAAATGCGCAAGGCTGTAAGAGAAGCCGTAAATGTTGCCGTAATCGCTTCGGGCGGTGCAGGATCGGCAGAGGATTTCGTGACTCTTTTCAAAGAAATTCCCGATATGGATGCAGGACTCGCCGCATCTATCTTCCATTTCTCAGAGGTGCTTATCCCCGACCTTAAAAAATTGATGAAAGACAACGGAATCAACGTGAGGTAAATTATGATTAATTTTGATATAAACAAGCTTAAATTCGATGAAAAGGGTCTTATACCCGCCGTGGTGGTGGACAGCATCACAAAAAAGGTCCTCACCGTGGCTTATATGAACAGAGAAAGCCTGGAGATTTCTCTCGAAAAGGGTCTTACCTGCTTTTTCTCCCGTTCCCGTCAGGAGCTTTGGCTCAAGGGTGAAACCAGCGGTAACTATCAGCACATAGTTTCAATTACTGCTGACTGTGACTACGATGCGCTGACAGTTGTTGTTGAAAAAGACGGTCCTGCCTGTCATAAGGGCACGGACTCATGTTTCACTAACGAGGTTTATCAGAGCGACGACAAGCAGGAATTTTCTCTTCAGGGTCTTTACGACCTTCTGAAAGGCAGAAAAGAAACCTTGCCCGAAGGCTCATATACAACCTATCTTTTCCAGAAGGGTATAGACAAGATTCTTAAAAAAGTAGGCGAAGAATGCACCGAGGTTATCATCACCGCCAAGGCAGACGATAAGGCTGAAACAGTCTATGAAATTGCCGATCTTGCCTATCACATTATGGTGCTTATGAATGAAATGGGCATCACTGTAGAGGATGTTCACCGAGAACTTGCCTCAAGACATGTAATTGACCACAAAGTAAAGCAGGAAAAAATGACATAAAGGCTCAAATTTGTTGACAATATACTTTTTTCTGTGATATAATTAAATTTAGTAATTTAAAGCAACAGGAGTTATAAAAATGAAACTGACAGGCTCACAGATCGTAATAGAAACCCTTATTGAGCAGGGTGTAACTGACGTTTTCGGTTATCCGGGCGGTCAGGTTCTGAACATATACGATGCCCTTTATCAGGCAGGTGACAGAATCAACCACATTCTTACCGCTCACGAGCAGGGAGCTTCCCATGCGGCAGACGGATATTCCAGAGCCACAGGTAAGGTAGGCGTCGTTATTGCTACCTCGGGTCCCGGTGCTACAAACCTTGTTACGGGTATTGCCACGGCTATGCTTGACTCGGTTCCTATGGTAGCCATTACGGGTAACGTACCCACCTCTCTTATCGGAAGAGACAGTTTCCAGGAAATCGATATTACCGGCGTAACTCTTCCCATAACCAAGCATAATTACTTTGTAAACGATGTAGATGAGCTCGCAGATACGATCCGTGAGGCTTTCAGAATCGCCAAATCGGGAAGACCCGGTCCCGTACTTGTTGATATTCCCAAAGATATTCAGCTTGCATTTGCTGAATATGAAAAGGCTGAAATTGTGGAGCCTTTTGAAACAAAGAAAGCAAAAGACAAATACATACAGAAAGCGGCAGAGCTTATTGCCGATAGTGAGAGACCTTACATTTACATCGGCGGCGGTGCTATGGGTCAGAATATGGCAGAGGAGATTATCGCTTTTGCCGAAAAGATTGACGGCTATATAGGAGCATCCTTTATGGGCCTTTCACTTATCCCTTCCTCTCACGAGAGGTTTTTAGGAATGCAGGGTATGCACGGTCACTATGCTTCATCTATGTCGCAGAAGGAAGCTGATCTGATTATCGGTATCGGTGTCCGTTTCAGTGACAGAGCTACAGGTAACACACAGAAATTCGCAAAGAAAACGAAAATTATTCACATCGAGGCCGACAGATCAGAAATCAATAAGAATATTTCCGTAGATGCAGGTGTTCACGGTGACATAAAGGACAGTCTGAAGAGAATCACCGAACTTTGCGAAAAGAAGACTCTTCCCTTGTGGAAAGAAAAAATCGACTCTCTTAAAAAACAGGAGAAAATCAATGACGAGGAAATAGAAAAGGCAGCTAAAGCTCCTCTTACTCCGAAGATGATTTTCGATGTTATAAATAAGTATAAGAAAAAAGATACAGTTATCGCTACAGATGTAGGTCAGCATCAGATGTGGACTGCACAGTATGCGGACTTCGAAAGCAACCGTACCTTCGTTTCCAGCGGCGGTCTCGGCACTATGGGCTACGGTCTCGGTGCTGCCATCGGTGCCGCTGTGGCGAAAAAGGAAGCGACCGTTCTCGTTACGGGTGACGGCTCCTTCGGTATGAACCTCAATGAGCTGGCTACAGCCGTTACCTACGGTCTTCCCGTGGTTGTCGTTCTTCTGAATAACGGCGTACTCGGTATGGTGCGTCAGTGGCAGACACTCTTTTTCGGTAAAAGATACTCTCACACACTGCTCGGCAGAAAGACGGACTTCGTAAAGCTTGCAGAAGCCTTCGGTGCAGAAGGTAAAAGTGCAGAGAACAAGGAAGAATTCGAAAAGCATTTTTCCGAGGCTATGAAAAAAGGCGGAGTTACGGTTATCGACACGAAAATAAATATGGACGAATTTGTTCTTCCGATGCTTCCCCCCGGAGGCTCAATAGATGACATTATCGTCAGTGTGGAGGAAAAATGATGAACAAATATGTTATAGCGGCCCTCGTAGAAAATAAGCCCGGTGTTCTGACGAGAGTTTCTTCGATGTTTACCCGCAGAGGCTTTAACATCGATGCTCTTACCGTAGGCGAAATCGAGGACAGCAGCTATTCCCGAATAACCATCACCATAACAGGTGACGAAAATACCAGAGACCAGTTCGTAAGTCAGCTTCGTAAGCTTTTCAACGTCAAGAAGGTTCAGGTTCTCGAAGCGGGAAACACCATAAGCCGTGAGCTTCTTTTAATCAAGGTTAAGAATTCACCTGAAATCAGACCTGAGATTATGGCGGCGGCAGAGGTTTACCGAGGAAAAATCATCGACTATGCGGCTGATGTTATGAGTGTGGAGGTTACGGGCGAACCCGTGAAAATCGACTCATTCATAGAACTTATGAAGCCTATGGGCATTTTAGAAATGTGCCGTACAGGTATAGTTGCCATCGAAAGAGGCAAAGGCACACTACTGACAGTGGAATAAATTTTAATTCAAATACATTCAAAAGGAAAACAAAGGAGTTTTAATTATGCAGAATATTTATTATCAGCAGGATTGTAATCTTGCAAAGCTCAGCGGTAAAACTGTCGCTATCATCGGCTACGGATCACAGGGTCACGCACACGCTCTCAACCTTAAGGAAAGCGGCGTAGATGTTATCGTAGGTCTCTACGAAGGCAGCAAGAGCTGGGCAAAGGCTGAAAAGCAGGGTCTTAAGGTTATGACCTCTGCTGAAGCTGCAAAGAATGCAGATATGATTATGATCCTCATCAACGACGAAAAGCAGGCTAAGCTTTACAAAGAAAGCATCGAGCCCTACCTTACAGAAGGTAAGACCCTCGGTTTCGCACACGGCTTTAACATTCACTTCGGCTGCATCAAGCCCCCGAAGGATGTAAACGTAGTTATGATCGCTCCCAAAGGCCCCGGCCACACAGTAAGAAGCGAATATCAGGTTGGTAAGGGTGTTCCCTGTCTCGTAGCTGTAGAGCAGGATGCTACAGGCGATGCTCTCGAAATCGCACTCGCTTACGCTCTCGGTATCGGCGGCGCAAGAGCAGGCGTTCTTGAAACAACCTTCAGAACAGAAACAGAAACTGACCTTTTCGGTGAACAGGCTGTTCTTTGCGGCGGTGTTTGCGCACTTATGCAGGCAGGCTTCGAAACTCTCGTAGAAGCAGGCTATGATGAAAGAAACGCTTACTTCGAATGTATCCACGAAATGAAGCTCATCGTTGACCTTATTTATCAGAGCGGCTTCGAGGGTATGAGATATTCTATTTCAAACACAGCTGAATACGGCGACTACATCACAGGTGCCAAAATCATCACAGAAGAAACCAAGAAGGCTATGAAGAAGGTTCTTTCCGACATTCAGGACGGTACCTTCGCTAAGGACTTCCTTCTCGATATGTCCGATGCAGGCTCACAGGTACACTTCGGTGCCATGAGAAAGATCGCTGCAGAGCATCCCGCAGAAGTAGTAGGTAAGGAAATCCGTAAGCTTTACTCATGGAGTGACGAGGACAAGCTCATCAACAACTAAAGAACGGATTTCACGCACATTTCGCTTCTTTCTCGCTCGGAATACCTGTGTATGCCGTCGCTTCGAAAAAAACGAACTGCACGCAAAATCCAACCTTTGTTTAGCGGTTTCACGCACATTTAAATAATTTAAAAAAGGGCTATGCAGATGTGCAGAGCCCTTTTTCGGAAAGGAAATGCTATTATGATTAAAGATACAATCGTAGACGGCTTTCAGAATGCCCCTCACCGTTCACTTTACCATGCTCTCGGTATGACCAAGGAGGAAATGGGCAGACCTCTTATCGGTATCGTTTCTTCCTTTAATGAAATCGTTCCCGGTCATATTCATCTCGATAAAATTGCTGAGGCTGTAAAGCTCGGCGTAGCTATGGCGGGCGGTACACCCATCGTTTTCCCCGCCATTACTGTCTGTGACGGCATCGCTATGGGTCACAGAGGTATGAAATATTCTCTCGTAACCCGTGACCTTATCGCCGACTCCACCGAGGCTATGGTCCTCGCACACGGCTTCGACGGTCTGGTTATGATTCCCAACTGCGATAAAAATGTTCCCGGCCTTCTTATGGCTGCGGCAAGACTTAACATACCCACTGTCTTTGTTTCGGGTGGACCTATGCTTGCAGGCAGAATGCACGGAAACAAGACAAGCCTTTCGAGTATGTTCGAGGCTGTAGGCGCTTACACTGCGGGTAAGATAGACGAAAAAGAGCTTACCGAATGGGAAGAAAACACCTGTCCCACCTGTGGCTCCTGTTCGGGTATGTACACGGCTAACTCCATGAACTGCCTTACGGAAGTTCTCGGTATGGGCCTTAAGGGTAACGGCACCATTCCCGCCGTTTACTCACAGAGAATCGAGCTTGCAAAGCATGCGGGTATGCAGATTATGGACCTCGTAAGAAAGGACATAAAGCCCCGTGACATAATGACTCCCGCCGCTATCAGAAATGCTCTTATTGCCGATATGGCCATCGGATGCAGTACGAACAGTATGCTCCATCTTCCCGCTATCGCTAATGAGCTGGGTATCGAATTCAATCTCGATATGGCTAACGAGGTCAGCGAAAAGACTCCTAACCTCTGTCATCTTGCTCCTGCAGGTCATACCTATATGGAGGATCTTAATGCGGCAGGCGGCGTTTATGCCGTACTTAAGGAACTGGAAAAGCTCGAGCTTATCGACACATCTGTTATGACCTGTACAGGTAAGACTCTCAAAGAAAACCTCGAGGGCATCGTAAACAGAGATGAAACCGTCGTGCGTACAGCAGAAACAGCCTTTTCAAAGACAGGCGGTATAGCAGTGCTTCGTGGTAATCTTGCCCCCGACGGATGCGTGGTAAAAAGAAGTGCAGTAGCTTCCGAAATGCTCGTGCATCAGGGCCCTGCCAAGGTCTTCGACAGCGAGGAAGAATGTATAGCCGCTATTTACGGCGGTAAGATAGTCAGCGGTGATGTGGTGGTTATCCGCTACGAGGGTCCCGCCGGCGGCCCCGGTATGAGAGAGATGCTTTCTCCTACCTCTGCTATCGCAGGTATGGGTCTCGATAAGGAAGTGGCTCTTATCACCGACGGTAGATTCTCAGGTGCTACGAGAGGTGCTTCCATCGGTCACGTTTCACCCGAGGCTGTAAGAGGCGGACTTATCGCTTATGTACAGGACGGAGATATTATCTCTATCAATATTCCCGAATATAAAATCGAGCTTCTCGTTTCCGATGAGGAAATCGAAAAGAGAAAAGAAACCACCGTCATCAAAGAGAAAACCGACATCAAGGGTTATCTCAGACGCTACGCTAAAATGGCCAAATCAGCCGACAAGGGCGCAATCATCAACGAATTTTAAAAGAGGGTTTATATGAATACGAAGTTAAACTCTGTGGCTTTAAGGCTGTCTTCTCTTACTGTTTTCAGAAGCATTCTCGACACGAAGGAAATGTCAGCCTTTTACCGCTTTATTTCCTGTGATGAGGAATTGCGGACAAGACTGAGTCTCTACGCTGAATTTGTCTATTCTCTTGCTCCTTACGGTAACTCCTTTTCTGAGTTTCTGAAAAAGGCAGTCTGTGAGGACGAGAACATCTATATAGTTTCGAAGGCGAAGAAAAAGGAAGTTCCCGCTTCCGTGGAGAAAAACCTCGATGAAGAGCTTTCACTTTTCACTCTTTTAAGTGAGCTTACCTCCGAGGAACTCTTCGAGGGTGAGGACTATGAGGGTTATATTCCTCTTTTCGAAAATGAAAAGACTGATTTTACGGCTCTTTATAAGGAAAGAACTGAAAATGTGGACACTCTCGGCTACGGCATTTTCGCATCCAAGGCTATGTTCAAGGTCGAGGACGGACAGATAGTTCCCGTGGACTCAGCTGATGAGATTTCTCTTGACTCCTTCGTAGGTTACGAAAAGGAAAGAGAAACTGTCGAAGAAAACACCGTGGCTCTTTTAGAGGGCAGAGATGCGGTTAATGTTCTTCTCTGCGGCGATGCAGGTACAGGTAAATCCTCTACAGTAAAGGCCCTGGTAAATCACTATTTTTCCTACGGCTTAAGGCTCATCGAGATAAGAAAGGACCAGCTTTTCTCTCTGTCGCATATTATGGGCAAGATTGCCGATAATCCTCTTAAGTTCATCATCTTCATCGATGACCTTTCCTTTAATAAAAATGATGACTGCTTCTCTATGCTCAAGGCGGCTCTCGAAGGCTCCGCTTCAGCCAAGGCAAAAAATGCTCTCATTTATGCCACAAGCAACCGCAGACACATCGTCAAGGAAAGCTTTTCCGACAGAGGCGGAGACGACATTCACCGCAACGATACTGTTCAGGAGCTTCTTTCTCTTTCTGACCGTTTCGGACTTACGGTGTATTTCCAGAAGCCGAATAAGATTCTTTATCTCGACATCGTTCACGCTCTGGCACAGAGAAAGGGCATAAAGCTCGATGAAAAAGAGCTTGACATCAAGGCAGAGGCTTTCGCACTCGCTAAAGGTAGCCGTTCACCGAGAGTAGCAGAACAGTTTATTAAGAATTTAAGATAATAAAGGAGATATTATTATGATTAAGAAAATTTCAACAGACAAGGCACCAGCCGCTATCGGACCCTATTCACAGGCTATTCTCTGCGGTAATATGCTTTACACCTCAGGACAGCTCGGCATGAATCCCGCAAACGGTGAAATCGAGGGTAAGGACGTTACCGAACAGGCTGAACAGGCTCTTCAGAATCTCGGAGCTATTTTAGCTGAAGCCGGCACATCCTTCGATAACATCGTAAAGACTACCTGTTTCCTTGCTGATATGGCTGATTTCGCAGCGTTTAATGCTGTATACTCCAAGTATATCACTAACGCTCCTGCAAGAAGCTGTGTGGCTGTAAAGACTCTTCCCAAGGGCGGTCTTGTGGAGGTCGAGGCTGTAGCAGTGGTAGAATAAAGCTTACTGATAAAAAATGAAGGTTGTCATTTTGGTGACAGCCTTTTTTGTTTATAAAACTTGCAAAAGATAAATAAAAAGGATATTATATTATTAACTGAAACGAAAAGAGGTTTTATCTTTGAACAGAAACCATCTTAAGCTAATAGCCTGTCTGTCTATGCTCATCGACCATATCGGATATGTACTCTTCCCTGATGTACAGCTTTTCCGTATCATCGGCAGAATCGCTATGCCGATTTTTGCTTTCTTTATCGGTGAAGGCTGTCTGCATACACGGGACAGAAAGAAATACTTTCTCAGGCTTTTCGTCCTTGCTCTTATATGTCAGGCGGTATACATCGGCGAAAGCATCATAACGGGAAGCGGTAACGGACTTTATCTGAATATCCTGTTTACCTTTTCCTTTTCGATAATTCTCTGCAGCGTGTTTCTGCGGCTTGAAAATGATAACAGCTTTAAAAACAGAGTGATCTTTATTCTGACTGTCGTAGCTTTCTGGGCTATGGACTTTCTCTTTGACCGCATTTCAGCGTCTGCAGATGTGAATTTACACATTGACTACGGAATAGAGGGGATAATACTTCCGCTGTTTGCAGTACTGAGCAAGGATAAAAAGAAAAAGCTTCTCTGCTTTACTGCGGGACTTGCCTTTGTGGCTCAGCGGATTTACGGCTTTGGCACACTGCCTTTCATCTTTGCGATGATACCTGCTGTGCTTCTGTGCTTTTATAACGGACAGGGCGGAAAAAGAAATCTCAAATATTTTTTCTATCTGTTTTATCCCTTGCACCTGGCGGCTATTTACGGTGTGAATATACTTGTAAATCTATAAAAAAAGAGCAACCTTTGCGGGTTGCTCTTTAACTTTAGGTGTTATCTGTGAATTCTGATAGCAGTTACAGAGTACATAGGTGCTGTGTAGTTAAACTTATCGCTTATGCCTTCGAGAGTAAATTCTTCCATTATGCAGTCTTCCTCAGCACCGAGAATATTATCGTTATTAAGGCTGTCACCTGCTACCTGATTTACCGTAGCTGTGGCGCTTACGTCACCGAGGTTTGCGATGTCGATAGCGAATACTCTGTCTTTTTCGGTTACATTGACGAGCTTGATGATAATGTCGCCTGTTTCTTCGTCGATGGATACCACCTGATATGCTTCGGCCTTTGTTCCGTTGTCTGCGGTGTATTCGAACTGAAGCTCACCGTCGATGTAGCCCTTGATTACGATGCCGTCTACTACGAGCTTGATTTCATAGGTTCTGCCTGTTTCTACGGTGAAGTCGGTCACAGTTTCGGGAATAGCATTTGTCTTGGCTCCGTTTGTCATTCTCTGAAGAGCTGACTTGGTGTTGCCCCAGCCACCGATGTTCCAGAAGAACATATTCTGCTCGTCTTCGATAAGGAAGGGGATGTAGAAGCCTTCGCCGCCGTCTGTTTTGGTAGCTTCGAAGGTGTAGGTGTAATCTGACCAGTCCTCTTTACCGAAGAAGGCTGCTGCACCGAGCTCATTATAGGCGTGCCATGTGTTTGACTGAGTGAGTCTGCCGCCTTTGATCTTCCAGTCACCGGGAGTTACTTCCTTCCAATCCCACCAGAAGTTTGTGGGAAGAGCAAAGCCGTCTGAGGCGAGAGCTTTGCCTGTTTTTGTATCGGTTACCTTTACATTATCGAACTCTGCTGCTGTCCACCATGTGCCGAGACCAACCTTGCCTTTAAGGGCCTGTGCGGGAACTGCTGCACCCTTAAGCTCGGATGAAAGAAGAGTGTCACCTACATTGTTTCCGAAGAGCTTCTGCACATAGTAGTTGATAGAGCCTGTGGAAAGGTGATTATTGAACCAGATAAGGTCGGGTGCCCAGTGAGTGGCTGTGAGGTTGCCGAAAAGGGGAGCATAGGCTGCCATTTCGACGATGTCACCGTTTCTTTCGATGCCTGTCATATATGCTGCCTCAGCTAAAGCCGCTTCAAGTCGGTTGGACTGAGCTGCATATTCACCAATGAACACCTTGATAGCACCGCCGTAATGAGTGTCGGTCATACCTGCGATATCTCTTGAGTAGTTTCCTTCGTCATAGTGGTCGGTGTTTGAAAGGAACCAGTCGGGAGTATTGTAGTAATGGTGGTCTGTAGCGCCTGCGAAATCCTTTATGTCTGTGATAGCGTTCTTTTCTGCATAATCCTTGGCGAATTCGTAGGATGCGAGATAGTTGGCGCCGCTGGTGGCGTCGTCTGCACCTGAAGAATAGATAAGCTCTAAACCTTCATAAAGGTCAGGATATTCTGCTTTCTTTTCATTGAAGTAATCGAGGAAGGCAACATAGCGGTCAAAGTAAATCTGACCCTCCTGCTCGTTACCGACACAGATGTATTTAAGCTCAAAGGGCTCTGCATGACCGAGAGATGCTCTTACCTTGCCCCAGGTGGAGTTTACATCACCACGGCAGAACTCGATAAGGTCGTGCATATCGTCGAGATACTGTGCGAATTCTGCTGTATAGGTTACACCGTCTGCCTCGTACATTTCTACGCCGCCCTTACCTCTCATCTGGCAGTAAATACCGCAGTTGATAACGGGAACACCGATGGCACCGAGATCTTCAGCCAGCTGGAAGTACTCGAAGAAGCCGAGTCCGTAGCTCATATAGCAGGGGAGAGTATCTTCTGTGAGGCTTAAGTTTGTCCAGAGGTTAGTGCCGTAGGTACGTGCAGCGACATCACCGAACTTACCGTTAAACTCTAAAGGTGTGTCTGTAGCTTTATCTGCACCGAGAGATGCCTTCCAGTCATACATGGATTCCTTGTCCCAGCCTTCGATAACACAACCGCCGGGGAAACGGAGGAAGGAGGGGTTAAGTGCTTCTAATTTTTCACCGAGGTCCTTTCTCATACCGTGACCCTTATAGGTATCAGCGGGGAAAAGAGAAACCATATCCACGGCTACCTTGCCTTCACCGATAAGCACCTGAAGGAAAACCTTTTCGTGAGCGGAAAGCGAGGAATCAAAGGAAATCTCATATTTTGCCCATTGGTCTGTGATGCCTGTGATGACTGCTTCACCTGCGATTGCTCCGTTGGCAACAAGTCTTACTGTGATGTCAGAATCACCCTTGGCATAAAGTGAAAGGTCATACTTTTCCTTTTCGATAGCCATACCTTCGAGGAAGCCTTTATTGGCAATACCTGCAAGGTCTGTACCTTTGTTTTCGATAACTGCATAGTGGGGGTTGTTTTTGTTAAGTGAGTCGGCAGTTTCGATGTAATACTCTGCATTACCTACACCGCTCCAGCCGTGAAGCTCATCGTCAGCGGCAAGCACGCCGTATTCGAAGGAACGGTTAACCACCTTTTCGGCATAGAGACCGCCGTCAGCGGCAAAGTTGATGTCTTCGAAGAAGATACCGAAAAGCATATCGCTGATGTCGTGAATTTCATTTTCCGCATCTACGGATAAAGCATAATCGCTGTATTCGAGACTGTACTCTGAAATGCTGTTTGCTTCGGGACGGTCAAATTCTTTTTCGCCGCCGTCACCGAAGGTGATGCCCAGGGAAAGAAGAGCCGACATAATGAGGGCGATTATCTTTTTGTAAAAGGCATAAATTTTTTGAGTCATATTTATCCTCCTTTTTTGCAAAGAAATATTTACCAAAATATAATATTAGATAATTTACGGAAAGTCAATTATCTGCTTTCGATTTTAAGAGTTTTAAGGTAGCTTTTTTCATCCTCGTTTACCCTGTAGCTTTCCACAGCCTTCTGTATGGTTTTATTATGCACCCAAGGTGAAAGAACACGGTTTTCTATGTAAGGAAGGGTGCTTTCGTACTGCTTGGCTAAGGCTGTAGCGAAGTACCAGGCTACCATCATATTTACGTAGTATTCGTCGCTTTTTATTTCCGAGACAGCTTTAAGATGGTTTTCATCGAAATGCTCGTCAAGAAAATATGAAAGAAGCAGACCTATGCCGTATCTCACGGTGTATATTTTCTCTGACTTTAAGTATTCCGAGGCAAGAGAGAAGGTTTCTTCGGAATGCTTTTTCAGAAGGGGAGGACGGGTAGAGTCGTTTGTCGCCCAGTTATCCGTAAAGGGAATGAAACGGCGAAGCTCAGCCATACATTCGTCGATGTCCTTCATCTGACAGATAATGAAGCCGTGAAGATTATCCTCCTCATAGTATTTATGGGGAAGGTCAGACAGAAAATCTCTGTAATCACCGCTTCTGTATATTTCCTTTGCCAGAGTGCGCAGAAGCGGAGTACGGACTCCGATGAACTTTTCTCTCGGGAGAGTGGGTATGAGACCTGATGTGAAGTCTGCATATTTTTCATCTCTCATCGAGAAAAGTTTTTCTCTTATTTCGCTGTTAGTCATTGCTGTTCTTTCTCTTTTTTATAAAAGAGGGGGTAACCTTGTCAAGGAATTTCTCGAGGGCTTCAAACTCTTTTTCAGCCTGTGCTGCATCCTCTTCGAGCCTTTTATCCATATCATAGTAAAGTATATCACAGCCACATTCACTGCAGGTCTGCTTTACATAAAACATACTTAGTTTTTTACCGCATTTAGGACACTTATCCATTATACTTCCTCCTTAACAGACACTTTTTCTCTTCTTTTCTGAACCTCAGTCTGGATGTTTCTGAGCTTTTCACCTTCGAGATCATAGAACTTATAGGGGATGAGCGCTAAGAGACCGAGGGCGGCGGGAATGATTGTAATGAGAGCCCAGAGCCAGAATGTTGTGTTTATGGGCGAAGAATCGGAAACGACCATCATCTGTGTTGCTTCGTCTCTTACGAGGCCTACAAAGGGGATAAGAGCAGTGCCGAGAGCCGTGGATAAGGTGCCTGTAAGCTTACCCATAAAGGTGAGCACGGAGAACGCCATACCTTCGTTTCTTTTGCCTGTTTCGTATTCCATATAGTCGATGGTTTCGCTTATCATCTTAGTGGGGATAACAGCACTGATAGAGGCGTTAAAGGCACCGGACACACCCTGAAGCATAAGAAGGGGTACGATAACGCCCATATTTGTGTAATGCCTGCTGCCGAGAAGGAAGACCAGAGCAGTTACGCCTGCATTCATAAGTGCTACTCTGACTACTATCTGTCTGGATGTCCAGCGCTTTTCGAGAATAGCCATAAGGGGATAGGTTGCCCAGCCGACAATAGTACCGGGAAGACCTGCTAAAAGAGAAAGACTGTTTACACCGAGAGCGTTATAGTAATAGTAAACGCTGAAGGTGCCGCCGATACCACCGAGAACGGAGATGAGGTTTGACATCATAATGAGAACGAGAGGCTTGTTTTTGAAAAGGAAGGCGAAGCACTCACTGAGCTTCGGCTCGTCGTTTACATATACAACTCTTTCCTTTGTCTTGGTGCCTGCGAGGGAGAAAAGATACATACCGAAGGTACCTGCGACAATACTCAGCACAAAGAATACCTGTGAAAGTGAAAGAGGAATGGTACCGTTTCTGGAAAGGTCGATACATACTGTGATGATGATACCGGGGATACCGCCGATGATACCGGAAATAAGACGGGCGGATTTGATAACTCTCGAACGGTCGAGAGGACTGGGAGAGATAGCGGAAGAAAGTCCCCAGAAGGGAATGTCACCGATAGTATAGAAGAATTCCCAGATGAAATATGTAATGCACATATAAACTATTCTCATAGGCTTGGAGGCTGCGTCAGTCAGGAAGATAGGACCTCCGAAGAACAGCACCGTGGTGACACCCAGGAAAATAGGTACAAATATAAGGTAGGGTCTGAGCTTGCCGTAACGGGTTCTGGTTTTGTCAACCACTGCACCCATAAGGGGGTCGTTGAAGGCATCCCAGAATGCCATAACGGTGAGCATGGTAGAAACTACGATTTCAGGTACACCGAAAACGCTTACAAGGAAGAAGGCTCTCTGTGCCGTCATCATATTGTAGCCGATGCACTGACCGCCGTTTGCTATGCCGTAAATAAGGGTTTCCTTAACGCCGACATAGCGTTTTTCTTTTGTCTTTTCCATAAAAATTCTCCTTTAATTAAGTATATATTGCACCTGTGAGAGCGAGAAGGTGATTTTCCTCACCGTTCAGCCTGCCCCACAGTTCAAATACATAATAGCTGTTTTCTTCAAGGTCGAGAGTCATTGCGCGGTTTTCTGCTTTACACTCGCAGACGGTTTTTCCGCCCTTCGTTATCACCTTAACGGTTTCTGGTGAAAGAGTGTATTCCTCTTTGAAAAGCTCTGCTCTCGAAGAGTCAAGAGTGAGAACAAAATCTCTTTTTCCGCTTTCCACCGTGTCACCTACGGATTTTCCGTCGGTGCTTATGTTCATAAATATGCCCAGTGAAAGCTGAGTTCTGCCCTCTTTTATGGTTTCTTTAATTTTTTCGGGAGTGATTTCTCCGTCAATGTGAAGGAAGGTACAGGCACCTGTCAGCTTGTTCCCTCTCGTTCTGTGCCAGTCTCTGCCGAAGGTAGGAGCGATACGGTAGCCTTCGTCTAAAAGAGACAGCCACCATTTTCTTGCTCTGTGATTGGCGGGGGTCATAAGCATTTCACCCTCGGACCATATTTCCATATAGTTTACGAGAGAAAAGTCCTTTACATCGTAGTCCCAACGGCCACCCGTACAGATGGGTGTTCCTAACTGATAGGGATGTGCCATACCTACGAGTCCTCCGCTTTCACGGATAATTCTGAGTTCTCTGTCGATGTTGGTTATATTGAAGCAGTCGATCATCTTTCCTGCGTTAAGGGAGAGAATATGTCCGTGATAGGTGGTGTATTCTGTTCCTTTAAGAACGGGAATGTCAGCGTACAAATCTACCTCGTCCCAGCCTGATACCGTATTGTGGTCGGTGAGACAGATACCGGAGAGGTGTCTTGCCTTCGCTGTGTCCAGAAGCTCTTTTACGCTGAAGCTTCCGTCGGAATGAAGGGTGTGGCAGTGAAGCTCACAGGGATACCATTTTTTCATTATTCCGTCTCTCCTTCTATTTTTATTCTGCAGGTACAGATGTCTGTAACGACAGCGTGAATGTTAAGGGAAAGTGTCCACTGTCCCGAAATGATTTCACCTTTAAGAAAGCCTGGGGAAGCGAAATCTTTGTTTATTTCGTGATACTGATTTTCGTCGTGACGGTGCGCTGCGCCACGGAAGCCGTCGGGAGAATCGAGAGAAAGAGTGACGAGATTTTTAAGAGGTAAAAACTCCTCATAATCGGGGTATCTGTTCACATCCTCGGGAGCATCACGGAGAATGTTTTCACGTATCAGCTCATAGCTTTTTTCTTTATCCTCCAAAATTTTCGGAGAATAGGAGTAGGTGATAAAAAGCTTTTTTATTCCTTCGGGGACAGTGAAGGGAATATATCTGTTGCTTCTTTCGTCGTCGGGACGAAGATAGGTTTCCGTTTCTTTTAAAATTATCTTATCCATGCCATTCACCTATGTACTTTCCGTATTTCTCAGTGTAAGCATCCACTAATTTTTCTGCTATGGGATAAGAGCAGATAAGAGGATGAACGGTGAGAGCCTTTACGGCCTTCTGTCTGTCTTTTTTCATAATAGCCTCTACGGTGAGGTTTTCGTAGTCCTTTACGGCGCGGATAAGGTTTTTCTGCATGGTGGGAACATTCTCTATTTTATGCGGGTGAACGCCGTTCTTGTCTACGGTGCAGGTAAGTTCACACACATCCTCGTCGTCGAGGAAATCAAGTGCGCCCTCATTGGGGATAGAGAGTACCATCTGAACGGGTTTACCTGTATTCATAGCCTTGATGAACTCGAGTGCTACGGCGGCATAACCTCCCTTTTCAGGCTGTGCAAGATATTCTTCCACTGTGGGAACAGGGAATTTCTCTTTTCTCAGGTGTCCTGTTTCGATGGAGAAGTAGCTGTCCTCACGCATAGCGTAATGCTTCATAAAGCAGTGAAAAGCCTTTTCGAATTCATTTTCTACATCGATGGTACGCATTTCTTCCATCATCATATTATTGATTTCGAGGATAGTTTCACCTCTTGTTTTGGCGCCTGAAAGGACAGAGGAAACAGCCTTATCCCGGTAGTGATAGAAGTAGAGGTATTCATTGGGCAGATAGTTATCGGAAAGAGTCACAAGCTCTCTGTCGAAGTGTACCATTTCCGTGTCTTCATAAAGTCTGGGATGGTTTAAAATTTCATCTGTGCAGTCCTCGTCACCGTCTCTGAAACCGCAGAACCAGGAAAGATGATTAAGGCCGAAGCATTCACAGGTGAGGTTTTCTCTGCCTGTCATATTCTTAAGCTGACGGAGAAATCCGCTCGGAGCATCGCAGACACCGTAAACATTATTATAGCCCATTGTACGAAGCGCCTGTGTAACGAGACCGCTGGGGTTAGTGAAGTTGAACACGGGAGCGTCTTTTTTCGAAAGCTTTTTTATCTTCTCACAGTATTCCATAAGTGTATGTATGGAGCGAAGGGCCATAGCGAAACCGCCTGCACCTGTGGTTTCCTGTCCGAGAACACCGAGATTAAGCGCTGTTCTTTCGTCGAAAACTCTGCCCTCGTCACCCTCGGCACGGATGGTGGTGATGATGAAATCTGCATCCTTAAGTGCTTCGTCAGCATCGAGAGTGAGAGAGAAGTTAAGTTCGGGTGCTAAAAGTGAAGAAATTCTCTTCGCAATTACACCGTAGGTGAAAAGCTTCTCCTTATCTATATCCATAAATACTACCTCGGTGATGCCCGTATCCTTGGCACCGAGGGCGATTGATTTGGCTAAAAAGGGTGAACGGACACCGCCACCGCCTAAAACTGCTAACTTCATATTATTTCTCCTGTTTCTTATTCTTCAATATTTGTGACAGATGTTATAATGGGCTTGCCTTCACGGTCTAAAAGGGGAGTAAGACCGCCTGAATTTCCTGATTGAATATACATATAATTTACGCCTGTTTTTTTGTCTACTATAATCTGAATAAGATTAGTAAAGGCTCCGCCCTCTTTTTCTGTAACTACGAATCTTTTATTATCCTTCGCCATAATTATTCTCCTTCTGCGAATTTTTTCGCTGTCTCTTCATCGGGGAAGTCAAAGAAAAACCAGCCTTTGCTTTCGCCGAGGTTATACTTTCTGAAGAAGCCGTTCATTTCCTCTGCCGTTCTGACTAAGCTTTCGTTTTTATATCTGTAAGCCGTGCTGATGAAATGGATACAGATGTTATCTCCGTCGCATTTACAGCTGTCGAGGAAGGGCTTAGCGCATTTATGCCATTTTCTTTCGGGTGAAAGGCCGTATCTGTCCTGAACGGTAGCCTTCTGAGCTTTACTGAGCTTGACGGGATAAATCTTTTCGCTCCAGGTTTTTCCCTGGTCTTTCCAGTGAGAAAAGTCGAGACCGCAGGGAGTTTCTTCCCTGTATTTCGGGAAAACCTTACACCGTCTCATAAGGACTATCTTGCCTCTGCAGTCTGCCACAGTGGGTATTTCTGCGCCAAGATACCACTTATCCTCGTTACCTTTAATGTACTGTGAGTAAAAGGCGGGGAAGAAAAATCTGTTCTGTATACCTCTGTCCTGTTTGACACTCATAACGATGAATTCATCGGGGTTTTCCTTTAAAAAGTCAAGACAGTCACGAAGTACCGCAGAAAAGGAAAGAGGAATTTTTTTCTCCTTATCCTCGTAGCAGTCAGCTAAAGAGTGGACAAGATAAAATCCGTCCTTTTTTCTGTTAAGGCGCACATCGATAAGCCTCACACCGAGATTGAACTGCTCACGGAGAGTGAGAGTCTGACATCGGCAGACCTTCTCCATATCCACGAAGGCGGTAAGGGAATCGTGTGTGCCGAAAAGGTTGATTTCAGAGATTTTTCTGCTGTTCTGATACTTCATTTTTTCACCCCGTACCAAAAATTCCTAATATAATATAGTATAGCATTTTAAGAATTTTCAGTCAATGGATTTTCGTAGAAAATAAAAACACAAGGGATTGCGCCCTTGTGGATTATTCCGTCATATCAGCTATACAGCTTAATATGGTGTTTACCTTTTCTATATGTGTATCGGGTATCCGGTTAAGTTTCTTAACTGCCTGTTCTCTGACGAGACATAACTCGTCGGGACTGGTAAGACCGATAAGATAGTCACTGCTTACATTGAGCTTAAGTGCTATCGCTTTCAGTGTGGAGATGGACACACCCACTTTTCCTCCTTCAAGGTCGGCAAGGAAGCGTGTACTGACCTCTATTTCTTCAGCAAAGCTTTCTCTTGTATAGCCTTGGCTTTTTCTTTGTGCTTTTACTCGTTCACCTAAAATCTCGTTAATGGGCTTTTTCATTTCATTTCCTCTTACTATAGTCTTTGCTACATTATAATATGAAGTGGGACTTCATAAAATGTAGTGACACTGCACTTGACAAAGGAAGTATTACGTCATATAATAGAATTACCCAAATTATTTAAAAGGAGTGTATTTTATGAGAAAAAACAAAAAAAGTATTATCGGCATAGTTGTGATTATGCTTATGATGTGCGTACTGTGTTTCACTGCGAGTGCAGAAACAGACGGCTATTATACTTATAATGTAAAATACGAAGAAGCTGAAATCACCGGTGTAAATACAGCTATCAGCGGAGATGTGGTTATTCCCGAAACCATAGGCGGATATCCTGTGACATCTATAGGAAATTATGCTTTTCGTAATTGTTCGTATATAGAACATGTGACGCTTCCTGACAATGTTATCAGAATCGGTACATATGCTTTTAAAGACTGTGAAAAATTGGAAAGTGTTACCTTTGGTAAAGGTATATATGACATAAAGAGTTATGCTTTCGGTGATTGCAATAATCTGAAAAGTGTGTACATAGATGATATATCAGACTGGTGTGCTTACAGCTTTGAAACATATGGTGCCAACCCACTGCAATTCGGAGCTGACTTATATCTTGACGGTGAACTTGTAACAGAATTAATCATCCCGGGAAATGTGGAGTATATAGGAAGAAGAGCCTTTGCATTTTATGATAAGCTTACAAGTGTAACAGTTTCAGACGGAGTCACTTATATTGGAGAAGCAGCGTTTTATAAGTGTTTCAACCTCAGAAGTGCTGATGTTTCCGGTACTGTTGAAGGTATAGGAGTGAGCTGCTTTGCGAATTGTACCGGTCTGGAAAGTGTAAGTATAGGTGACGGTGTCGAAGGTATTGATGCCAGCGCTTTTTCCGGATGTACCGGTCTTACTGCTATAACAATTCCTGACAGTGTTGAAGGTATTGGCGAAAATGCGTTCAGACATTGTACAGGACTCGCTGATGTTACGATAGGTAAAGGTCTTGCCGCTGTCGCTGCTGATGCATTTGTAGGTAGCGGATGTAAAAGTGTTTACATAAGTGATTTGGTTTTATGGTGTAATATCGATTTCAGATATAATACTTCGAACCCTCTGTACTGTGGAGCAGATTTATATCTTAACGGTGAACTCGTTAAAGATCTGATAATTCCCGACAGTGTCACAAAAATAAAAGTCAATGTATTCAGCGGATGCAGAAGTATAGAGAGCGTAGATATTTCTGACAGCGTCAAGAGTATAGGTGCCGGAGCGTTTTATGAGTGTAATAATCTCAAAAAAGTAAATCTCGGTGACGGATTGAATAGCGTGGGTGCGGACGCCTTCAGGTATTGTTACAATCTTTCGGATTTAACGATCGGAACCGGTGTTACAAGCATAGGAAACTGCGCCTTCGGTGCCACCGGTGTTAAAAATTTAATAATACCTGACAATGTTACAAGTATCGGAAAGGAAGCATTCTGTTTCTGTGAAGAAATGGAGAGTCTCTGTATCGGTTCAGGCGTTTCGTTTATGGGTGACGGAGCATTCACTTGTTGCTATAAACTTTCAGAAGTAACAATAAAGAACGGTGTTGCCTATATAGGAAATGAAGCATTTGAAGGATGCGAAAGTCTTAAATCTGTAGTATTTCCTGACAGTGTTACGGGTATAGGAACTAAAGCTTTTTATGAGTGTGAAAGTCTGACAAGTGCAACAATAGGAAGAGGAATGGAAAAAATAGGAAGTAGTGCTTTCTTAGGTTGTGTCAGTCTTGCAAGTATAGTTATTCCTGACAATGTTGTGTATCTGGGTTATTCTGCATTTGAGCAGTGTGAAAGCCTCAGGACAGCTAAAATAGGTGACGGTCTGGAAGAAATAAATGATCAGACATTCTACGGGTGTTCCGGCCTTAGTAGCGTAAATCTTGGTAACAGTATTAAGAGTATAGGTAACCGAGCCTTTTTGTATTGTATAAGTCTCTCAAGTATAACAGTGCCTGACACGGTAAAGAGTATAGGCGATACTGCATTCTGGCGCTGTGAGAATCTTACTTCGGTTACGCTTGGTAAGGGTGTCGAGTATATAGATAATTATGCTTTTCAGAGATGTGAAAGGCTTTCGGGCATTACACTGCCTAACAGCCTGAGGACAATCGGCACTGCCGCCTTTGCATCATGTACAAGTTTAAGAAATGTTTATTATTACGGTTCACAGTCAGAATGGGAACTCGTAAGTATAGACGACTATGGTAATGATGCTCTCTTCAATGCTGATATTCATTTTATGCACGAATTACATTCTTACACATTTTCTTCTGTGACAGAGCCTACCTGCACACTGGCAGGATATATCACATATAGCTGTGAATGCGGTAACTCTTATACAGTAACTGATAAACCCGCCACAGGACATTCATATACTGTGGTCACTGTTCCTGCTAACTGTATGGAAGACGGATACAGAACTTACACATGCTCCTGTGGATACAGTTACAGTGAACCTGTTTACTCTGACGGTCATTCCTACACCGAATATATTACTCCACCTACCTGTACGGAAGACGGAGAGATACTTTATGTCTGCGTATGTGATGACGGTTATATAAAAACCATTCCCGCTACAGGACATAATTATAAGAACGGTATCTGCACTGAATGCGGTGATGTGGATGAAACTACACCGGATGTTCCTGATGATCCTGCTGATGACTGCACTTGTAATTGTCATAAGGGCGGAATATCAAGGCTTATATGGACGATTCTCCGTATCTTCTATAAGCTCTTTAGGATAAACCCCGTCTGTGCCTGCGGTGTGGCTCATTATTGATAAAACATAATATAATTGACAGGTTGCCTTCGGGTAACCTGTTTTTCATATAAACAAACGGTCAACGTGCTGATTTTTTCAGCTTTGTTGACCGTTTGTTTCAATATTTGATTTTATGCTTTCTTCTCTGCACCGGGTCTTCCGCAGCACTTCTTATATTTTTTGCCGCTTCCGCAGGGACAGGGGTCGTTAACTCCGACCTTCTTTCCGTCGTTTCTTACGGTTCTGCCCTTTTCACTTCCGTCACCTGAACCCCTTGCTACGGTAACCTTGGCTACCTTTTCACGGGTAACCTCTTCCTCCACAGCGAAGCGCTTGACGAGAACACATTTTACGGTGTTATCACGGATGGCACTTGTCATTTCCTCGAACATATCGTAGCTGTACTCTCTGAATGCGATTACGGGGTCCTTCTGACCGTAGGCGAGAAGTCCTACGCTTCTTTTAAGCTCATCCATAGCGTCGATGTAATCCATCCACTGAAGGTCTACGTTGTGAAGAAGCTCACTTCTTTCGATTTCACGCATCATTTCCTCACCGTAGATTACCTCTCTGCTCTTATGAAGCTGATGGGCTCTTTCGGTGAGAAGGTCGAAGATTTCGTCTGATTTATACTTTCTGTCTTCTCTGAAATCGTTTTCAGTGGTAAGCCAGCCGAGATATTTGTCACGGAGAGTGGCGAAGTTCCATTCGTTTGAAGGAATGTTTGAGGGACAGCAGAATTCTACGGCATCGCCGATGGAGTCGTCTATCATCTTTGTGATAACAGGCTTCATATCCTCGCCGTTAAGAACTTTGTCTCTCTGAGTGTAGATGATTTCTCTCTGCTTGTTCATAACGTCGTCGAAGGAGAGAACGTGACGGCGGGTAGCGAAGTTATTACCTTCTACCTTTCTCTGTGCGGATTCTACCTGCTTTGAAAGCATACCTGCCTCGATGGGAAGGTCGTTATCCACAGGCATGGAGTTCATAATAGCCATCATTCTGTCACCGCCGAAGAGACGGAGAAGGTCATCCTGCATTGAAAGGTAGAAACGGATTTCGCCAGGGTCACCCTGACGTCCGCTTCGTCCTCTGAGCTGGTTATCGATTCGGCGGGATTCGTGTCTTTCCGTACCGATGATGTAAAGACCGCCTGCCTGTCTTACTTGTTCTGCTTCGTCTGAGATTTCTGCCTTATATTTTGCTTCGAGCTCTTTGAATTTTTCTCTTGCCTCGATGATGTCCTCGTTATCTGTGTCGCCGAAGCCTGTAGCCTCTGAAATGAGCTCCTCGGGATATTCGAGCTTTCTCATTTCGCTCTTTGCCAGATATTCGGCATTACCGCCGAGCATAATGTCGGTGCCTCGGCCCGCCATGTTGGTGGCGATGGTAACTGCACCGAGCTTACCTGCCTGTGCTACGATTTCAGCTTCCTTGTCGTGATGCTTTGCGTTGAGAACATTATGCTTGATGCCTCTCTTTCTGAGAGCGGAGGAAAGCTTTTCACTCTTTTCGATGGAAACAGTACCCACGAGAACGGGCTGTCCCTTTTCGTGACACTTCAAAATCTGTTCGATGATAGCATTGAATTTGAAGTTCTCTGTCTGATAGATAACGTCGGTGTTGTCTTTTCTGAGAAGAGGCTTATTTGTGGGGATTTCCACAGCGTCAAGAGAGTAGATTTCTCTGAATTCCTCTACCTCGGTCATAGCAGTACCTGTCATACCGGAAAGCTTCTTGTAAAGACGGAAGTAGTTCTGGAAGGTAATGGTGGCGAGAGTTTTATTCTCTCGTGCGATTTTAACATTTTCCTTGGCTTCGATAGCCTGGTGAAGACCGTCACTGTAGCGTCTGCCGATCATAATACGGCCCGTAAATTCGTCAACGATAAGCACCTGACCGTCCTTAACCACGTAGTCGATGTCTCTGGTCATAATGCCGTGGGCTCTGATGGCGATGTTAAGGTGGTGAGAAAGAGTAAGGTTGTCGGGGTCGCTGAGATTTTCGATGCCGAAGAATTTCTCTGCCTTCTGAATACCTGCCTTGGTAAGAGAAACGTGCTTACTCTTTTCGTCTACGATATAGTCAGCGCCGACTTCTCTGGCGATGTCTTCGATGTCTGCCTTTGAGTCGGTTTCAGCGACCTTGTAGCATTTAAGGCTTCTTACGAAGGCGTTGGCTACGGAGTAAAGCTCACTTGACTTTCCGCCCATACCTGAAATGATAAGGGGAGTTCTTGCCTCGTCGATAAGGATGGAGTCGACCTCGTCCACGATAACAAAGCAGTGGCCACGCTGAACCTTTTCTTCCTTGTACTGTGCCATATTGTCACGGAGATAGTCGAAGCCCATTTCGTTGTTTGTGCCGTAGGTAATGTCAGCGGCATAGGCAGCTCTTCTCTCGTCGGTTTCAAGTCCGTTTACGATAAGACCTACCGTAAGACCCATAAAGCGGTAAACCTTACCCATCCATTCACTGTCTCGGCGGGCAAGATAGTCATTTACCGTAACTATGTGTACACCTTCGCCTGTAAGACCGTTAAGGTAAGCGGGGAGGGTAGCTACGAGGGTTTTACCTTCACCTGTTTTCATTTCTGCGATTCTTCCCTGATGAAGAACTATACCGCCCATAATCTGAACGGGGAAATGCTTCATACCGAGTACACGCCATGCGGCTTCACGGCAGGCTGCGAATGCCTCGGGAAGAATATCGTCCAGAGTTTCACCTTTTGAAAGTCTTTCTCTGAATTCGGGAGTTTTGGCCTTTAACTGACTGTCGGTAAGCTTACCGTATTCCTCGTCATAAGAGAGTACCTTGTCAACCAAAGGTCTGATTCTTTTTATTTCCTTCGATGAATAGTCACCGAAAAGCTTCTTTAAAAAACCCATTATAATCACCTCTTAATTTTCTGATTATAAGTATAATCATTTAATTTTAACACAAGTTAAAAAATATTGCAATAGTTTGGGGGATTTGCTGACGGGAAGGCAGAAAAGATTTTATTATATAGGAATTTTCTTTGGAAGAAAAAACGACTGTTACTGTGTATCAAATATTTTTTGAGTGTATAATTCACAGGCAAAAGGCATCAACTGAGTTGACAAACAGAATTCAAAATGTTAAAATACTATTAACAGTATTATCCGAAAGGCGGTAAAAAAATGAAAAAACTTGTTTCGGTACTTTTAGTCGCGATGATGCTCTTTGCTGTTATGACACCGATGGCGTCGGCAGCAAATGAAAGAACGCCCATCGTTTACATCAGAGGTAACGGTGACGGCCTTTATTATCCTGACGGCACTCTTTGTGTAGCACAGTTCGAGGAGCTTTCTTTCAGCGGTGATGACAGCCTCAGCAAGGATGCTATAGTGGATTCTGTAGTAAATATTCTCAAGCCTTTCGTTTTAGAGGGTATGATTTTCGATAATTGGGATAATTACGGCAGAGCTATCTATGAAGAACTCAAGCCTTTGTTCCCTGATGCAGGTCTTGACTGTGACGGTAACCCCACAAAGGGCACAGGTGTTCATCCTCAGACTATGGCAAACTCAATAGCAGCATCAAAATCAACCTATAATTACATTGCGAACGGTCAATATGCCTTTGCCTATGACTGGCGTCTTTCTCCATATGACCATGTTGACAGACTTCACGAGTATATTCTTCAGGTGCTCTCTACGACCGGTCAGAAGCAGGTTTCAATGTATGCAAGATGTATGGGCGGTAGCCTTCTTAAGGCATATCTTGAAAGATACGGTCATCTCGGCCTTGTAAAGAATGTTATATTCTGTGATGTACTTTCAAACGAATCCACTCTTTTTTCGAAAGCCTTCAGCGGTCAGATTGAATTTGACGCCAATACAATAGAGAGATATGCAGGTCAGCTTGATTTCTGTGGACAGACAGGTGACGGCGTAGGATTTACCTTCGGTGAAGTTCTTTATGAAATTGTATTCAAGACAATGGATTTCTTCAATCAGATATATGTTACCGATAAGCTTCTTGACGAGGTCGAAGCTCTTTATCAAAGACTCGGTAAGGCTCTTATGCCTGCTCTTCTTCATGCTTTTGGTATGGCCACGCAGGTCAACTACTGGACTGAAGTGAATGAAAACGATATGGATGCTGCTCTTGACCTTGTCTTTGGCAAGGAGGGCAGTGAGCTTCGCACAAAATATGCAGGACTTATTGATAAAATTCAGTACTACAGAGAGCACGTTTCTTCAGATCTTGACGGTTTCTATGAGAACCTTGATAAAAAGGGTATCCATTATGGCTTCGTTGCTAAGTACGGATTTATGAATATGCCTCTTGTTGTCGGCTCGGATCTTCTCAGTGACTCACTTGCAAGTCTTACACACTGTGCCTACGGCGCGACAACAGCACCTGTCGGTCAGACCCTTTCTGAGGATTATATTAATCAGCGAATAGCTGAGGGCAAGAGCAAATACATTTCGCCCGATAAGCAGGTTGACCTTTCAACCTGTAAAGCACCCGACAGAACCTGGATACTTAAAAATGCTCACCATAATGTTATTGATTGTCTGGAGCCTGTTATCTGGGAATTCCTTAACGGTACAAGTGAAACAGTTGATACTGTAAAATCAGGTTCACAGTTTATGGTGTTTGATTATGAAACCCTTACTGCTTCAGCTATGACAGAGGACAACTGTGCTGACTATGATTTCATCACCCGTCCTGTGGAAGAACCCACTAACAAAACAAGAGCGGTTGCTTTTATGCGTTTCTTTACTCTGCTTCTTAACTTCTTCACGAAGCTTTTCAGAGGTGAACTTGATTTCTCTAATCTTCTGGGTTAAGAGGTAAAACCGAATAATAAAAAAGGCTCTTCGAGATTATAACGGCTCGGAGGGCTTTTGCATATTCTTTTTTCTTTATGCATATATTTCTTCGGGGGGATTGGTATGAAGTATTTACCCGAAGACAGAGCGAAGGAACTGGCTCTTTACATAATCGAAACAGGTGCTACCGTAAGACAGACGGCCGGGCGCTTCGGTATAAGCAAAAGCACTGTGCATACAGACATAACAGCGAGGCTTATGAAAAACGATCCCGACCTTTATGATAAGGTGCGGATTGTTCTCGACATAAATAAAGAGGAAAGACACATAAGAGGCGGAGAGGCGACGAAAGAAAAGTTTCTTTCTCTGCAAAGAAGTGAAAAAGAGAAAAAACAGTAAGGCAAGCGGTAAGAATTATCAATTCTGTATGTCTTAACTGTGAATAATAATTAATATTATTCATATATTGTTGACAAAGTGCTCTCTTTAAAGTAAAATAAATAATAGGATGTTTTCAGCGTGAAAATATTGGGGATTTTTGCTTTTCGTAAACGGGCGATGATGTAAATTGACGAAAAAGATGCTACGATTACCAAAATTGCAGCAAAAATAAAGTATAAGGAGAGAAAAAATGGCACTTTCAGACATTGGTGTAAAACTCGGAAAAGTTGTATTCAAAAGCATGGACAAAGTATCGCAGAATCCCGTGGAAGTCCAGGAGAAGCTTCTTATGTCCATAATCGAGAAGAATAAGAATACTGAATACGGTAAGAAAATAGGTCTTGGTAACATCAAGAGCGTAGAGGAGTTTCAGAAAAATATTCCTCTTTCCACCTATGACGATTATTCGGATTATGTGGACCGTATGATTAATAACGGAGAAAGCAATCTTATGATGGCAGCCAAATGTCACCGTTACTGCTCTTCTTCAGGTTCTGTAGGTAAGCCGAAAATTCTTCCTAAATCAGGCAGAGACCTTTTCCATATGCAGTCTGTAGGCTTTGTTGCCACACCTACCTGTGCTTCTATGTGGTTTAAAAAAAGGGGTATCAAATTCCCCAAGCAGGTCGGTACTGTTGCTATCGTTCTCACAGGTCATGAAATGGCTGACGGTAAAATGTGTAACGGTGCAGGACAGGTTCCCTTTACCTACCTTAAGCCTATTTCAAAGTTATTTATGACCACACCAAATGACTTTATGTATCCCGAAAATGAGGATGCAGTGGATTCTACATATTTTCATCTTCGTTTCGCTCTCGAAAACCGTGATGTTACCTACATCGGCTCAATGGTTGTAACTCTTCTTACTATTATGTTCGAGTTCTTCGAAAGCAATTGGGAAATGGTTTGTAACGATATAGAAAAGGGTACGATTGACCCTTCAGTCAAATGTCCTGACGAGCTTCGTGCCAAGTACGAAAAGAAATTCAAGCCTAATCCCAAAAGAGCTGCAGAAATCCGCAGAGAATGTGAAAAAGGATTTGATGATCCCATCGCACCCAGAATATGGCCCAAATTTATGTGGTCCTACGGTATGGTTGGTTCTACTCTTAAATTCTACGTGCAGAAGCTCAGAAGATATATCGGTGATGCTCCCATTCATAATATGGGTTATGCAGCAGCAGAAGGCTATATGGGTATGCCCGTAGAGCTTAATGTAAATGACTGCGTTCTTCTTCCCAAATCGGTATTCTTCGAGTTTATCCCCATCGATGATCCTGACTGTGACAGACTTCTTACTGTAGGAGAGGTCGAGGAAGGTAAGCTCTATGAGCTTGTTGTTACCAATAATTCAGGTCTTTACCGCTATAAAATCGAGGACGTTGTTCGCATCACAGGCTTTTATAACAAGTGTCCGAGATTCGAATTCCTTTACAGAAACAATCTTGCCCTCAACATCGCAAATGAAAAGACAACAACCGATATGGTTGACTGGGCAGCAGGTAAGGTTCAGGAAAAATTCGGCGTAAGCTTTAAGGGTTACAGTTACTATGGTGATACAGATTCTTCTATCGTACGCTATATGCTTTTAGCGGAGCCTGAAGGCGAAATTTCTGCAGAAACTGTGGCTGAAATGGAAAAGGCTCTTGACGAGTTCATTAATGAAAGCAACGATAAGTACTTCAAGTACCGCCGTTGGAATATGATAGACGCTCCGAAAATTCTGCTTCTCAAAAAGGATACCTACGCAGACTACAGAGAAATGCTTAAAAAACAGGGCAGAGTTCTTAATCAGATAAAGCCCGTTACAGTTATAAACAATGACGAAAGAAAGGAATTCTTCTTCGCTCACGTGGAAGAATAAGGTGAAAAACTATGTTCGGAAAGAAAAAGGATGTATCAGGTTTAAAGCTTTATGATCTGTGTAACTCACAGGACGGTATGTACCTTATGTACAAATTCAATCTTCAGAAGCAGCAGGTACAGATTCCCACATCGATTACTGTTGACCGTGAACTTGATTTCGATCTTTTACAGAAGGCATTTGATATGGAAATCGAGCGTAACGAAAGCTTCCGTATCCGCTTTACAAAGGTTAAGGGTGAAGTGAAGCAGTATTTTATCGAGCCCTTTAAATATCAGGTCGAGCGCAAGCACTTTTCTTCCGTAGAGGAGCAGCAGGCATTTTTTGATGCTGATGCACAGAAGCCTTGCTATTTCCTCAAGGATGAAATTTTCAGAATATACTTCTTCAATACCGACGGCGGTGAAAGCGGTGTTTATTCCTGCTTCAGCCATCTTGTAATCGATGCTCTGGGTATCGTAGGCTTCTATATGGATCTTTTCCGTGTTTACAGAGCTCTTCTTAAGGGTTATGAAATTCCTCCTGCACTCGATAGCTATGAAGAATATGTTCAAGGTGAACTTAAAAAGAATGAAAATGAAGCAAAAATGAAAAAGCACGAGGAGTTTTATAAGGAATACTTCCTTAAAAACGGTGAGCCTTACTATGCTGCTGTTCACGGTCACGAATATCTGGATGCCTACCGTAAAAAGAAAAAGAATCCCGATATAAGAGTTCCTATGGCATATAATCCTATCTACAATAAATGTGATATGATAGTCGAGCACATCGGTCCCGAGGATACCGAAAAAATCTTTAACTACTGCAAAGAAAATCAGATTTCTCCCGAAAGTATTTTCGTTATGGGTCTTCGTTCTCACTGTTCTGCAGTCAATTACCGTATAGATGACGTTTCGATGATGACGGTATGCGGTAAGCGTGCTACAGTAAAGGAAAAGAATATGAGCGGCTGTATGGCAGAGCCTCTTATCTTCCGTTCAAAGCTCAGCGAAGAGCTGACCTTTGCCGAAGCAGTAAAAGAGCTGGTAAGAATCAGAACATCTCTTTACAGACATCTCGATTACCCTTACACCAAGGCAAGAGATATGTCTCTCAAGCTTTTTGACTTCGGACCTATTCAGGGTGCAAACTCACTTATGTATTCCTGGATTCCTGTACCTATCGACGACAGCTTCCCCTTTAAGTTCCACTTTAAAACTTATAATCTCGGCAGATATTTTACTCCGATGTATACTATCACCATCCCTAACCCCAGAGATAAGGGTGTAGATGTATATTATATGTATCGTACAAAGCTTTCCACCGAGGAGCAGATAAGACAGATGCATAAGAACTTCCTTAAGACAATCATCGACGGTATAGATAATCCTCAGATTACCGTAAAAGAGCTTCTCGACAATATTTCAGAATAAGGTTCAGAAGGACAGCCTGCAAAAGGTTGTCCTTTTAATTTTGTTTTCAGGGTTAAATATTACTGCATATAAAGTTGATTTTTTCGTCTTTCTCTGTTAAAATGAGGTAAGAGAAAGGAAGATGAAAATGAAAAATGTTAAAAGAATAGGTATCACATTTTTATTGTGTATGTTGATGATGACTGTTTTTACTGCCTGTCATTCTCACGAGCCTCAGTGGAAAATAGATAAAGAGCGCCATTGGAAGGAATGCTCCTGCGGTGAAATCAGCGAAGAGGGTGAACATAACTTCGAAGAAGAGATCTGTGCTGTCTGCGGTGCTGAAAGAAAGAGTGAAGACGGAATTCTTACAGATATGGGTGTCTGTAACGATTACGGTGACTGGGTTCAGTGGCTGTATTTCGATGAAGAGGGCAATTTAACGAGCGAATCCACAGCTGAGTACACCTACGATAAAAAAGGCAATAAGCTCACTGATAAGCTTTACGAGGACGGACAGTTAGTGTCTTTCGGTGAATATGAGCTGGACAGTCAGGGCATATCCTTTAAAAAATACGAAACAGAAGAGTATGAGGACGGAAGCCGGTGCGTATATGAATATAACGAAAGCGGTGACAGTATGGGTTATGTTCTTTGCGACGAAGAAGGAAACATAACCGAGTCCTACCGTACTGAATATATAACTGACGAAGAAGATAATCTCTTAGGCGAGAAGGTTTACGAAAATGAGGTTCTTACTCAGGAGATCAGCTACGCTTCGGCAAAGAATGAGGAAGAGGAGTTCCTTTATGCTGAAGAGGTAGCTCATTACTCTGAAGACGGAAGCAAGCTCGTGGAAAAATACGACGAAAACGGAGAACTCATTTCGGAACTTTCTTACGACGCAGAGGGTAAAAAGATTTATGAGTATGACCTGGAATATTTTTATGACGAAGACGGAAATCACGTGTCTACGGAAAAAAGAGAAAACGGTAAGCTTAAGCAGGAAGTAATATATGAATATGACGAAGAGGGTAATGTAACAGCGGAAAAGACTTATGAGGGCAAAAAGCTCGTAAAAGAGATTCAGTATGCTGAGGCGGAATATTTCTTTTATGAAGCTAAAGTAATAACCTATAACGATGACGGCACCACAACTGTCGAGGAATACGACGAAAACGGTGAACTGATCGAATAAGAATAAAGGACAGAACGGTCTGAACCGATCTGTCCTTTTTAAGTATAGTCAGTTTATCTCAGCATCCGGGATGCACATAGGTAGCAGCCAGACCGCCCTGAGAGGTTTCTCTGTACATAGCATTCAGGTCCTTGCCTGTTTTGTACATAGTTTCTACCACTGTGTCGAAGCTGATTTTTCTCGTGGTAGAGAGGAAATTTGCAAGTGAAAGAGCATTAATGGCTCTCATAGCCGCTACGGCATTTCTTTCGATGCAGGGGATCTGCACCAGACCGCATACCGGGTCACAGGTGAGACCTAACATATGCTCCATAGCTACCTCGGCTGCATATTCTATCTGTCCCAGACCCATACGGAAAAGCTCACAGAGAGCTGCTGCCGCCATAGAACAGGCAGTGCCTATTTCAGCCTGGCATCCGCATTCGGCACCGCTTATGGAAGCATTTGTCTTGACCAGATTACCGATAAGACCGCCCACAGCCAGGGCACGGCAAACATCATCGTCGGAAAAGCCTTTCTTATCCTGCATATATTTCAGTACGCTCGGAAGAACTGCACAGGCACCGCAGGTGGGAGCTGTTACGATTACACCGCCGCCTGCATTCTGTTCACTTACGGCAAAAGCATAAGCACAGACAAGGCGGTTTTCCTTGGTTATGTCACTTTCGTCGATGTGGCTCTGATTAAAAAGAAACTGAGCCTTTCTTTCCACATTAAGTCCGCCGTCTAGAATACCTCTGGTAGAGAGGCCTTCGTTGATGGCGTTTTTCATCGCCAGCCATATTTCGTGAAGGTAGTGCCATATATCCTCGCCCTCACATTCCTCCACATAATCGGAAAGACGCATATTATTGTCGCGGCAATAGTCTACTATCTGACCGAGAGTGCGCAGGGGATAAACATCCTCTTCATCGAGCTCAGGCTTTCCTTCTATTACTATGGCACCGCCACCAACGGACATTATTCTTTCCATAGCGATTTCCTTGCCGTTCTTATAGGCGAAGAACTCCATAGTGTTTTCGTGGGGGAGACGCTCTGTATCGATGCTTCCGAAAACAAGCTCCGCATCACAGCCTTTAAATACATCGAGAATTGCCTCGTCGGTCTTGTGTCCCTTACCTGTACCGGAAAGAGAGCCGTAAAGAATAACCTTGTAGCTGTCTGCATCGGCATAGGTGCTGCGGAAATATCTTGCCGCTTTATCGGGGCCCATAGTGTGGGAGGAGGAAGGTCCTCTGCCTATTTTATATAAGTATCTGAGACTTTTCACTTCGTTTTCTCCTTAGTTTTGTTTCTGAACTACCTTGTATTCATCGTAGGGTGTAAAGTAACGGCAGAAATCAATATTACCGCTGACATACTTCTCCATTTCATCCTCGTCGAGGTTTACGGAGCAGTAGTATTCGTCATATTCTTCGTCGTAGTTATAATAAGCACACTGCTCGCAGCAAAGACTCATTTTAACACCCTCTTTCTTTTTTTACTATTATAAACCGATAAGGAGTTTTTATCAAGAGTTATTTTCAAATTCAGCGAGGCGGAGGAGGGCGGAGAGCCAAGCCCCTGTAAAACAGGGACCTGCGACGCCTGCGGCGTCACAGGTGACCGTAGACGGTCGCTTGGCTCCCCGCCTCCCTCCGCTTTGTAAATTTAATGCAGCTTCTTTCCTGTAAAAAAAACTTAACCTGCCGTGTCAATCACGGCAGGCGTAAAGCTTGCTTATTAATTTATCAGTTGTTGTCGAGACCGAGGTTTCTAACCTGTACGGAATATTCGCTCTGGAACTGCTTGTTGACAGCATTGATGTTGTCGAGGCTCTGCATAGCTACATTCTGATAACCTGCGAGACCGTTGGTAACGAAGCCACGGGCGCCTTCGACGATGCCGATGGTCCATTCCTTTGCTCTTGCCTTGAGTTCTTCGCAGTCGGCAGTTGTTTTTGCGATCATTGCCTGAGTTTCCTGCTCTGTAGCAGTTTTGATCTGTTCGCTTCTTTCTCTTGCGAGACGGGTTATGTTGTGCTCCTGAACCATTTCTTCAGCCTGAGCCTGAGCACGTGCGATGATTTTTGCTGCATCGTCCTGAGCCTTTTTGATGGTTTCGGAATAGTATGTTTTAGCGCTGTTTGAGATTTCGGTTTCCTGCTTACGTGCAGCAGCGATGATGGAGTTGCTCTTTGCGGTTGCATCGTTGATGATGGTTGCTTCTCTGGAGATGATGTCGTTGGCAGTAACGATTTCTTCGGGGAATCTGCTCTGGATGTATTCAGCGAGCATAGCGATATCCTTGCCGTCTACGACTCTCTTTGATTTGGAGAAGAAGAATCTCTTACCTCTGGATACGAGACCTTCCATTTCGACTACGAGCTGATCGAAGTCCATGTTGCCCCATCTTGCTTCGGCATCTGCTACGTTGTAATCGCCGAAATCAGTGATTTCTTCGTATTCTTCTTCGTATAAGTCCTCCTCTGAGGAAACTACATCTTCTACTTCAAGGTCTGTTTCAAGATCGTAAAAATTTGACATTTTAACTTATCCTTTCTTTAACTTTTCTATTATATCATTTGAAATTTCTGCCGGAATAAAAAGAGAAATATCTCCGCCGAGCATACACACCTGCTTTATCATGCTTGAAGACAGGAACATGTGCTCAGTGTTAGCTGCCATAAAAACAGTTTCCGTGTTTTCATTGAGCTTTTTGTTAATGAGTGCCTGCTGGAATTCATCCTCGAAATCGGAAACAGCACGAAGTCCTTTTACCACTGCCGCAGCATTTTTCTGCTTGGCATAGTCGGCTAAAAGTCCCATGTATGAATCAACGCTGACGTTTGGTATATCCTTTGTGCACCGTTTGATGAACTCCACTCTTTCATCCACTGTAAAAGCGTAAGAGCCGATTTTACGGTAATTGGACATAACGACAACTATGATTTTATCGAAAAGCTTGGCGCTTCGTCTGATGATGTCGAGGTGTCCGCTGGTTACGGGGTCAAAGGAGCCGGGATAAACGGCAATTCTTTCCTTCATCAGTTCTCCTCCTTTTCGGGTATGCGGTAAAGGAAAAGACCTGTTTTACCGTAGCGGTACTTCTTTTTGAGCTCGAATTCTCCTGCTTTTTCGGGCAAGACATCATTATAAGGAGCTTCACAGATGATGACACCTGTTTCTTCCATAACATCAGGAACCTTTTCGAGTGCTTTTTCGAGTATACCCTTAGAATAGGGCGGATCAAGAAGAGCGATATCGTATTTTTCCGTTCTGCGTGAAAGGAAGGCTACGGCATCACTGTTTATCACTACAGCTCTTTTGTCAAAGCCTGTGGTCTCGAGATTTTTCTTTATGACCTCGATGCTTTTTTTACTGCTGTCTACGATAACCGCATTCTCAGCACCTCTGGAAAGTGCCTCGATGGCAAGCTGACCGCAGCCGCCGAAAAGGTCCAAAATCTTACTTCCTTCGACTTCGAACTGAATGATGGAGAACATCGCTTCTTTAACTATATCCGTAGTAGGCCTGACATCATCGCCCTCTAAGGTGATGAGCTTTCTGCCTCTGGCGGAGCCTGTAATTACTCTCATGGCTACACCCTCCTTGGCATAGTAATTTAGTATATATTATCACACTTTTCATCGAAATTGCAACAGTATTTCATTTTTTTCTACCTTTTTACTTAATTTTACATTCTTTTTGGGCATTTTTTGCTTCAGATAAACAAAATGCGGCATTTTTCTGCAAGATTTTACATCTGCCGAAGCTTCTGATTATTGACATCGGACAAGAAAAACATTATAATTTCAGTGTGAAGAAAAGCATTATTTTATTATGAAAGGAAGTTGGTTTTATGCCCGGACCCGGTGGCGGCAGCTCAGGCGGAGGATTTGGCGGTGGCTCCTTCGGTGGCGGAGGAGGATTTTCAGGCGGAGGCGGCTTCGGCGGAGGCTCTTTCGGCAGCGGACATCACGGAGGTTCCTTCGGTGGCGGACCCCGTCATACACCTCCTCATCACGGACCTCATTTTCACGGACCTCATTTCGGAGGATGGGGCAGAAGACGTTATGTAGGAGGCGGAGGATGTGTAAGCTTCTTTCTGATAGGTCTTTTTATAATGTTTCTTGTGATTTTTTTCCTGATGCCGGCAGACACGGTAATCATCGGAGATGAATCTGTTTCTGCCGTTCCCGAAGACTCTGTCCTTTACGATGAAGCTGTAATGCAGGATTATGCTGACGAAAATTACAGCCTTTATTTCGGTGATCACGAGAATTACGAAAATAACATCCTTTTAGTATTCCTTACCAACGAGGCATGTGACGGCTACTATACCATAGCATGGGTAGGTGATAACATCAGAGCAGAAATAAATGAGATGTTCGGTGAATATACCGAATACGGTCATGCTCTGTACAATCATATTAATCAGAACTACTATGCCTATTCTCTCGACACAGATCTTACGGCAGTAGTCAAGGAAATGACGGGGAACATCGTTTCTCTCGGTCTCGTCAGCTCCTTTAACAGTAAGGCCGCAAATTATGATGACTATAACAAGCCTGTTTCTAAGCTGGTCAATTCCACATCTCTGGAAATGAACAAAGAGCTTGTTGACGGTGTGCTTACGGAGTTTACTGAGGAAACAGGTATCCCCTGTGTAATCGTAGTTGATTCTGCGGAAAGGGTTTTCGGTGCAGTTACAGACGATGATTATGCTTCTGACATATATGTCGGCGATCAGGCTTATGAAGAGTGCATAACAATTCTTGACGGTGACTCCTCGGATATAGCCATAATCGGCGGTGCTGACGGACCTACACAGGTAACAGTCGGCGGCGGTGTGAGTTATGTGTTTATCATCGTGGTTGTGCTTATTGCTCTTGTTGCCCTCGGACTTTTCCTTCGTCTTAAGAAGGGTAATAAGGTCACGGAAGAAAAGGACGAAGAAAAAAGAAAAGGTTCTTCGGTCGGCAAGGATGAAAAACCGCCCTGGGAGCTGTAAAATAACTGAAATGTGGGCAGTCGCAAAACAGCGGCTGCTCTTTTATGTTATTTCGGTTTTAAAATTATTGCTATTTTCTTTATTTTATAGTATAATTAATTAGTTATACACATTAAAATAACATTACCACCTTATAAGGAGGCAGAAAAAATGTTTGTAGATAAAGCGAAAATTTTTATAAAAGCAGGTAACGGCGGTAACGGTGCCGTAGCTTTTCACCGTGAAAAGTTTGTAGCCGCAGGCGGTCCCGACGGCGGTGACGGCGGTAAGGGCGGCGACATCGTCTTTATGGTAGACGATAACCTTTCTACTCTCAATGATTTCAAGTACAAGAGAAAATACAAAGCTCCCACAGGTGCAGACGGTCAGGGCGGAAGACGAAACGGCAGAAAGGCCGATGACCTTATCATCAAGGTTCCCCGAGGTACCGTCATCCGTGAAAGTGACAGCGGAGTTATTATGGCGGATATGTCCACGGATGAAACCTTCGTAGCCGCTAAGGGCGGTAAAGGCGGCTGGGGTAACAGCCACTTCGCCACAGCTACGAGACAGACACCACGCTTTGCCAAAGCAGGTATGCCCGGTGAAGAATGGGAGGTAACTCTCGAATTAAAGCTTCTGGCTGATGTAGGTCTTTTAGGCTTTCCGAATGTAGGTAAATCGAGCTTTATTTCTGTGGTAAGTCAGGCGAAGCCTATCATCGGTGACTACCATTTCACTACCATTACTCCTGTTTTAGGTGTTGTATCTATGGGAGAAGGCTCATCCTTCGTTATTGCTGATATTCCCGGTCTTATCGAGGGTGCGAGTGAGGGTGTCGGTCTCGGTCATGAGTTCTTAAGACACGTAGAAAGATGCCGTATGCTTCTTCACATCGTCGATGTGGCAGGCAGTGAGGGAAGAGACCCTGTGGAGGATTTCGAAAAGATTAATCTTGAGCTCGAGCGCTTTAATCCTGAGCTTGCGAAAAGTCCTCAGATAGTAGCGGGTAACAAGATTGACCTTGCCACAGACGAGCAGAGAGAAGAATTCAGAAAATACATCGAGGATAAGGGCTACACCTATTTCGAAATGTGCGCACCTATTTTGGAGGGAACAAAAGAGGTAATTGATGCCGTGGCGGCTAAGCTTGCCACTCTTCCTCCCGTAAAAAGGTACGAAAAGGAAGAAATTCCCCTCGAAACTCTTCTCAAAAAGCAGGATACAGGCTTCACTATCACCGTAGAAGAGGATGTTTACATCGTAGAAGCTCCCTTCCTTATCCGTGTTCTCTGTCAGACAGACCTGGACGATTACGAATCCTTACAGTATTTCCAGAGAGTCCTCATTTCCAGCGGTATTATCGAGGCTCTGCGTGAAAAGGGTATACAGGAAGGCGATATAGTAAGCATCTACGACTTCGAATTTGAATTTATGAATTAAGGAAAAAAGAAATTATATATGGAAAAATTAACCAAAGCAAAGTGCGATGTAAATATGCTCAGTCCTCTTAATCTTGCCTTCGTGGGTGATACGGTTTTCGACCTTTTCGTAAGGGAAAGATTAGTCTGTGAGGCTAACCGACCCGTAAACAAGCTCCATAATAAGGCGGCAGGTATGGTAAAAGCCTCCGCACAGGCAAGAGCTGTGGAAAGAATAAAGGAACGTCTAACCGAACAGGAGCAGGGTGTTATCAGAAGGGGCAGAAACGCTCATGTCAATCACAAAGCTAAAAATATGAGTGAGGCAGATTATCATCTTGCTACAGGACTGGAGGCTCTTTTCGGCTATCTTTATCTCAAGGGCGAAACAGACAGGCTTAATGAAATTTTCGAAATGATTACAGAGGAGGAAGAATAATGAACAGTGCATTCGGTTCGAACGGCAGTAATGACGGCTTCTGGCTCATAAAAACTGCCGATAAAAAAGTAAATGTAAAGGGTGCCGCTTATCTTGACCTTATTCTTTGCGATAAGAAAGGTGAAATCAGCGGTAAGCTCTGGGATTATAACGAGCTCTCACACGGTACATATCAGGCAGGTGATCTGGTTAAAATCAGAGGCACCGTAACTCAGTTTAACGGTAACGATCAGCTGCGAATCGACCGTATGAGAAAGGTCAACGAAAGCGACGGAGTGAACATCGCTGATTTCGTTCCCACAGCAGAATACAGCGGTGAAATGATGCTCGGTCAGATAATGAATGTCATCGCTTCCGTAAAGGATGAGGAGCTTAAGCATCTCACCTTTGCTCTCGTTAAGGACAGAGAAGAAAAAATTCTCTTCTGGCCCGCCGCCTTTAAGCTTCATCATGCCATCAGAGGCGGTCTTCTCTACCACACTCTTTCCATTCTCAAGCTCTGTGAGGGAGTATGCAGTATTTATCCTGCTGTGGACCGTGACCTTTTAGTTTGCGGCGCTATCGTTCACGACCTGTGCAAAATTGACGAATTCGACATCAGCACAGCAGGTCTTGTAACAGGCTATTCCGTTAAAGGTGAGCTTCTGGGTCATCTGGTTATGGGTGCTGTTAAAATCGAAGAAAAGGCAAGACAGCTGGGTATCGACCCTGAAAAGGCTATGCTTTTAGAGCATATGGTTATTTCTCACCACGGAGAGCCTGATTTCGGTGCGGCAGTAAGACCGATGTTCCTCGAAGCGGAAATTCTGAGTGAGCTTGACAAATTAGATGCCACTATCAACGAAATTACAAGTGCTACAGCTGATCTTAAGGAAGGCGAATTCTCTCAGAGAATGTGGGCGTTGGATAACCGTAAGCTTTATAACCACGGCAGAAAAGAAGTAGTGGTAAAGGCAAATCTGGAATAAAAACTATACCGCACAGGAAAACTGTGCGGTATTTTACTTCTCCGTCACGGTATAGCTGTGCCACCTCTCCTTTTCGGGAGTGGTTTTTTCATTAAAATTTTTTGGATTTGAAAAATTACATCCTTAACGATTGTTTAATATTCGAAAGGAGGTTGAAAAAACATGTATTCTTTTGCTAGCGACGAATACATAGAACAGACAGTTAAAAAATATTCATCCTCAATGTTAAAGACAGCTTTTTCTCTGCTTAAATCCACTGCTGATGCGGAGGATGCGGTACAGGAGGCATTCGTAAAGCTGGTTACCAAAGCGCCCGAATTCGAAAATGATGAGCATCAGAAAGCGTGGCTCTTACGGGTAACGGTAAATATAAGTAAAAATATGCTCAAATCCGCACAAAGAAAAAATCTGCCTTTAACGGAAGAAATACCTTGCAGTGAAAAAAGTGATGATGTTTTACCCTATGTACTCTCCCTCGATGAAAAATACAGGGTGGTAATACATCTTTACTATTACGAAAATTATTCTATCAAAGAAATCGCAGAAATATTGTCTCTGCCTGTTGCCACCGTAGGCACACGGCTCTCACGGGCGAGAAAAACGCTCGGAAAATTATTAAAGGAGGATTTCGGTGATGAGTTTTGAAGAAAAATATAAAAAAGAAATTGATTCTCTTTCTTTTTCGTCTGACTGTGAAATCCGCCTTGTTGATGCTCTGAAAAAGGCAGAGAAAGGAAAGGATGTAATTTTGGTTATGAAAAAGAGAAAAACATTGAGGCTGCTTGCGGCAGTTGTTTCGGCAATACTTCTTTTATCCCTTACTGCTTTTGCTGCTGTCACCCTGCTTTCTCCTCAGGAGGTAGCTGATGAACTGGAAATGGAAGAACTTAACAACAAATGGGAAAAGAGCGAAAAATTTCCTTTCGCTTCGGGCAACGAGGAATATATGGTTTCTGTTTTAGGCTATGCACCGGACACACAGCTGAACATTATCGACGGTGAGGCCACGGAAGAAAACAGAACTTACCTTGTGGTATCAATCGCAAAAACTGACGGAACACCGCTCAGTCAAGCAGAAGGTATGCCATTACAGGTTTCACCCCTTGTAGAGGGCTATGAGCCGTGGAAGGTGAATTTATGGACTCTCGGTTCGGGCGCCAGCGGATTAGAAAAGGACGGTGTTCTTTATTATCTTTTTGAAACTGCAGACCTGGAAATATTCGCTGATAAAACTGTTTATATTGCCGTCTATGAGGGATTTTTACCTGATGGGGCGCTGACTATGAAGGAAGACGGCAGTATCGCTTACAGAGACGAGTATACCGGATTTAAAGCGATTTTTGAATTGCCGCTCGATGAGTCCAAAGCAGATCCTGAAGCTGTAAAAGAGCTTCTTTCACAGATGGGTTACTGACATTAAAAGACAGAAGGCTGTCACAACGGACAGCCTTCTGTTTATTTCTTGGTTGTATTTTTGAAATATATTATCTCACCGCTGATGTTATGAATAACACCGCTGACATTTTTTCCGAGACCGTAGTAGTTATCGGCTTTATAAAGAGGAACAGCTACACAGGAAGAGATAAGGAACTGCTCAGCGTCCTTTGTACGGTTCGATAAAACCGCTATTCCGTCGGACTTTTTCAGCTCGAATATCATAGAGTCGTATTTTTTGCTTTTAAGCTGAGAGAAGCTTTCCTTACTCGAAGAGGTGAAGGAGCTTAAGATGTGATATGCTCTGTTACCGGTGAAGCTGATGTCGGTGAGAGCTATCTGATAATCACCCTTTCTGACACGCTCTTTAAGGGTTACTTCATCGGTAGCCTCAGCATAAACGGTGAAGGAAACGCCTAAAACCGACTGCCAGGACTGCATAAGAGTTCTGACGGTTTTTTCATTTTCCGCAGAGCAGAGAACAGTAACCTCGATGCCGCTTTGCTCGATTTCATTAAGTCCTTTTTTGAAAACCGTAAGAGGACTTGCATTGTAATATCTGTCCGTTTCTTTACGGTATTCGCTGAATTTAAGTGAGCCGGTAAGGAAGGAATCGGGGATAAGACCTGATGCATCACATTCACCGAAGGCATCCTTTATTACGGAATAATCGAGAGAAGATACGATGCCTTTTCTGATGTTTTCGTTTTTCAGTCCCTCATCACTGCAGTTGAAAAGGAGAGCGGTGACAGAGGAGGGGAAGGAATTAACGGTGTAGTTCTTCTTTTCCGAAAGCTCGTCCGCCTGCTCTTTCGTCAGAGGCGTTACGGAGTAGGTGCTGTCGGTGAGCTTTTTAAGACGGGTAGGCTGTTCGTTATTCATCGAGTAGTAAACGGAAGCGGGCATAACCTGGTCCATACTGTGGTAGGTATCACTTTTCCTTACGGAAATCGAAATATCATCGGCCCAGTTATTTATATAAAAAGGTCCGTTATAGATGAGATATCTCGTGGCAAGACCGTATCTTCCGCCTGTTTTTTCGAAAAATTCCTCGTTGCAGGGCATACAGTAGCTTTCTAAAAGAGTGTAAAGGAAATCCGGGTCAGCCTGAGAGAGGGTAATCTGTAAGGTGTAATCGTCGAGCGCCTTTATACCTAAAGCAGATGCAGAGGCCTTACCGCTGTAAACCTTTTTAGCATTTTTTACAGAGAAAAGGCTGTCTGCTCCGGGAGAGAGGGTTTCGGGGAGAAGGGCACGGGTAAGACCGAAGGCAAAATCGTGAGCCGTAACACGGGCGTCGAATTCGTCAGCGTAATTTTCACCGATTACCTTGCCGGCGGCGGAGGTTACCTTCCACTTCATATCCTTACGCAGATAAAATGTGTAAACGGTTTCTTTGGCGTTGGTTTCCCATCTTTCGGCGGCGGCAGGGATGATGTTTCCGTCTTTGTCGAGAGCGACGAGACCTTCGAAGCAGTTAGCGATAATATTCTTCGCTCCGATGTCATAAATTATCTGTGGGTCAAGATAACGAGGGTCTTTGTCTATGGGATATACGAGCTGTGCGTCTGCACCCTTGTTTCCACCGCAGGCGCAGAAAGAAAGAAGCATTAAAATCGTAAGAGACAGGCATAAAAGTTTTTTAAACATTTTTTTCATTCCTCAATCTATTAAAATGTAATAATTTTCTAAAATCGAAATAAACTTTCATTCTTTACTGTTATAATAAAAGGTATGAATTTTGAATCCTTAAGGAGAGTAAAAAATGAACGGTGTACCGAGTATAATTATATATGCTATACTGATACTACTTATTATATGCGTTGTTCTTTTGGTTTTGTTGCTAAAAAAGAAAAATAACGGAGAATATGACAGACTTTTTGAGCAAAATGAAAAAACAATGGATAAAATTGACAGAGTAGTTACCTCTGTCGAGGGCAGTGTCCGTGATGAATTCAGTAAAAGCCGTATGGAAAATAACGCCGCTGCAGGTCAGCAGAGAAAAGAGCTTACGGCAGCTTTTGCAGATATGAATGTTATTCTCAGAAAAATGACCAATGATAACTACGAGAATAATATCAAAATGAGTGAAACCATCTCCCGTAACCTTTTAGAAATGCGTAAGGGCAACGAGGAAAAGTTAGAGCAGATGAGACTCACTGTAGATGAAAAGCTCAACGAAACTCTTACCAAACGTCTCGATTCTTCTTTCAGAACAGTAAGCGAACAGCTCGAAAATGTCTACAAATCCCTCGGTGAAATGAAGGTGCTTTCAGGCAGTGTAACTGAAAACGTTACCTCTCTTAACCGTATTCTTACCAATGTAAAGGCAAGAGGTACCTGGGCAGAGGTACAGCTGGAGGGTCTTCTGGATCAGACAATCCCCGGTATGTACGACAGAAATGTTATGACTAATCCCGCATCGAGAAATATCGTGGAGTTTGCGGTTAAAATTCCCTCGGGTGAGGATAAAAATATTATAACTTACCTTCCAATCGACTCAAAGTTCCCCGTAGAGGCTTACATCCGTCTCTGCGAGGCGGCTGACAGAGGAGACACTGCACAGGTAGAGCTTAACAGAAAGGCTCTGGAAACTACGGTTATCAACCAGGCCAAGGAAGTAAAAAAATACATCAATGAGCCTGTAACCACTCCTTTTGCTATTCTTTATCTTGCCACAGAGGGTCTCTACAGTGAGATTATCTCTTCTAAAAACGGCATAGCCGAAAGATGTCAGAATGAGTTTAACATTATGATAGCGGGCCCGAGCACCATAACAGCTCTGCTCAATTCTCTTTCCATCGGCTTCCGTGCTATGGCTATCAACGAAAAAGCTAAGGAGGTCCGTGCCGTACTTGCCGCCGCAAAGGTGCAGTACGAAAAGTTCGGAACTGTCCTCGAAAAAGCGAAAAAGAAAATCGAAGAAGCAGGAAAGAGCCTCGACGATGCAAAGAGCAGAAACGACATAATTCAGAAAAAGCTTCGCACTGTGGAAACCATCGACGCTATTGAGGGTGCAGAGATACTCGGAATCGAAGAATAATTCGGAATCGCATGGAGAATTTCAGGTAACGGTTAAAGTTATTCCGCCTTCGTTAAATGCAAAATGCAAAATGGCGGGTCGCTTCGCTCCGTATTGTATCCGTGTAAAGTTGTTTTAAAATATATCTTTACACCGCCAAACAGCTTCGCATAATAATAAATTATTATAATATATTCTTTACTTTTTACACACACTATTCTCTGCGGAGATAACTAAAAAGATTATAACGAGGTAAATCCGCGACTGCAATTTTGCATTTTGCATTTTGCATTCTGCATTTACAAGAGGTTTGTTTATGTATAACAGAACTTACAGAGAAATTAATTTAAAAGCAATAGAGCACAATTTCGACCTTTTATCCCGAAAGGTATCCGAAGGTGTTAAAAAATGTGCCGTAATAAAGGCTGATGCCTACGGTCACGGTGCAGTCCCCGTGGCTAAGGTGCTGGAAAGCAAGGCGGACTATTTCGCTGTAGCCTGTTTCGATGAGGCTATGGAGCTTCGTCAGGCAGGTATAAGTCTTCCCATACTCGTTCTTTCCTACATCCGTCCCGATTATTTCGGTGAGGCTGTTGAAAATGACATCACAGCTACCGTTTACACTCTCTACGATGCACAGATGCTCAATAAAGCGGCAGAGGAAAAGGGTAAAAAAGCGAAGGTGCATATCGCTCTTGACACGGGTATGAGCCGTATAGGCTTCCCTCTTACAGATGCTTCGGCAGACATAATTAAGCAGATAGCTGACCTTCCCTTTATCGATGTCGAAGGCATCTTCAGCCATTTCGCCAGGGCTGATATGGAGGGTGACAGCTATTCCGATGAGCAGAAAAAGCTTTTTGATGCTTTTCTTTCGAAGCTTTCGGGAATGGGTGTAAATATTCCTCTTCCCCATCTCTACAACACAGCGGGTGTTTTCCGCTTCGAAAAGAAATATCCCATGGTGAGAATGGGTATCGCCATTTACGGCATTAACCCTATGGATTATCCCACTGAGGATGCAGGTCTTATTCCTGCTATGGAGGTTAAAACCCACGTTATTCACGTTCACGATGTGGATGAGGGTGTGGGTATCAGCTACGGTCACACCTATGTAGCTGAGGAAAAAAGACGGATCGCCACTCTTTCCGTAGGCTATGCTGACGGCTTCCGCAGAGTTCTTTCCAATAAGGGTTATGTTCTCATAAGAGGTGAAAAGGCTTATGTCACGGGTAAGGTGTGTATGGACCTGGTGATGGTGGATGTAACGGATATAAAGGATGTCGCAGTAGGTGATGAAGCGGTAATCATCGGTAAAAGCGGAGAAAGAGAAATCTCTGCCAACGATTACGGTAAAATGTACGGCTCCTTCGCTTATGAGGCACTGTGTACCTTCTCTCCCAGAGCGAAAAAGATTTATAAATGAGGTGTAAAAGATGATAAGATTTGAAAGTGACTATACTCAGGGTGCAGTACCCGAAATAATCGAAAAATTAGTGGAGACGAATTTAGAGCAGACTCCCGGTTACGGTACGGATAAATACTGTCTTTCCGCTGCTGAAAAGATAAAGAAAGAAATCGGTAACGAAAATGCCGATGTTCACTTCCTCGTAGGCGGCACACAGACAAATTATATCTTTATTGCGAGTGCTCTGCGTCCCCATCAGGGTGTTATCTCTGCCTGTACGGGACACATAAATGTTCACGAAAGCGGCTCTGTAGAGGCTGTGGGACACAAGGTTATCGGTCTTCCCTCCGATGACGGAAAGATTACGGCTTCTCTGGTGGAAAAGACAGTAAAGGACCACTACGCTGACCCCACCTTCGAGCATACCGTTCAGCCTAAAATGGTTTACATCTCCTTCCCGACGGAAAACGGCACTATCTATTCTAAAAAGGAGCTTACGGACCTTTACGCCGTATGTAAGGAAAATGACCTTATTCTTTTCATTGACGGTGCGAGAATGGGCTACGGTCTGGCAAGTGAGAAAAACGACCTCACATTAAAGGATATCGCTTCTTTAAGTGATGCTTTCTACATCGGCGGCACTAAAGTAGGCGCACTTTTCGGTGAGGCACTGGTCATCACCAAGGATTCCTGCAAAAAGGATTTCCGCTACATAGAAAAGCAGAAGGGCGCAATGCTCGCCAAGGGCAGACTTTTAGGTTTACAGTTCGATGTGCTTTTCACTGACGGACTTTACCATAAAATCTCCCGTCACGCCGCCACTCTTGCCATAAAAATCCGTGAAGCCTTCCTTTCAAAGGGCATAGAGCTTTACTACGATTCCTACACGAATCAGCAGTTCCCCATCCTTACCGATGAACAGCTCGAAAAGCTCAATGAGCATTTCGTTTCATCCTTCTGGGCGAAGGTGGGCGATAAAACCGCTGTCCGCTTCTGCACCAGCTGGGCTACACCCGAAGAGGATGTGGATTTCCTCATAGAAAAAATAATGGAGCTGTAAAATTATGAGAATGAGAAAAAAGAAAAATCTTGACACGAGACTCGAAAATGTCAGGGATTACATACTCGACCTGCCTTTAGGTGACGAGAGAGATTTTAATAAAGCCATCGAGGAAAAGAGTCTCATCGACTATAAGGAGATTTTCGGTAACGATAATCCCGTGAGAATGGAAATCGGCTGCGGCAGAGGTCAGTTCGCTATGGAGATAGCTAAAAGACATCCCGATGTGAATTTTATCGCCGTGGAAAAGGTGCTGAATGTTATCGTCCTCGCCTGTGAAAAGGCTAAAAAGGAAGGACTTACCAACATAAAGTTCATCTGCGGCTCTGCGGAATATCTGCCGAAGTTCATTCCCGAAAAGAGCATAGAGCTTCTCTATCTTAATTTCTCCTGTCCCTATCCTAAGGCTAGATATGCAAGACACAGACTTACACACCGCTTCTTCCTCGACATTTACCGCAATCTTCTCAAGGACGGTGCGGAGATTCATCAGAAGACGGATAATATGCACTTCTTTGAGTTTTCTCTGGCTGAATTTTCACAGAGCGGATATAAGATTAAAAATGTTTCTCTCGACCTTCATAACAGTGACTTCGAGGGTAACATTGTGACCGAATACGAAAAGAGATTTTCTGATTTAGGACAGCCCATTTACAGGCTGGAGGCGTATTTTTAAATTGTAACAGAGACAATCGCAAACGGTGATGATATCTGCCATCTTGAGATATCATAAGAAATAATTCGGAATGCGGAATCGTGGGAAAAGCTTCGGTAACGAAGAAGTGATAGTCCGCCCGTTTTACGGATAGGATTGTAGGGACACAATGCATTGTGTCCGTCATAAAATTAACCCACAGAGATTTTCACAGTCTCTGTGGGATTTTTCATTCTTCTTTATATAGGTTAATAACCTTCTTGTTTTTCTTTTCGGCTCTCTCTTTGAATTTATGCGCTCCGCCCCAGGTGTGTTTAACATAGGTTACCACATAATCGGATACATTCACCATCCATCCGTTACGGCGGTCGAGAGCGAACTGCTTCGGTGTGTTGCCGATAAAAAAATCAGGATAAAGGAGATGTGTTTCTTCGACGCCATAATCCTTTTTGTCGACGGGCATATCTTCTATCACCAGAAAGTAATGTATATGCCTGTAAACAGTAGAAAAAAGCTTAAGCTCATTTAATACCATTGCATCAAATTTTCCGTTATGCCCTACATAGAAAACTGTTACTTTCTCGTTTTCAATAAGGTCGATAAGCACCTGTTTTAAATCATAGCGTATGCTTTCGGGTGTGTCACGGTGTCCGAAAAATGTACAGGATTTCATAATATTACCCTCCGTTTTGACATTTAGTGAATGTCATATGCTACGGGATTATAACATATAATTTCTTTGTTGACAAGCACAAAATGTCAAAAGAATGAGGGATTTTATGTTTACAAATAAAAATAAAGATGGGACTAACAATATCTGCGGTAAGAATATTTCTTATTTTCGTACAAAAATGGGGATTTCGCAGAGGGCGCTTGCAGATAAGATGCAGTTGGTAGAAATTGATATTGATAAAAATGCTATACAGCGCATTGAAAGCGGAAAACGATTTGTAACGGATATTGAAGTGGTCGCTTTTGCTAAGGTGTTTGGCATTAAACTTGAAGAGCTTTTGTACAAAACATATGATTATCAATCAGACGGACAGGTTGATTGACAGAATTTTAGCCTGTTTGCGGTATAAAGCATTATTAATTGCAAAGATAGAGAACCGTTCTCTGTCTTTCTTTTTTATCCAAAAAACAAAAAAACTGATAATTTTTTCTTAATCCTATTGTTAATGGGTAAAATTTATTATATAATAAATAATTACAATAGAATTATTATGTCCTCATATTAGAAAGGAGAAAAGAATATGTTATTTTCTCAGGATATAGGTATAGATTTAGGTACAGCCAATACCCTCGTATTCGTAAAGGGTAAGGGCATAGTTATAAGAGAGCCTTCCGTGGTTGCCATCAACGTGGCTTCGAGACCTGCCAAGGTGGTAGCTGTCGGCACTGAGGCCAAGGAAATGATAGGCAGAACTCCCGGCTCGATTACTGCCATGCGTCCTTTAAAGGACGGTGTTATCGCAGATTTCGACGTTACCTGTGAAATGCTTAAAAAGTTCATTCACAAGGCTATGGGCGGGTCTTATCTTGCTAAAGCGAGAGTAGTAATCTGCATTCCCTCGGGCGTTACTGAAGTCGAAAGAAGAAATGTTCACGACGTGGCTATCGAAGCGGGTGCGAAGTATGTAAGTCTTATCGAGGAGCCTATGGCTGCGGCTATCGGTGCCGGTCTTCCCGTGGGACAGGCTATGGGCAGTATGGTAGTGGATATCGGCGGCGGTACTGCAGAGGTAGCCGTAATCTCTCTCGGTGACATCGTATGCTCACGCTCGGTAAGAATAGCCGGTGACAGCTTCGATAACGCTATCAGCCTTTACATCAAGAAAAAATATAACCTTCTCGTCGGTGAAAGAACAGCCGAGGAAATCAAGATAAAAATCGGCTCTGCCACCGAATATGAGGGCGAGGGTAAAATGGAGGTCAAGGGAAGAAACCTTCTCGACGGTCTGCCGAAGAGTATCACTATCACCAGCGAAGAGGTCCGTGAGGCTCTTAAGGACTCCGTGGATCAGATTTTAGATGCGGTCAAATCCACTCTCGAAAAAACTCCTCCCGAGCTTTCGGCAGATATTATGGAGCACGGCATCACCCTTACGGGCGGCGGTGCACTTCTCAGAGGTATCGATAACCTTATCTCACAGCAAACAGGTATGCCTGTAAATGTTTCGGATAATCCTCTCGACTGTGTTGTAGACGGAACAGGTATCTATCTCGAGTCAGACGTACTGGGTGCCAACGGTAAAAGGTTTTAAGTAAAAATAAAGACTTGAATTAATAATAAAGGTGTTTGAAATGCTTCAGTTTTTAAAAAGCAGAAAATTTAAAACTTTTCTTCTGACTGTCTGCGCTCTGACAGTGGGTGCAGTCCTGGCTGTGGCTGTGAGAAGCTCGTCTTCTCCCTTCACCAGCGCCATAGGAATGATTTTCAGCCCCGTGCAGAAGCTTTCCTCTGTCGTCGCTGAAAAGATGGATTGGTTTCAGGCCTCCTTCCGCGGGGCGGGGACGTATCTTCGTGAAATAGAGAGATTACAGCAGAAGATAGCAGAATATGAAAACAAAATAGTAGATTATAACGCTATGGAGCAGAAGGTAGCCTCCTATGAAAAAATGCTCGGCGTGAAAGAAAAGAACCGTGACTTTGTTCTTCAAAGAGCTGATGTCATCGGTACAGACAGCGCAGATATGTTCTCTTCTCTCATAATCGATAAGGGCAGTAATGACGATATAGCCGTAAATGACCCTGTTATCAGCGGTAACTATCTGGTTGGTATCGTCAGTAAGGTGCATCCGTCCTACTGTGTGGTGGAAACGGTGCTCAGTCCCGACCTTAACATCAGCGCCCTCGAAAGTAAAACCAGAGAAACAGCCTATGTTACTACTACTGTAGAGCTTTCAGGCAAGGGTGCCTGTATGCTTTCGGGTCTCGAAAGAACCACAGCTGTAACTCCCGGAGGTATAGTTATTACCTCAGGCATTGGCGGTACTTATCCCAAGGGTATAATCATCGGTACGGTAAGCGAGGTAAATGAAAGCAAGTACGACCTTTCTAACTTCGCCGTAATAGAGCCGGGCGTCAATGTCCGTGAAATAGAGGATGTTTTCGTTATTACAGATTTCGACGGACAAGGCATAGAAGAACGTGTTGATTAATAATCTACAGACTACGATAAATGCAAAATGCAGAATGCAAAATGCAAAATATCGGTCGCGTATTTACCACGATATAATATTTTTAAGTTATCTCCGCAGAGAAAAGTGCGAAGTGAAAAGTAAAGAGTAAATTATAATTAATTATGTTTTTTTAGTTGTACAAAGTATTTTGGCGGTGTAAAGGTATATTTTAAAACAACCTTACACGGATATAATCCGGAACGAAGTGACCATTTATTCTGCATTTTGCATTTTGCATTCTGCATTTAAAAAAGGACGGTGAAAAAATGAGATTTGCTTCTTCACGTAATATTTATATAAGAAGAACCGTTACGGCTGTTCTCGTTTTCATAACCGCTCTCTTTCAGCATTCGGGCTTTATTCCCGAGCTTTTCGGCGCTCCTGCCATGCTACTGATACCGCTTACGGTAGCTATCGCTATGTTCGAAAGAAGCATACCCGGTATGTGCTTCGGTGTACTGGCAGGTCTTTTATGGGATTTTGCCCTTTCGGGCGGTGACGGCTTTTTTTCCGTGATGCTTACGGCGGTAGGCTTCATTACGGGTGCTCTGGTGACTTTTATTTTCAGAAACAACATCCGTGCTGCTCTGTTGCTTTCCTTCGGTGCACTTACGGCATGTAACGGTTGCCACTGGATTATGTTTATCCTCAGAAAAGGCTACGAGGGAGGCTTCGAGCTTCTCTTTTCCCGATATATTCCTTCGGTATTTTATTCGCTGATATTTGTTTTTATTTATTATTATATAGTGTCACTTATATTCAAGGTGACAGCGGAAAAGTAAAGATGATTTTTACTGTAAGATTTCTGTGATTTTGCGAGAACAGCAAGCCGTGTCCCTACAGAATACACCGCATAAGTTGTGGTTTTTTCAGCGGGATAGGGTCATCCCGCCCTACATAACCACTGTTAATTTGGCGGTGAATCATTTCTTTTTACCGAAAACTTTCTCCGCGATTGCGCATTCCGAATTGCGCATTCCGAATTATTATGAAAGGATGTGATAAGATGCAGAATAAATCAGGCAGAAAAAGATATGCCTTAGTTATAGCTGTGTTTGTTCTGCTTTTTGCAGGCTTTCTTACTTATCTTTTCAATATTCAGATTATCGACACCAAGCAGAATGAGGACACGGTAGTTTCCTCTGTGGAAGTGAGCGTAGATGCTATCAGAGGTAATATCCTAGACAGAAACGGTTATCCGCTGGTGACCAATAAACAGGTAAATAAAATCGTCTTTAACTATCTTGGCTTTCCCAAGGCATACAGCGACAGAAATCCCATCATTCTCGAGCTGATAAAGATTTTCGATAAAAATGAAGTAGAATGGAAGGATAATCTTCCCATAGAGCTGAAAAAGGGTAAGCTTCGCTTCGCTGAGGACAGAGATAACGAGGTTTCTTATCTTAAAAGTGAGGCTTTCCTCGATCTTAACTATTATGCTGATGTAGATGACTGCTTTAATGCTCTGGTGGAAAAATATGAGCTTTCCGGGTATACACTCCGTCAGCAGAGAGACATTGCTTCCGTTTACTATTCTATGGTAAAGGACGGCTTTAATGCAGGCCGTAATTATGAGTTTGCCACGGACGTTTCCGCTGCTCTTGTCTCCGTTATCAAAGAAAAAAGCGCCCGTTTCCCCGGTGTGGATGTACAGGTCTCCTCTGAAAGGCAGTACACCGACGGCAAGATAGCACCTCACCTTTTAGGTATGGTGGGCCCCATCACCAATGAAGAATACGAAAGCCGTAAGGACAATGGATATACCCTCAACGATGTCATCGGTAAAAGCGGTGTCGAATCCGCTATGGAAAGCTATCTGAAGGGAACTAAGGGTGTCAAGACCATAAATACCGACGCCTCGGGTAATAAGAGTGAGGAATACACTCTTCTCCCGCAGACGGGTGACACGGTAATTCTTACTATCGACTATGAGCTGCAGGAGGTGGCACAGGAGGCGCTGGCTGAGGGTGTAAAGAGTCTGCAGACGAGTCTCGAGAGAATCTATCCCATGTCGGGTGCTGTGGTGGTTATGAACACGAAGAATAATGAGGTTCTGGCGATGGCTTCATATCCCACCTACGATAATTCCACATATAACGAAAACTCTGACAAGCTTAATACGGACCAGAGCAAGCCTCTCTGGAACAGAGCTCTGCGAAGCACCTATACGCCCGGTTCTACCATAAAGCCGGCGGTAGCTATGGCGGGACTTCAGGAAAAGGTCATTTCTGCTTCCTCTCTCATCAAATGTCTCGGTATTTATACGTACTATGAGGACTATCAGCCGGGCTGTACGGGACATCACGGAAATCAGAACGTAGTCAATGCTATTTTTAATTCCTGTAATATTTTCTTTTATGAGACCTCCCGTCTTTTAGGTATAGAAAAGATGAACAACTATTTCGCCATCTTCGGTCTCGGTGAGGAGACGGGTGTGGAGCTTTACGAATCCACAGGTACCGTTGACTCGGTGGCTCTCAGAAAGGGTATGGGTGAATTATGGACTCCCGGTCTTACTATCCAGGCAGGTATCGGTCACGGTAATAATCAGTTCACTCCCATTCAGCTGTGCTCTTATGTTTCTACCATCGCTAACAGAGGTACGAGATATAAGGCAAGTATAATAAAAAGCGTAAAAACCGCTGACCTTTCCGAAACGGTTATGGAGAATAAGGTGCAGATTCTCTCTCAGGCAGATTTTTCCGATGCTAACTGGAATCTGGTTCACAGAGGTATGCTTCTGGTAGGTACGGAAAGCTATGCTAATTTCAGAAATGTTCCCGTTAAGGTAGCCGCCAAAACAGGTACTACCACCATCGAAAAGACGGTAAACGGCAGAAAAATAGAAACCTATAACGGTCTTATTCTTACCTTCGCCCCCTATAATGACCCTGAAATCGCAGTAGCAGTCGTGGTCGAGGGCGCAGGAAGCGGCGGTTCGACAGCTCCCATAGCTTCGGCGATAATGGAGCATTATTTCGCAGAAAAGGATATGGCTGAAAGTCAGCAGAACGAAAACACATTACTTGGATAATGAGGTAAAAAATATGGCAGAAAAAATTCTTATTGCTTCGGGTAAGGGCGGAGTAGGTAAAACCTCCCTCACCGTAGGTCTCGGCAAGGCTCTCGCCGCTATGGGAAACAGAGTGCTTCTCATCGACTGCGACTGTCTGAGGAGCATCGACCTTCTCGTAGGTGTTACTGAAAAGATAGTCTATGACTGGGGCGATGTCATAAAGGGTGCTGACAGTGAGGATGCCCTCTACGATGCGGGTGATGTATTCGTGCTCACCTGTCCCGAGGATTACGGTGATATTACAGAGAAGGCTATGAAAAAGCTTCTCGATAAGTACGATACCGATTTCAATTACATACTTATCGATGCCCCTGCAGGTGTGGACAGAGGTCTGACGCTTTCTGCAGCTGCCGCTGACAGGGCAATAGTAATCTCCACTCCTGATCTTGTCTGTGTGAGAAGTGCATGTATAGCTGCACGCAAAATCAGCAGCTTCGGTATCGACGATGTAAGACTTATCATCAACCGTGTTTCCCGTAAAGATGTTATCAGAGGCAGACTTCTTAACATCGACTCGGTAATCGACGGAGTAGAGGTACAGCTTATCGGCGTAGTGCCCGAGGACGGAAAAATCCGTTTCGGCGCTATGGGTATGAATATTTACAAGGAAAATCAGATCTCCTTTGATTCGCTTAATAATATTGCGGCAAGAATAACAGGGGAGTATGTGTCGCTGGATTTGTAATATATATCCCACAATAACAAAAACCTACACAAAATTTCTGAAAATCTATTGATTTTTGACAATTTTTTTGTTAGTATATATTTTGACAAAGATTTGAAAGGGATGAGTAGATGAATATTGCTTTAATTGCACATGACGCAAAAAAAGAACTTATGACACAATTCTGTATCGCCTACTGCGGTACGCTCAGCAAACACTCACTTTGTGCAACAGGTACGACCGGTAAAATGGTAAGTGAAGCAACAGGTCTGGATATCACTAAATTCCTTTGCGGTTACCAGGGCGGTGAAGAACAGATTTCTGCACGAATTGCCTGCAATGAAATTGACCTTCTTCTGCTTTTCCGTGACCCTCTTACTGCAAAGCCCAACGAACCCAACGAAGCAAACCTTTTAAGACTTTGTGACGTTCATAACATCCCTGTGGCTACAAACATCGCTACAGCAGAAGCGCTGATTATGGCTCTGGAAAGAGGAGACCTTGACTGGCGTGACATTATCAATCCAAAAAACTGATTTAATATAATATAGTATAACAGCCGTGACGGAAAAGAGTAACAGATGACCCCGTTCAGAGAGAGATGCCCTGTGCTGAAAGCATCTTACGTAAGGAAATCTGCCAAGACATTCCCGAGCTGACCGTTTGCCGCGTTAAGGCCAAGAGAGGAACAGTTTTTCTGTTCAATCGGGGTGGTACCGTGGAGCTTTGCTTCATCCCCAATGCAGAGTTATTTTGCGTTGGAGATGGAGCTTTTTTTATTGAATGCAAAGTGCAAAATGGCGCCCCACGCTTCGTAAAGCAGAAAGCTATATTCCGCCGTTTTGACGGATTTGTTCCGTAGGGACACGATGCATCGTGTCCGCAAAACACCGCCACCTCACCGTACTCTGTAGGGGATGGCGTCCCCGACATCCCGAAGGATACACCAACCGTAACCTGTATGAGCGGATATTATCTGCCTGCTTACAAGGAGGAAAAAGATGCTGAGAACAGAATTGACTCCGAAAGAAAAAAGGAAAGAGGAAAAGAAAAAAATAAAAGAAGCCAAGAAAAGAGAAAAGGAATACAAAGGATTTTTATATTCATCTTTTATCAAATTTATTGTCGGTACTTATTTGATAGCGTTTCTTTTGTCCATGAATGATGAAGTGCCGCTTTTCAATTTGAAAAATTTTCTCATAGGCTTTGTTATTGCAACAGCTGTTAATATAATTTTCCGGTACATCAGGCGTATTGTTCTTGGATATATGGTGATGTTTGAGCTTGATATGATGAAGGTGTACAAGCTTGACCGCAGAAAAACATCTCTTTTTAAAAATTACAATAACAAGCTTCTTTATTATGCTTACCTTTTCGAGGGCGACTTTTTAAAAGCGATTTCCTTATGTAATGAATCACTTGAGTGTACAAAGAGCAAAAAATATATTCTGCTTGCACGGCACACTAAAATACTTTCTTTGTTTTTCAGCGGAGGAACACAGAATATAAAAGATCTTATTCAGGAACAAAGAGAGCTTAAGGCTAAAGTCAAAGATAAAGATTTCGGGTATATGTTTATGGTGTATCCGTTTATCGAAGCTTATCTTGACGGTGATTACGAATTGGCTGCTCAGACGGTAACAGCATTCTTAAGCGATGAAAAAGAAAGCGTATATAATTCGAGGAAAATAATTTTTCTGCAATTCAGAAAAATGCTCTGCTTAAAAAATAACGACGCAGAGGGCGTTCAGAACTGTAATCTCGAAATACTTAAATGTGACAGTGAAAGAAGAACCTTCTTTTCAAAAATAATAGATTCATAAAAACATATTATTGGAGGACAAAATGGCTTTAGTAACAAAATCAATCAAGGGTACACAGGATACCCTGCCAAATGAAAGCTACAAGGTGCAGTTTTTAGAGCAGACCGTTTTAGAAACTGCGAAAAATTACGGCTATAAAGAAATCAGAGTGCCTGTTTTCGAGCATACGGAGCTTTTCCAGAGAGGTGTAGGTGACACCACCGACGTAGTACAGAAGGAAATGTACACCTTCGAGGATAAGGGCGGAAGAAGCATCACTCTCCGTCCCGAGGGCACAGCAGGTGTGGTACGTTCTTATCTCGAGCACGGACTTTTCAATGAGCCTCAGCCCATGAAGATGTGCTATCTCACATCCTGCTACCGCTACGAAAAGCCTCAGGCGGGCAGACTTCGTGAGTTCCATCAGTTCGGCTGTGAATGTATCGGTACTGCTTCTCCCGCTGCCGATGCAGAGGTAATCTCTCTCGTAAGTGACATTTTCACCTTCCTTAATGTTAAGGATATTTCTCTTGAAATCAACTCCATCGGTTGTCCCGAATGCAGAAAGAATTACCATAAGGCTCTTCACGATTACTTCGAGAGCAAGAAAGGCGAGCTTTGCGGTACCTGTCTCGACAGACTCGAAAGAAACCCCATGAGAATTTTAGACTGTAAGAGTCCCGTCTGCTCAGAAATAGCTAAGGACGCTCCCAAGGTTACGGATTATCTCTGCGATGAATGTGAGAATCACTTCGCTTCCGTGCAGAAATATCTCGACGCTATGGGTATTCAGTATAAGGTTAATCCCTCTATCGTAAGAGGTCTCGACTATTACACCAAGACAGTTTTCGAGTTCGTTTCAAATCAGATAGGTGCTCAGGGTACGGTCTGTGGCGGCGGACGTTATGACGGCCTCGTTAAAGAGGTGGGCGGTCCCGACACTCCCGCTCTCGGCTTTGCTATCGGTATCGAAAGACTGCTCCTTCTTATGGCGGCACAGAATGTTCCATTCCCCGAAGAGGCAAAGTGTGACATCTACATCGCATCTATGGGTGAAAATGCCACAGTCAAGGCGGCACAGATCGCTTCGGATTTAAGAGGTGAGGGCATCCACGCACAGTTCGATGTAGTCGGCAGAAGCGTCAAGGCACAGATGAAGTTCGCCAATAAAATCGGCGCTGCTTATACCGTGGTTTTAGGCGACAGTGAGCTTGAAGAAGGTAAGGCAAAGCTTAAGAATATGGCTACAGGCGAGGAAACCGAAATCCCTCTCGAGGGCTTCGAGGACATCTTTATGCGCATTTCTATTAATGAAAGCCTTAAGGAGCTGGAAGACTTCGGCTATGAAAGCAACATCGACATCAATTCTATATTAAACGGAAACTTATTTTAAGGAGGACTGAAAGAAATGGATTTTATGACAGGACTTAAAAGAACAGACTACTGCGGCACCTTTACTGCAAAGGACTGCGGCAGAGAGGTAGTAGTAGCAGGCTGGGTACAGAGACAGAGAGACCTTGGCGCTCTCATCTTCGTTGACCTTCGTGACAGAACAGGTATCGTACAGCTTGCCTTCGACGATAACACACAGAAGGAAATCTTCGACAAGGCTTTTACCGTAAGAAGCGAATATGTTCTTATGGCAAAGGGTGAGGTCAGAGAGCGCTCCTCAAAGAATATGGATATTCCCACAGGCGAAATCGAAATTTTCGTAACCGACCTTCGTGTTCTCGGCAAGAGTGAAACTCCTCCCTTCGAAATCATCGAAAACTGCCAGACAGCGGAAAACACCAGACTTAAATACCGTTATCTTGACCTTCGCCGTCCCGATTTACAGAAAAACATCATTATGAGACACAAGATAACAAAGATTATCCGTGACTATTTCGACGATAACGGCTTCATTGAAATCGAAACTCCCATTCTCGTTAAATCTACTCCCGAGGGCGCACGTGACTTCCTTGTTCCCTCGCGTATCCATAAGGGCAGCTTTTATGCTCTTCCTCAGTCACCTCAGCTTTACAAACAGCTTTCAATGGTGGCAGGCTTTGACCGTTATATGCAGATTGCCCGTTGCTTCCGTGACGAGGACCTTCGTGCAGACCGTCAGCCCGAATTTACACAGATTGACGTGGAAATGAGCTTCATCGATATGGAAGACATCCTCGGCCTCATCGAAGGCTTTATGAAGAAGGTATTCAAGGAAGCTATCGGCGTGGACATCGAAACACCTCTTCCCCGTCTTACCTATAAAGAAGCTATGGAGCGCTACGGCTCCGATAAGCCCGATACAAGATATGCTATGGAAATCACCGACATCTGTGACGAGGTTAAGTCCTGCGGCTTCGGTGTGTTCACCGGTGCTATCGAAAACGGCGGTAAGGTAGCTGCTATCACAGCCAAGAAGGCCTTCTCTGTTCTTACAAGAAAAGAAGTGGACAAGCTTACCGAAACCGTAAGAGGTATCGGCGCTAAAGGTCTCGCCTGGGCAAGAATCGGTGATGACGGCACTAGCGCTTCTTCCTTCGCTAAGTTTATGACTGAAGACGAAATGAAAGCCATTATGGATAAGTGCGGTGCTGAAAACGGTGACGTTATCCTCATCATCGCTGACAAGGCAAGCACTACTCTTTCTGTTCTCGGCGCACTCCGTCAGATAGTAGCCAAGAAGCTCGACATTATCCCCACCGACAAATATAATCTTCTCTGGGTTGTTGAGTTCCCCTTCTTCGACTGGGATGAAGAAGCAGGCGAGTATGTGGCTATGCACCATCCGTTTACTTCTCCTCTCGATGAATGTATGGAATACCTCGAAACCGATAAGGCTAAGGTAAGAGCTAACGCTTACGACCTCGTTCTCAACGGTATCGAGTTGGCATCCGGCTCCATCCGTATCACAAATCCTGACCTTCAGAAGAGAATCTTCTCTCTTCTCGGTCTCTCCGACGAAGAAGCACACGAAAAGTTCGGCTTCCTCACTGACGCCTTCAAATACGGCGCACCTCCTCACGGCGGTATCGGTCTCGGTCTTGACAGACTCGTAATGCAGATGTTAAAGCTCGACACACTCCGTGATGTAGTAGCCTTCCCGAAGCTTCAGAATGCAAGTGAGCCTATGACAGAGTGTCCTTCAATCGTAGATGCTGATCAGCTCGAAATGCTGGGTATCGGAATTATTAAGGAAGAAGAATAAGAAATGAAAAAATCTCTCCCTGATTGTTGACAAACAGGGAGAGATTATATATAATGTAACTGTAAGAGCTGATCCTTTAGCGGTTGGTGATTATTGTTTGATTAAATTTAATAAAAAAACAACCGTCACTTTGCCGAGTGGCGGTTGTTACCTTTTACCTTAAGACGAATCGTAAGAGTGTATCTTCCGATATGTACTGTTAAAGTTATAGGCATAATATCACCTCCTTTAAGGAAGTAATATCACCAACCGCCTGATAGTCATACAAATACATTACGGTAAGATTATATAAGTTTTTGTTGTTTGTCAAGGTGTAAGAATGCTCTCCCTGCTTGTCAACAATCAGGGAGAGATTTTTCTTTAATCTATTCTCACACTTAAATCCTGTTTTTCAAACGCTTCCTCATACTGTCCGATAACCTCATTTACATTACCGGCACTTTCGTACCATTCCTTATCACCGAGATGCCGGGCGTTATGGTAATATATCTTCCCGTCATTCTCACCTGAATCGGTACACATAAAAACGTAGGTGTTGCCGTTTTCCGGCATACCTCTGTTCATATCCGAAAGCATACCGTTTGGTTGCTGACCGCCCGGACAGAGCATAGTGAACTCCTCGGGAGCAGCACCTTTAATGTTATGCTTTACCTTTATGCGATAGTGGGTGATGGGGTCAGTGTCATAAAGACCGAACCAGTTTTCGTTAAAGACATATTCGAGATCAGTATATTCCGTGCCGAGGATTTCCTCCACAGTGCCGATAAATGTGTAGTCAGACCAACCGATACTTTTTTCTGTATCACTTAAGGAGAAGATGTAATCCACACACATAGGAACAACTTCCATAGAAGAAAACGGCTCGGTTACGGGGTGAAGCTTACTTTCCATAACACGGATTTTTATGTATCCGACTGTAATGACTGTAAGTGCAATAATTGCCGCAGTAAGCAGAATGGCTGAAGCAGTCTTGATTCTCTTTTTCATTTAATCAGCCCCTTTCATTATATAAGATGAAAAATGACGGCTTTCTGTTGCATAAGAAAGAGAAGGGACAAATATAATTAATTAAAATCCGAGGTTATCGTTTACGAGAATAACATGGATTCTTTCCTTGTCTCTGCTTCTGCGGGTAACGACGATCTGATTACAGATACAGTCGGGGGACATACAGTCACCGCATTTACCTGTCACTGCACAGGGAGTATTTTTGCCGAGACGGACGGTGTTCGGGGGAGAAGCGATGTTTCTCGTTCTGTTAAAGCCTTCCTCTACGTTTGCGACAACCTTGTTCATACCTGCTACCACGATAACATGGTCAGGTCCGAAAATGAGAGAAGATAAACGGTTGCCCGCTCCGTCGATGTTTACAAGTTCACCGTCAAGGGTGATGGCGTTAGTGCTCATAAAGAAGTAGTTCGACTGAAAGGCGAGAGCATAAAACTTTTTCTGCTCTTCGGGTGTAATATAACGGCTTCTGTCGTAAACGGTATATTTTCCGCTTTCCTGTAAGGCTGAAGGGATACCGCATTCCTTTATGCTTTCGCTTCCGCCCCAGGCGATGGTGCTTCCTTCGGGAATAAGGGAGAGCACGAGAGAAACGCATTCCTCTTTATCCTTACAGTAATAACCGTTCATATTTCTTTTTTCGAGGGCCGATATAATTGATTTTGCCTGATTTTCTCTGGCTGCAGAAAGATGTGACATAATAATTCTCCTTTGTATGTTTATAGGTACATTTTAGCAAAAATATACAGCTTTTACAAGAGGTTGTGTGTTAATATACATCTGTCTACGAAATATATGAGAGGGTTTTGTGAATTTGATATAAAAAAATAAGCGATATATAAAAACTTTTTGTTTTATTTACAAAAATGAAAAAGGGATTTATTTTTTTCTTGCAATTTCGACATTATGGGTATAAAATATTTTTCATCACACATTAAAGCGTTAATAACTTTGATGTTTTATTCACCCTTTTAAGGGATATAAAGGAGTTTGGAATTAAATGAGTTATGTACAGAATGTAATCGATTCAGTAGCAAAAAAGTATCCTCACGAGCCTGAGTTCGTGCAGACAGTAACAGAGGTTCTCGCATCTATTGAGCCGGTGCTTGAAAAGCATCCCGAATATGAAAAGGCAGCACTTCTCGAAAGAATGGTAGAGCCCGAAAGAACCGTAAGCTTCCGTGTCACATGGGTAGACGATAACGGTAAGGTTCAGGTGAATACAGGCTACAGAGTTCAGTTTAACGGCGCTATCGGTCCCTACAAGGGCGGTCTTCGTTTCCATCCCTCTGTTTACACCGGCATTATGAAGTTCCTCGCTTTCGAGCAGACCTTCAAAAACAGCCTTACTACTCTTCCCATGGGTGGTGCAAAGGGTGGCAGTGACTTCGACCCCAGAGGCAAAAGTGACGGAGAGGTTCTCCGCTTCTGTCAGGCATTTATGACAGAGCTCAGCAGACACATCGGTCCTTCTCTCGACGTTCCTGCAGGTGACATCGGTGTAGGCGGCAGAGAAATCGGCTATCTTTTCGGTCAGTACAGAAGAATTAACGGTAACTTCGAAAACGGTGTTCTTACAGGTAAGGGCCTTTCTTACGGCGGTTCACTTATCCGTCCTGAAGCTACAGGCTACGGCGCTACATATTATGTGGTAGAGATGCTTAAGCATTTCGGCGAAGACATCAAGGGTAAAACAGTAGCAGTTTCAGGCTTCGGTAATGTTGCATGGGGTACTGCAAAGAAGGTAGCAGAGCTCGGCGGTAAGGTAGTTACCCTTTCAGGTCCCGACGGTTACATCTACGATCCTGACGGTGTTATCACAGAAGAAAAGATTAACTATCTCCTCGAAATGAGAGCATCAGGCAGAGATAAGGTACAGGATTATGCAGATAAATTCGGTGTAGAGTTCCACGCAGGCGAAAAGCCCTGGGGTGTAAAGGTTGACATCGCTATGCCCTGCGCTACACAGAACGAAATCGGTATGAAGGAAGCAGAGCAGATGGTAGCTAACGGCGTACCTTACTATGTAGAAGTAGCAAATATGCCCACAACAAATGAGGCTATGGCTTATCTTATGAAAAACTGTAAGGCGGTAGCTCCCTCAAAGGCAGTAAATGCCGGCGGTGTTGCTTGCTCCTCT
>JAZTZH010000062.1:0-10218 GCA_045637365.1 Acutalibacteraceae bacterium
ATATGACGGATGTAAGCTGATTATAGCGAGGTAAAAAAATGGCAAGAAAAAAAACTACTAAAAAACAGGATGACGGTGATCTTCTCAAAAACACCCACATATCCAATGCGGGTGAAATGATTGAGCAGCATATTACCGATACGCTTGAAATTAATTATATGCCCTATGCTATGAGCGTTATTCTGTCCAGAGCGATTCCTGAAATCGACGGCTTCAAGCCCTCTCACAGAAAGCTTTTATACACTATGTATAAAATGGGCCTCCTTACAGGCGGAAGAACGAAATCCGCTAATATCGTCGGTCAGACCATGAGACTCAACCCTCACGGTGATGCGGCTATTTATGAAACTATGGTCCGTCTTTCGAAGGGTAACGAGGCTCTACTTAATCCCTTCGTAGATTCAAAGGGTAACTTCGGTAAGGCGTATTCACGTGATATGCATTATGCTGCTGCTCGTTACACTGAGGCGAAGCTCGACGGCATCTGTAACGAGCTGTTCCGTGAAATCGACAAGGACACTATCGATTTCGTAGATAACTACGACAGCACGATGAAGGAGCCTACGCTTCTTCCCGTAACCTTCCCGTCAATTTTAGCCAACACCAATCTCGGTATCGCTGTCGGTATGGCATCATCTATCTGCTCCTTTAACCTTAAGGAGCTTTGCGAAACTACTATCGAGCTTATCAAAAATCTCGAGCATAACTGCATAGAAACTATGCCTGCACCTGATTTTGTAGGCGGAGGAACTATAGTTTATAACCGTGATGAAATGGAAGAGATTTACCGTACAGGCCGTGGCGGTATTAAGGTGCGTGCAAAGTACGTCTATGATAAAGAGTTCAACTGTATTGACATTAAGGAAATTCCACCCACGACTACAGCTGAAGCAATAATCGATAAAATCATCGAAAGAGTAAAAGCAGGCTCTATCAAGGAAATTACCGATGTCCGTGACGAAACTGATAAGAACGGTCTGAAAATTACTATCGATCTTAAGCGTGGCACTGATGCGGACAAGCTTATGCAGAAGCTTTACAAGCTTACTCCTTTAGAGGATTCCTTCTCCTGTAACTTCAACGTTCTCGTAGACGGCTATCCGAGGGTTATGGGTGTTAAGGACATTCTTATCGAGTGGATACGCTTCAGAGGCAGATGCGTAAGAAGAAGAGTGATGTTCGACCTCAATAAAGCTGAATCAAGACTTCATCTTTTAAGAGGTCTTGAGAAAATACTTCTCGATATTGACAAGGCTATTGCTATCATCCGTAAGACCGAGGAAGAGGCAGAGGTTGTACCGAATCTTATGATTGGCTTCGGAATCGATGAAATTCAGGCAGAATATGTAGCTGAAATCAAGCTTCGTCATCTCAACAGAGAGTACATTCTTAAACGCCTTAAGGATATTGAAAACCTTGAAAATACTATCAAGGAAATGAAGGAAATTCTTGATTCCAAAGCTAAAATCAAAAAGATTATTATTGGCGAGCTTACCGATGTAATCAAAAAATACAGCAAAGAAAGAAAGACTGACCTTTATTATGTAACGGAGGAAGACAGTCAGGAATATGTGGAAGAAATTCCTGATTATGCCGTAAATCTTTTCCTTACAAAGGGTGGATATTTCAAAAAAATCACACCTCTTTCACTTCGTATGGGCGGTGAGCATAAGTTTAAAGAAAACGATGAAATCTTCCAGAGCTTTGAAACCACTAATAATAATGATCTTCTCTTCTTTACAGATAAGTGTCAGGTTTATAAGGCTAAGGTTTCTGATTTTGCTGACTCAAAGGCAAGTGTTTTGGGTGACTATATACCTTCAAAACTTGAGATGGAAGAAGGAGAGAATGTAATCTTTATGGTGCTCACCAGAGATTATAACGGTTATATGATGTTCTTCTTCGATAACGGTAAAGCTGCGAAGGTTACACTTGCATCTTATGCTACCAAAACTAATCGTAAGAAGCTTATCAAAGCTTACAGCGACAAATCACCTCTTGCTGCTCTTATGTATCTTCCCGAGGACAAAGAAATAGTCCTTGAAACCACAGGCGGAAGATGTCTGCTCATTGACACCTCGGTAATTTCACCTAAGGCCATGAAGGATACACAGGGTGTGGGATGCATCACTCTTAAGAAAAATCAGAAGCTTTCAGTTGTCCGTGATTATGTTCAGGGTGAATTCGTTAAGCCGTCAAGATATAAGGCTAAAAACCTTCCTTCAGCAGGTGCTATCATCAGCAATGAAGATGTAATGAAGAAAAATAATATTACATTTGAAGGATTTGAATAATTAAATTAAATACCGACAGCAACTTTTAAATGCTGTCGGTATTCTTTGTTATGAAAGCTTAATTTCTATAAGGTCGTAGTCGCTTATTCCGATATAATATCCGCTTGCCTGATAACCGTCATAACCGGTGGTCAGGCTCGTTTTATATTCTCCGCAGAACTGCAGACCGTTTTTATTGTATACACTTAACGTAAAATTGCCTTCACGGATTACGGCGGAATTATCTCCTGTTGAATTGGTTACATAGAGTTTTTCTCCGTCCCATTTAACGTCTATTTCGTTTCCGTGCATATAAAAATCTCCGCCCGCATAGTATACCAGACCCTCATCGGTAATAGTTGAGCTATTATCATATACATACTGCATTGTGGTGAATTTTTCTTTGAATCCGCCTTTTCCGTCAGGTATATACACAGAAAAAGAAGAATCTCTGTTGGGATGATAATGAGTGATTACCATAAAATCTTCACCGATGTATTCGATGTTTGAGCTTTGATCTTTCTCATCGGAAATAATAACCTTTGATTTTTCTTTGTATGTTTTTGCATCAATTACTGTTAAATGAATCACATTATTTTTCTGTGACATCATATAAAGCTCTTTTTTATCGGCACTTAATTCGATCTGATATATACTCTCACCGTTTTTAAGAGGAAAAACATTTTTCAGATTTTCCGTGTCAAAGGTAACATAGGTTCCTGTAGACGAGTAGGGGAGACGGTAAATTCCGTAGCCTCCGGGGATTTCGCTTGTATCTGCTTTTTCACCGTATTCCGATCGGTCGTAGAAGTAGATGAAGCATTCTTTGTCTGTGACTACGCTGTTAGCATAGAAAGAAAAGCCTTCATAAGTGTCTTCTTCAGTCGCTGTGGCAGTTCCTGTATGGGTAATGTTTCCATTTTCATCGATTTGTAAGCTTATTTGTATTCTATGGTCTTTTTGCACCGGAATTTTGAAAAAGTCTTCTATAGCTTTTATCAGTTCTGTTTCGTTTTCTCTGAGCTGCGAATGGAATGAACTGTCTAAATAGAAATTTTCTAAGGATGCATCTACGGTTACAGGATAATAATCTGTATAATCGGATATATATATAACTTTCTTCGCATCTACATAAGGTGTTGCAGTTTTTGCCAATTCTAAAAATGCCCTGTCGATTCCTTTGTTATTTACAGGTATATTTCCATAAGAGCTGTAATGAAGATTTGAATAAAGTCTCAGTTCGTTGGTGTGTTCAAACTCTCTGGGGATTCTGTTCTTGTATATAGAAAAATCAGTTTCAGCTTTACCTGAAGCTATATCATATTTAATATCCCACAGTAAGTTTTCTGAATACAAAGCTTTGAATTTAACATCTACATTTTCTGCATAAGATTTATCACCGTAAATATATTTTTCGGAGATAATTACATTATCTTTTTCTTTATTTACAGCGGTAAATGCCAAAGAATATGCGGATATAAGAGCGATTATCAAAGCAAGAAATAATGCTAAAGTCTTACGCATATTTATTCCTCCTTACTGCTTAGCTTGTCGAGAGCTTTTGCGACTCTGTCTCCTCGGTAATTATAGGTTTCCTTGATATAGGTGATAAGATCACTGCCTTCGTCCTCGAGCTCGGATATGGTCTTGTCTCCGACGATATGTCCGTCGTGAATAAGTATAGCTCTGCCGATGAATTCGGACACCTCTTCAATGAGATGAGTTGAAAGAAGAATGGTTTCATTGGGTTCAAGAATACCTAAAAGCACCTTATAAAAATCTTCACGGTTAAAAATATCGTTTCCTGCGAAGGGCTCGTCCATAAGGATGTAGTCAGCACCCTGAGAAAGGGCTAAAATTACCTCGAACTGATTTTTCTGACCGGTTGAAAAGTTTTTGATGTTTTTCTTGTTATCAAGAGAGAAAAACTCCATCAGTGCATCAAATCTCTTTTCGGAAAATGAGGGGAAGTGTGCTTTGTAAAATTCCTTATGTCCTTTTGCGTTAAGGTCAGGGAAGAATGAGTGTTCACTTGTGGCAAAGGAAATTTTTGCGATATTCTTATTGGTGATTTTTTCACCGTCAAGAGTAATATGACCGTCGTATTTTATGAATCCGAGTATTGACTTCATAAGAGTGGTTTTACCCGCACCGTTTTCGCCGAAAAGACCGACGATTTCTCCTCGGGGTAAGGTGAGATTAACTCCGTCGAGAGCTGTCTTGCCTGAATATTTTTTAGTAAGATTTTTAATTTCTATCATAATGAGTCTCCTCCGTAAATCATATTAACCCAGAACATTTGCCATTGGTTTTCAGATGGCATACATTCGGTCGGTGTCATGGTCATATAATGATGATAAAAAAGTAAAAGCAAAATTAAAAATAATGTTATGCACAGTATGATGCTTACTAAAGGAAGAGTAATGCATCGTATATGAAGCTCGTTTTTCTGCGGTAATCTTTTCATTGTGTAAATGCTTTTACTATCTTTATAATGATAGCCGTAATGAAACAAAATCATAAAAATGAAGATAAAAAATGATATTACAAAACCGTCAAAGCAGCCTTCTGTAATGGTACAGAAATAAGGCATCGTTTTCGCTTCGTTGAGTATTTTCTGTCCGTCTCTGAATTCGAAAAGATAGTTATATGAGTTTCGGTAATTCAGGTAAAAGAGTAAGGCACGGCAGACTGAAAGTACAAAAGAGGAAATCAAAATGAACATCTCGGTATTTGTATTCATTCCTACAGGGATCATTTTTTTTATTTTATCAGTCATAAGCCTGCACCTCCGCTGAAAGTCGGGCTATTATAATTCCGACGATGAAAAGACTTACACCGATGATTATCATATCGTAGGTCATTTCTCTCCAGGAGCCCATAAAATTGATTAAAATAACGGGAATCATAATAAATGTTTCGATGAAAAGTTTCTTTCTTCTCATAAAGTAAGAGACTGAAGCAGTAGAAAGTCCGAGAGCAGAAATCATAACAAAAGTGCTGATGTGCTTCAGAATGTCTTCCATCGGCATCAGAGCGTGTAAAATGTCACTGCGGTAAAAGGCAAGAAATACGGTCTGGTTAGTCAGAAAGCCTTCGAAAGCATTTGGGTTACCTTCAGCGAAGTTTACGAAAACGAGGCAGAAAGCATAGTAGAGAAGTGCCTGAGAAATAAAGAAAATACCGTAAACAGATGTGCCGTAAAGGCTCTGACATAAAAGTACAGTTTTTTCTTGTACATTGAGTCTTCGGAGTGTGTAGCCCTGCTTTACCGAAAATTCGCATCCTGTAAGACAAAGGAGAAGAGTTACTGCTATAAATCCTGCGGCGAGCAGAAGGGTGAGTGTATCATTTGACTCTATGATTTTTTCGATGCCGAGCAGATATGTTTTTCCTGTTTCTGACATATATTCATTTTGTAAAACCTTGTCGGAGTTAAGCGTATGTATAAAACAGAGAGCTTCTGCAGCAGAAAATGCAGTGATAATCAGAAGTACTTTTGCGAGATTACGTTTGATAAAAAGCGAAAATACTGACATAAAATTTCTCATATTAATTTTCCTCCTTCCAGAATTTTTCGAGTAGCTCGATAACTTCATTTTTACTTATACCCATATGCTTTAATATTGTGACAGCGTTTCGTGCCTCAGTTTCAATCAGTTCATTTTTTATACTTGTTCTCTTTTTCTCGTCAAGTATAACGAGACTTTTTGCACCTGAACGGGACTCTATAATTCCTTCGTCCTCTAAGATTTTATATGCCTTCTGAATAGTGTTCGGGTTAACACCCAAAAGCGCTGACAGCATTCTCCTCGAGGGCAGTTCATCTTCGTGAAGGATAGTGCCTGAGGATATTTCTCTTTTTATGTACAGGACTATCTGCTGATAAATAGGGCCCTCTCCCGGAATAAATCTTTCGAATGAAACCAAATTTTAACACCGCCTTTCTTTGAAGTGTATTAATCGATTAATACGGTTTACAACTGTATTATACACATAGTACAGTTTACTTGTCAATAGCTTTAAGAAAAAAATTAAACCCCTCTGTCTCTTTTGAAACAAAGGGGGAATCTATGATTGCACAGGACTTTCTCCGTACAACCGACGGAGAAGCCACAAACGCAATCGACTTATCCGCTGATTATATTATGTGAAATGTCCGCTGATATATATATGGAAAAATATGTTATTTGAGACGCTTTACCATCATTTGTGCTGCTTTATAAATATCTCCGCAGCCGAGAGTGATAATTATATCGCCGCTTTTTGCATTAGCCAAAACGTGGTCACAGACCTCTTCAAAGGTATTAAACCAAACGCTGCCCGGAATTTTGTCGGCGAGATCTTTCGTGTAAATGCCGATAGTGTTCACTTCTCTTGAACCCATAATTTCTGTCATAACGCACTTGTCGGGAATTTTTAACACTCTGACGAAATCGTCAAACAGTATGGATGTTCTCGAGTAGGTGAAGGGCTGGAAAACTGCCCACACTGTATTATATCCCATCTTCATTACTGCTTCGAGTGTAACCTTAAGCTCGTTAGGATGATATGCATAGTCGTCAGCTATGGTGATTCCGTCGATTTCACCTAAAATCTCGAATCTTCTGCCGGCACCTGAGAATGCGGCTATACCTTTTTCGCACTCTTCGGGTGTGCAGCCTGCATTGATTGCAGCTGCGAATGCAGCCAGAGAGTTAAGTATGTTATGTTCACCAGGAATGTTAAGGGTAAGATGAGCTATTTTTTCACCTTTACTCATTACATCAAACTCAGCAAATGAGCCACGGTTATAGGTAATGTTTGCAGGATAGTAGTCGCTTTCGTCAGTGTTACCGAAGGTGATTTTCTTTCGGTCTACATTTTCTACTGCTTTTACGGTTTCTCTGTCACTACTATTGTAAATAATAGTGGTTGAGGTCAGAGTTGCGAATTTTTCAAAAGAACGGATGATGTTATCCAGATTTTTAAAATATTCGAGATGATCCTCGTCTACATTAAGAATTACGGCTACATCAGGAGAAAGGTCGTGGTAATGATCACAGTATTCACAGGCTTCGCATACGAAGGTTTCTGTTTTACCTACTCTGGCGTGACTGTCAATGAGAGGAAGACGGCCGCCGATAAGGGCTGAAGGATCCTTTTCAGCCATAGTGAGTATCTGAGTAAGCATAGAAGTTACGGTCGTTTTTCCGTGGGTACCGCAGATGCTGATGCAGTTACTGTATTTGCGGGTGATAGCACCGAAAATCTTACTTCTTTCGAAACAGGGGATACCGCTTTCCTTTGCAGCTACCAGCTCAGGGTTATCCTTAAGAATAGCAGCTGTATAGATTATCATTTCAGCACCGATTATGTTCTCTGCCTTCTGACCTAAAACTACATCCATACCCATAGAGCGGAGTTTTATGATATTGTCACCCGTGTTATTATCAGAGCCGGTTACAGTGTAACCCCAGCTGTGCAGAATCTCGGCAATCGGACACATGCCTGAGCCACCGATACCGATGAAATGGATTCTTTTTACTTTTTCTAACAATTTATCTATTTCGTACATTTTAAGCACCTCTTATTACTGTATCACCATATATTATATTGCATCAGTAAAAAATAGTAAACACTTTTACGCAAATTAACACTAAATTTTTTTCAACATATTATGGGGTATATCATCTTTGCGGAGGTTTTTATGAATAATATTATAATAATCGGTGGAGACAAGAGACAAAGTGAGCTTAATAAAATCCTGTCGGCCGGCGGTTTAAACAGCAGGCATATCAATTCATCGGATGCGGAGATTAAAATAAAGACGGGAGACATTATTATTCTTCCTGTTCCGCTTAGCAAGGATAAAGAAAATATCTACTCTTCTGACAGCGGTTTCAATATTAAAATAAAAGATGTGCTGAATAAAACAGATGAAACAAATGTCATATTTGCAGGCGGATTTTCCGATGCTGTAAAAGCTTACCTTGAAGAAAAGAATATTGAGTATTCAGATTATCTTGACAGTGAAGAAACAGTGCTTTATAACGCATATCTTACCGGTCTCGGTGCAGTGAGGTTAGTGCTCAATAAAATATGTGAGGATATCACTGATAAAAAAGTCCTTGTAACAGGCTTCGGCAGAGTAGCTGAATTCTCAGCACAAGCACTGAAACGCATAGGCTGTGATGTTTATGTTACGGCAAGAAACAGACTTCAGCTTTTACGGGCGGGATGTATCGGTTATAAAACTATCGATTTCAAAAAAAGAGGCTCTTTTCTGTATCTGTTTGATTATATATTTAATACAGTACCCGAAAATATTTTTTCTCAGAAGGATGTAGCTCACATTAAAGGAAAATATATTGAACTGGCTTCAGCTCCCTATGGGGCAAAAAAAGAGTTATTTATTAATAGAGAAAACGATTATATCGATGGCGGAGCTTTACCGGGCAGATATCTGAGTCATTCTGCTGCGGAAAAGTTAGCCGAAATTACACTTGAATATTTAAATTTAAGAAATGGGGGAGATTGATGAAAAAGCTGACCTTCGGTTACGCACTTACAGGCTCATTCTGCACCTTTGAAAGGTCACTTACACAGATGGAATACATTATTTCCGAGGGTATAGATATTTTACCTGTGATGTCTTTTAATGCCTCTGAAATTAATACGCGATTCGGTAAAGCGAAGGATTTTATCGATACAATAGAGACGATGACCGGCAAAAAAGTTATTAAAACTCTCGAGGACGCAGAGCCGATAGGACCCAAGAAAATGACAGATCTTATGATTGTTCTGCCTTGCACGGGAAATACTCTTGCCAAGTTGGCGTCTGGTATATATGACACACCGGTTACTCTTGCCGTAAAATCTCATCTTCGGAATCAGAAGCCGGTTCTCATAGGTGTTTCAACTAACGATGCCCTTTCCTCTTCGGCAAAAAACATTGGTGTTCTGATGAACTATAAGAATTATTATTTCATACCGATGAGACAGGATGATATTATAAACAAGCCTTATTCGATAGTATGTGACTTCGAAAGAGTGCTCGAAGCAGCATTTTCCGCTCTAGAAGGTAAGCAGATCGAGCCGATGATTTTTTAGTGTTTTTTATTGACATGTTAAATCAATAAATGTAAAATGAATATATAAAAGGAGGAATGTTATGAAGCTTTACATTAAACAAAAGGTGTTTTCATGGAATGATAAATTTAAGGTATTCGATCAGCAGGGCAGAGAAAAGTATTTTATCGAAGGTGAGCTGTTTTCTCTCGGTAAAAAACTTCATATTTATGATTTGCAGGAAAAGGAAGTCGCTTTCATAGCGCAGAAGGTTTTCAGCTTCTTACCTCGTTATTTCGTCTACATTAACGGAACTGAAGTGGCAGAAATAGTAAAACAGTTTTCCTTCTTCAGACCGAAATATACGATTGAAGGGCTCGGTTGGGAAATCAGCGGTGACTTTTTTGCTCACGATTATGTCATAAGCAAGAACGGCAGGAATATCGTCTCCATCAGCAAACAGTGGATGACCTGGGGTGACTGCTACGAGCTTGAGATAGAAAATGAAAATGATGAAATAGTTTCGCTCGCTGTAGTTCTCGCTATTGACTGCGTTATGGCGGCTCAGAATGCTGCTGCTTCATCTGCAAACTGATGATAAAAAATTGACTCGACCGTACGTCGACACACGATAAGGCAGTATTTGTTTCTCGAACAAAATTCCACGTATTTTTGCCAAAAACCTCGCAAGGCGACAGCCTTGCTGCGTTTTGTGGCTTCAATACAAGAAATTTTCAGTTCTTACGAAACTGCGAAGCACTTTAACAAGCGAAAAAAATGTGCAAGAGAAGGCAAAAGCCGCCGATAATGCTGACGCATATCGGCGGTTTTTAACGCATTATTGTGCAATTTTTTCACTTGCTAAAGAAAAACTTCCTTACCAACAGGCGGCGTA
>JAZTZH010000063.1:0-9510 GCA_045637365.1 Acutalibacteraceae bacterium
TGTTACCGTACTTCAACAGATGTATCGCGGCTGTTAACTGGTTCGCCGTGCCCCGCGTCCGGTGGACGATGAAGGGGTGCGGCGAACAGCGTAGCGGTCAAAGCTCATAGGCGCTCCAAGCCGTAATGAGCTTTGGGAACCGCAAGTCGGCATCTTTTCCCTTTTTTGAGCATTTGAGGCGACCTCTGAACAGTGTAGCCGTAAAGGTTCATAGGCGCTCCAAGCCGCAATGAACTTTGGGAACCGCAAGAGTGCGTGTCACAGGTAGGTAGGAGCGGTAGTGAATGAAGCTCCGGTGGAGCTTCAGAGCCGCGAATGACTGAAGCGCGCAGGTCGCGCAAGAGTCGAGTCCTGGTTGAAGCCAAAAAGTAAAAAGATATTCAAAAATGGTTGGTTTTTCCCTTTGATTAGTGAAAACACAAACCGTCCCTCTTGTGTTCTTGATTCTCTACCTTTGGTAGAATATAATCAATCTTACGGTTATTGAATAATAAAAAATATTTTGGTATAGTATTATTATAAAATGATGTATGGAGGGGTTGTATGAAGCTTTTGGTTGGAGAAAACATTAAGAGAAAGCGTCTTGAACTTAATCTGACTCAAGAAGAAGTGGCAACACATCTTGGAATATCTTTTCAGTCAATAAGTAAATGGGAACGGGGCGACGGATATCCGGACATAGAAATGCTTCCTGTTCTGGGAATTTACTTTGGGGTAAGTGTTGATGAATTGCTTGGAGTGAGTGAAGATAAAAGGAAAGAAAAATACGATGAGATCAATGAAAAATGGGCATATAATAATAAAACCGGTTTGCATCCAGAAAATGTTGATCTTATGAGAAATGCATTGAAGATGTTTCCTAATGATGCACTTCTGCTTGTGCAACTTTCTACATCACTTGAAAAACTTGATGGTTCACAAGAGGAAAGAGATAAGTATTTAAGAGAATCAATCGCAATTCAGGAGCAGATAATCAGATATTGTGAAGACTGCGAAGTTCGTGGTGCAACTCTTTATAATATTTGTTTCGCCTATTGGAAAATCGGTGAACACAAAAAGGCCTTGGAGCAGGCACAGAAACTTCCAAATCTTTATAAATCACGGGAAAATGCTCTTGTATATTTTTTGCAAGGCGAAGAAAAACAAAAAATAGCAAGAGAAGCTTTGGAACCTCTTGTATGGGCACTTTCGCATCATCTTACTGCGCTCTGCGAAACAGAAAACAATCCTGAATATCTGGAAAAAGCAATACAGATTATTGATATTTTATTTAATGATCATAAAGATATTTTTGTACAAGGCATATATAACAATTTAGTCGATAAACAAAATGTAAATTGATAATTTTGTATAAGTATTTCTATCAGCAAAGAAGTTTGAAAAAGGTGTAGAGGTTCCCTAAAAAACGACTACTCAAAGAGTGGTCGTTTTCTTTTGAGTATTTTTAATTCAAAGTAGTTACAGAGGTATCGTCCTTCCGTCCTGAAATAAACATTTGCTGTTAATATTTTTTAATTTGACTTGGCGTCAATTTATATTATACAATATATTTATAATAGTTCATATAAGAAAGGTTGATTTTTATGAAGAAAGCAAAAAAAATCGTTTCTCTGTTATTGGCCCTTTTGATGGCGTTTACTCTTTTGATACCCGTATTTGCTTTTGAAGAGGAAAAAACCAAATTTGTTGTTTTGGGAGATTCTATTGCACAGGGCTACGGCTTGAAAAACATTAAGGAAACTGCTTACGGTGCACTTATAAGTGAAGCTAACGGATATAACTATGTCAATCATGCTATTGGTGGTCACACCACTTATAACCTTAACAACCGTTTGCAGGAGCCTGAGGTTATCGAAGATGTGGAGGATGCAGATATTATTGCAGTTTCAATCGGCGGAAATAATTTTTTGCTTGGCGGCATGTATGAAATGATCGCTGATGCAATTTTCAAGGGCGACTACAGTAAGATGGATGCTACGGGTGCAGATTTTAAAGAAAACTTCATTGTTGCTATTGAAAGAATAAAGGAGCTTAATCCCGATGCCACTCTTATGATTCAGACTCTCTATAATCCGAGAAACGATTATCTTAAAGAGCCTTATCAGTATGCAATTGATATTATCAATACTACCTATGCCGAAGTACTTTCAAGTAATCCGGAGGCTTATGTTATTGTTGATGTTGCTGCGGCTTTCGCAGAACACGGCGAATATATTCAAAAAGATAAAATTCATCCCAATGAATTAGGACATTATGTAATGGCCTGCGAATATATTGAGGTGCTTTATGAATCAGGTCTTGGTATAGCACAGGGGCCGATTTCAGAAAAGCCTGAGATCGAAGAAGAAAGCGGAAGCTCATTCACCGGTTTCTTTGCAAAGATTTTTGATTTATTTAAGAATATTGTGGAGACAATCAGAGCCTTTTTCCGTGGAATTGGTGATCTGAGCTGAATGTTTTTTTAGTGTAAGCAATAAGCAAAGAAAAAAGCATCGATTTTATCACTTGAATTTTTTTCTGTAAGAAAAATAATTAACCGCAAGCCTGAGCAGCACAGCTTCGACTTGCGGTTATAATTTTAAATCAGAACAACTGTATGTTCTTAAAGATGTGTACCACACCACGCATAAAATCCATAAAGCCCATATCATCAGCACTTGCGATTTTTACGAGGCTGACGAGCTTGGTAAACCAGTCTGTAGTATCAATATTGTAAAGTATGCGTGCTTCGTAAAGCTCGTCGATGTCGGTATACACATCCGAATATGTCAGACAGTAGGTCTCGAAGTCTTCCGGAGCGTTTTCATCTATAACAAAGACTCTTGATCCTACATTGATATCATTGTAAGCATTGAAGCCTATAGTTGGAGTGTTGATAATCTTTATGCCCTTGTGGTCAATTTCAAAGGTGTTTTCGTGGTCGTGACCGCTTACTGTGGCAAGAACATCTCCCGTCTCGAGCATAGCATCAAACTGTCCGTTATTGTAATAAGGCGGGCAAGGATATTCTCTCAGCTGTCCCTTGGCACCGTCAGGCAGAGTGTAAAATTTTGTCTTGTCATTAAGGGGATTCTTACTTCGGATGATACGGCCGAACCATAACAGCTTTGTCTGTTTTAAGGCGTCGTAGATTTCGGGAACGATAATGTGCTGGAAGTTAATAGAAGGAACAGCCTTTCCGCCGTTTTCTTCTTTGAGCTTTTCGGCTGTTTCCTTGTACCACTCTATCTGCTCCTTATAAACGCAGGCATAACCGCCGTAATCATTTTCCGTGTTATATGTACCCGAATCGGTGAGCCAGAGGTTGAAGCCGTAGCCACTGCCGTCACTCTTCATAACGGGAAGATTATAGGTGCCGACTCTGTCTTTTATGCAGAAGCCCTTTTCACCCACATAGCAGTCGTAGCTTTCGTAAACAGAGAGCTGATGCTCCTTGGTTGACTTGGTTTCTTCGTCGTCGTGGTTACCGAAAACTGCGGCAACAGGAATTTCTCTTGCTTCAAAAATATCCATAAACTCTCTGATGGCATTTTCAGCATCCTTTTCTTCGGGAACATCATAGCCGGAGATGTTATCACCTGTAAGAATGATAAGGTCGGGTTTTACTTTGTCAAGAGTTTTTTCGATGTAATCCTTTGTGAGAGGATTGAGAGGATATCCGTCCTGAATATCGCTTATGTTTAAAATAGTAAATTTTCCGTTTTCACCGAATTTCAAAATGCTTTCCTCACCCTCCTTTTCAGCATATACCAATGTGGTAAAGCAGGTTACAATGATAATCATGCTCAGTATAAAAGATATAATTTTTTTCATTTCTATTCCTCCTTTTTTACATTATAAAACAAATTCAAACTTTTTTCAATAGAGAATTAACTGTACTGAAGATTTTATCATAAAGCTGAATTTTTCTTATGAAAAAACAGACTTCAAACCGTAGATCTGAAGTCTGTTTAAATTTTTATTGATTATTCAATGCCGAGCTTTGCGTTCCAAGCCTTGTAATCGAAGTTCTCGTATTCCTTTTCAAGAGTACGGAAGTCGTTCTTACCTGAGCCTGTAAGAGGAATCTTATCGATAGCAACAACTGCAACGGGCTTGCCGCGTTCTTCGAGAAGAGCATTACATTCGTTGAAAATATTCTTACAGAATGTTTCTTTATCGTCTACACCCTCACCGAATTCTACGAATACTACGGGATAGTGACCCTGTGTACGGTCCATATCAGCTACGCCTACTGCAGAGCAGTTGTTTACTTCCTTATGACGTGCTACGAGGCTTTCGATGTTAACGGGGAATACCTTGTGTCCGTCGAAACGGGTAATCATTCTTTTAATTCTGCCGATGATGTAAAGGAAGCCGTCTTCATCTACATAACCGAGGTCGCCTGTGTGAAGCCATGTAAGACCGTCATCGTCGTGTACACGCATAACATTGTCTGTTTCTTCCTTACGCTTGTAGTAACCCTTCATAAGAGAGGGACCTGTTACGCAAACTTCACCGATTTCGTTGAAGCCGAGCTCGTTGCCGGTTTCTTCATCGAAGATACCTACGTTTACGAGAACTGAAGGAATACCTACGCTGCCTGACTTATAGATATCGTTAACGCAGAAGGAAACAGCTGCAGAGAACTCTGAAAGGCCGTAACCCTGTGAAATGCGATACTTCATACCGTGTGATTTGGTGAATTCACCGAGTTTCTTTTCGAGACCCTTGTTCATGGTGTCACCGCCTGAGCCGAGACATTTAAGGAATGAAAGGTCCATCTTCTGAAGCTCTTTGCTGTGCATAAGAGTTTCATAGAAAGCGGGTGTACTTACGGAGTGGTTTGCCTTGTAAGTTTTGTAAAGCTTACCGTACTGGCTGAGGTCGAACTTGGGGATGGGAATGAGAACAAGACCGATGGAAAGGGGCATATGAAGACCGCAGCACATACCGTAGGAGGTGAACACGGGGATAATGTCAAGGAAGGTTTCACCGGGATTGTAATCAAGACCTGAATATTTGAAGTTGTGAGCTGTAGCGTTAACACCGTCATTGGTGATCATAACTCCCTTGGGGAAGCCTGTGGTACCGCCTGTGTAGGGGATAGAGAAAATAGCGTCGCCTACGTAGGGAGCTTCAACTGCTGTTGTACCCTTGCCTTTAGCGAGGAAATCCTCGTACTTGACTATTTTATTGCTGTAAGGAATGTTTGTCTTGACCTTAAGATTCATAGCTACTTTTTTGATGAAGGGGAGAGAAGTAGCGGCAGAAACTGTGATGATGAGATCCTGCTTGATGTCATCAAGGATAGAAACAATCTTCTCGAAGGATACGCTGATAACAACGAAAATCTTTGATTCTGATTCGATAACGGCACGGCGGATGGTTTCTGTGTCCATACGGGGGTCGATGGTGTTTACGGTAGCACCAAGCTTGTTAAGAGCGTAAATACAGTAAATTGTTTCAGGAGTAGCAACTGAAAGGAAGGAAACAATGTCACCCTGCTTTACACCAGCAGCTGCGAAAGCGTCTGCGGTAGCATCGATGTTCTTTTTAAGTTCACCGTGTGTGATTTTTCTGCCATAGTAGTTGATAGCAACTTCGTTCTGACGGTCAGCGTTAGCTTCTGTCATATAACGGTATGCTGTGGTTTTGGGGGCGGGGAGGTTTTTTACTTCTTCTGAGTAATGCTTCATCCAGGGCTTTTCTACAGAGATTCTTTTTGTAGTAACGGATTCGCTCATTTTAATGCTCCTTTTTAATTGATTTTTCATTGACACAAATGTTATGGCATATAATTAATACTTACCAAAATTCATACTTTGGTATGATAACACATATATGTTTTTGTTTTGTTAAAAAAAAATAAATATTATCTAATTGTGAATATTTATTTCTAAAAAATATTCTGAAATATAAAAATCTATAATACGTGCTTTTTAAGTTAATTGTTACGAAAAAGCCTTATTTTATGGGAATGTTTGGATTTTTTTGTTGAAACTTATGTGTAATGATGCTATAATCTTAAGGCAGAACAATTTTACAAAGGAGAAAATATTATGAAATTAATTGTTAACGGAAATTGACGGTAGCTGTTTCTGTTTTCATCTGCGCTTTTCACCTTCTGAGGAGAAAACAATCAAATAAATATGAGGTGTAAAAAAATGACAATAAATGAATATCTGAAGCTTATTGACGAAGTAAACGAAAAAGGAAAATATAAGCCTGACTGGGCTTCTCTTGCTCATCATAAGGTGCCTGACTGGTATATGCACGATAAAGTCGGTGTCTTTATCCACTGGGGTATTTATTCTGTCCCCGCATTCGGAAGTGAATGGTACTCGAGAAGTATGTACGATAAAAGAGTAAGAGAATTCGAGCATCACAGAAAGACCTACGGTGAGCATAAGGACTTCGGCTATAAGGACTTTATTCCTATGTTCAAGGCAGAGAATTTTTCCGCCGCCGAATGGGTTTCTCTCTTTAAAAAAGCAGGTATAAAGTATGTTATGCCCGTAGCAGAGCATCACGACGGCTTCGCTATGTATGACACAGAGTTTAACCGCTGGAACGCCAAGGAAATGGGTCCGAAGCATGACGTGGTGGGTGAACTGAAAGCCGAATGTGAAAAGCAGGGGCTTACTCTGTGTGTTTCTACTCACAGAGCAGAGCATTACTTCTTTATGAATCTCGGCAGAACCTTCGACAGTGATGTGAATGATGAAGAATACAGAGATTTCTACGGACCTGCCTTTTACTGTGAGGAGCTTAATTCCGAAAATCTCGGTCGTACTACAGAAGATACATACACTGTGGGCGCAAGTAAAGAGTGGCTTGAGGACTGGCTTGCAAGAACCTGTGAGCTTATCGATAAATATCAGCCGTCGGTGCTTTATTTCGACTGGTGGATACATAATCACTCATTCAAGCCTTATCTTAAAAAGCTTGCTGCCTATTATTACAACCGTGCAGACGAGTGGGGAAAGGAAGTAACCATCAACCATAAGCACGAGGCCTTTCCACCGACTGTAGCCACCTTCGATGTGGAGCGAGGCGCACTTTCGGGAATTTCACCTCTTTACTGGCAGACAGACACAGCCATCGGTAAAGGCTCATGGGGTTACAGAAAGGATAATGAGTATAAAAGTGCCAGACAGGTTATCTGTGACCTTGTGGACATCGTTTCGAAGAACGGTAATCTTCTCATTAATGTTGGCCCTAAGCCTGACGGAACAATCACAGACGAGGAGACGAAGGTGCTTCTTACTATGGGCGAATGGCTGAAGGTTAACGGTGAGGGAATTTACGGCACTACCTTCTGGAAGCAGTTCGGCGAGGGCAAGATAAACGCAGAGGAAGGCTTCTTTAAGGACGGAGACGAAAAGGCTTTCACCAACGAAGATTTCCGCTTCACTTATAAGAATGGTTACCTTTATGTTTTCCAGATGCGCCCCTCAAAGAATATAAAAATCAGAACCTTAAGAAAGCATAATCCTCACGATTATCTTATCGAAAGCATCGGGCTTTTAGGCAGTGATGAAAAGATAGAGTTCGAAAGAACTGACAAATACCTCGAAATCAATCTTAAGGGTGACTTTAAGAATGATTTGCCATTATGCTTTAAAATGGAGATAGGCTAATATGAACAGAAAAATAGACGGAACCTTTTTCGAGTTCCGACATCATAATACTGCCGAAGGAAAATACTGGAATCCCGCTCTGGAAAAGTTTACGGCAGCACAGTGGCGTGAGAAGGTCAGAGAGATTTCCTCTCTCGGTATGGAATACATCGTGGTAATGGCTACGGCACTTTACGAAAGATGCTACTTTAAGTCCTCGGTCTTTTCTTTCGCTGATATGCCCTGTGAAAACCCTATAGAAGAAATTCTTTCTGAAGCAGACGAATGCGGAGTGAAGGTCTTTCTCGGTAACGGCTTTTACGGGGACTGGAGAAAGGCAGGAGAGAACATAAAAAGTCAGACTGTAATTGACCGTTCCTTCAGGGCGATGGATGAGCTGGCAAATCTTTACGGACACCATAAAAGCTTTTACGGCTGGTACTTCCCCGATGAAACCTGCATTATTCTGCGTTTTTCGAAGAATTTTATAAAGTATGTGAACCTTTGCTCGGCACGTTGCCGTGAATTAACTCCCGAAAAGAAAACACTTATCGCACCCTACGGTACGAATCTTGTATTGGCGAGTGACTATTTTGCACGCTCTCTGGCTGAAACGGATGTGGATTTCATCGCTTATCAGGATGAGGTGGGCGTTAAAAAGACCAAGGTTGACCGTACAGAGAAAATATTCGAAAGACTCCGCAGAGCTCATGATAAGGCGGGCAGAGCCGAATTATGGGCAGATATAGAGCTGTTTACCTTCGAGGGTATGGTTTATAAAAGCGCCCTTCTTCCTGCTGATTTCGGGAGAATACAGAAGCAGATAGAAAATGTAGCTCCTTATGCGGACAAGATTTTATCCTATCAGTATTTAGGTCTTATTAATCCTCCGGGAAGCACCGCTTTTACGGGACACGAAAGCTCTGTGAAGCTTTACGAGGATTACAAGAGATATATAGGAAAATAAATGATAAAGCAACTGTCACTGTGACGGTTGCTTTTTTGCATAGCGGTAAAGTCGAAAGGCGATAATACTGGAATATGCGTTTTTTGTAGGGGCGACCATCGGTCGTCCGCTTCTGCGGTGCGGTTTATTTTCTTCGTTTCAAGGAAACAGTTAGTCGTCATAGCTTCGCAGAGTTACTTTTGTTTCGACAAAAGTAACCAAAATCATTCTTTTTTAAGGGAAAACCAATCCGAACACGATAACGGAATGAGAGATTGTTTTCTTTTACAACTCACCCTTAGTCTGCTACTCATAAGGAAACAGCCATTCAAGTCTGCCGTTATCTATAGTTCTATGCTCATCCTTACCGAAAGAGTGAGCGTACAGAGTGCTTTTACTGAGAGCAGTGCAGGAAAATCGCTGCAACTGCTCCCTCAACGCACAGATATTTTGTCTACCCTGTGGTGCCTGACGTCACCACACGCTTCGTCTCCCTAAGTACCGTCAGTCCGACAGTCGCTTCCCGCTCGGTCTGCTTTTCAGAAGAGTTCTACGGTCAGCGACCCTTTTAATTTATACCAACATAAAAGTAATAGGGGTTAACGAAAACCTTTCAATAGAGATAAAATCTTATCGGCTGTCTGCACAACCAACGGGCGTGCGGTCCTGTAGAGCGTTTCGCAAGGAGGTACTGAAAGATGAAAAAGCAGAAACACCGCTTAAGAAGGCAAGTTACACAAATAAAAATATTAGTGCAGAACGGCAGTTCCCTGTCTGCACACCTGCCACGGTGTGCACCCCAAGGGAAAGTATTTGTTTTAGAATTGTAACACAAAAAATATAATCTCAATGTTTTACCAAAACTTACTGCAGGCACACTCCTTTCCCGTCCTAAAAAAAGGGAGCTTTGTTTCCTTTGCCGACCGGGGCAAAGGAAAAGCCTTCGCGGCTCGAGCGATGACG
>JAZTZH010000064.1:0-18554 GCA_045637365.1 Acutalibacteraceae bacterium
AAAATAAGGCTTGAACTTCTCAGGCACTGAATTAGCACCGCAGGAAATAATCGCACCGGGAAGGTCAGGATAGGTATAAGCAACAGTAAGGGCATTTATACCTCCGTCACTGTGACCCATAATGTAAGGCTTTTCGATTCCGAGAGTCTCGCAGAACTCCTTTATATCCTTCGCCATAAGGTCATAGGAAATACCTCCCGGGTCACTGCTCTGACCGTGACATCTGCTTTCGGTAACGTAAACCTTGTAGTCATTGGCGAGATATGACGCTGCCTCGGCAAGAGAATTTTTATCGCCTCCGTTACCGTGAATGAGAATAAGAGGATAACCTTCTTCACCGTAAACGGCATAGTGCATATTCACCTCACTGAGCTGAATATCGTGTTCGGTAAACTCCGTTACTGAAGAAGGCACCGATGAGGTGTCAAGAGTGATGAGATTATAGTTTTTCGAAGCCTGGCGGACATATGCCTTCCATCCGACCACTCCGATTGCTGCAACCAAAGCCACGCAGCCGACACCTGCAAGTAATTTTTTGCCTTTTTTCATAATCATTTTCCCTTCTTTTCAGGAACAAGGAAGATAAACACCAGTGAGCTTAAAAGAAGGAGCATAGGATAGAAAAGATTTCTGATTATACTGAAAGCAGAAAGCTCGTAACCAAGTGTGCTTACAGCTGAAAGTGCTACCAGTATCTGTGCGCCGTAGGGAAGGAAGCCCTGAGAAATACAGGAGAAGGTGTCAAGAATGGATGCTGTCTTTTTGTTTGAAATACCGTATTCCTCCGCCATTTCACTTGCAATCGGGTTAGCCATAACGATAGCGACAGTATTATTGGCAGTGGCGACGTCCATAAGACCTACCAGAAGTCCGATGCCGAGCTGACCGCCTTTCTTGCCTCTGAAAATGCGTCGGATACCTGTAAGCAGAGCCTCGAAGCCTCCGTTATGCTTGATAAGTGCGCAGAGGCAGGCTACGAGAACAGCTACCATAGAGGTCTCAAACATACCTGATGCACCCGCACCCATATTAGCCATAAGATCTACAAATGTTACGCCTCCCGTGACGAGCATAATGACACTTCCCGAAACGATACCGATAAGAAGAGTAAGGAACACATTCACACCTGCTATTCCGCTGATGAGAACGAGAACATAAGGAATAATCTGTACGAGATTATACTCATTATTTATCTTTTCAGCTATATCTGCTTTCATGGATAAAGCGAAAATAAGAAGAAGTGTGATAATAGCCGCAGGGACAACAATCGCCACATTGGTACGGAATTTATCCTTCATCTTACAGCCCTGACCGTTACAGGCTGCGATGGTAGTATCGGAAATAAAGGAAAGATTATCTCCGAACATAGCACCGCCCACTACTGTACCTACACACAGTGGAAGGGAAAACCCCGAGCTGTCAGCTACCGCTACAGCGATGGGTGTTATAAGTGTGATGGTGCCTACAGATGTACCCATAGCCGTGGAAACAAAACAGCTTACGATAAATATAACCACCACAGCCAGTCTCGGCGGAGTTACGGAAAGCATAAAATAAGCCACACTTTCGGCAGAGCTTCTGCCTACTACACCGACGAAAATACCCGCAAGCATAAAGATAATAAGCATAGTGATGATGTTTTTATCACCTGCGCCTTTGCCCATTATCTCAAACTTTTCATCTAAAGACACGCCCTTGGTCTGAAGTACAGCCACGAAAAGAGCTACGAGAAAGGCTACTACTACGGGAACACTGTAAAAGCCCATCGGAATTTTCATTACATATTCGAATATCACACCGAGTGAAAGATAAAAAACTACAAATACCCCGATAGGGATAAGTGCCAAAGCATTTGATTTTTTCATTGAAACTCTCCTTGATTATTTTTTTGCGGTCACAGACTGAGCATCTGTGACCGTCATTTTTTCTGTTATGCTCCGAAAACGGAGGGTAATTTCACATTTGATTTTGTTCAGTTGTTTTTTACTTTTAGTAATAATGACTTATATTTTTACCTCAAGATATTCACTTCTGTTACCCCATACATCCTCAGCGCATACTCTTACGGTCAGATCGCTTCTGAGGGACAGGAAGCCTTTAAAGGTTATGCTGTCAGGTCTGTCAGCAAAGAAATACTGTGAAAATTCCCAGTCTTCACGGACAGATTTACCGTTTTTATCGAGCACGGAAATTCTGTAAAGGAAAACTTCATTGTCACCGCTTACCTCAGCCTGAGGTACGGTTATGTAAATCTTACCCTTTTTCTGTTCAGCCGTAAGAACTGCACCTTCTGCGAAAACAGGAGCAGAGGACTTTTCTTTTCTTACCTCAGGATTAAATTTCTCCTTCTTTTCCTCGGATATATTATCGATGAGGAACTCTCTTAAAATTACATTTTCATCCACATCGAGCACCTTTACGAGAACTCTGTTATCGGCATCGACCTCTATAATAAGAGCCTGACTCATTCTGTCCTTCTCTGCGGGGAACTGACCGTTTTTACCGTCCACGGCAAGCTCATAATAAGCGAGTCCACCGTCGTTTATAGCTGTAAAGCTGTCCTGCCATATAGCTCTCGGATCATTGGCAGGGAAATGGGAATGTCCTGAAATATGCACCGCCTGAGGATACTTTACGAGAACATCACTGAATACATCGAGACCCCAGCCGTCGCTCTTACTGCTTCCGTAAACTGTGTCACGTACATGCTCATGCTGAAATACGAATACAGGCTTTCCGGGATCTTCACTGACTGCTTCGGCAAGATTTTTATCGAGCCATTCCACCTGTGCAGCGCTGTACTGCTTAGCGTCAGGTGAACGTGAAACGCCTATAAAATGAAAGCCGTCAATTACTCTGTGGAAGTCAGACTCCTGACCTGTAATCTCTGTGAAAAGCTTCGGTGCTTTTCTCTGATAGGTATAGCTGTCGTGGTTTTTTGCTATGACCGCCAGTCTCTCGGTGCCTTCACGGATTTCCTTATTTGTAACAGCCGTAAAAGCAAGAAATGAGCCAATCATACCGTTATCTGTAACGTCACCTGAAAACACCACTGCATCAAGATCTTTATAATCCTTATCTGCATCACTGATGGCATAAGCTGTTTTTATCATAGCGGCAGTTCTTCTGCATCCGGTATCGCCTAAAGTGTTTATGTGAGTGTCACTTGTGGATACGAAACGGAAGACGGGAACGAAATCATCCTCTTTCATTTCCGGTACCGTCGACTCATAAGAAGGCATCATAAAGGTGGTTAAAAGTGTAAAAATGCTCAGTAAAAAAGATGTTAATTTCATAATTTATTCTCCTTTATTCTTTATCTTTTTCATTTCTTTTTTTAGCCTTATGTTATTAAGATCCTCCCACAGTGTCACTGTAATACCGCCTCCGAGCCTCATAGATGCCTCGTGCATTGAAGCGTAATAAGCCACACGGAAATCAGCATATTCACTAAGGGGATATTTTTCTTTATAGGTTTTGTAAAGGCCATAGGCATCGCCCCACATATTGCGAAGCTGAAACAGGTCATATTCCCTGTCAGCCCACATGCTTCCGCACGGATCAATAAAAGCAGTAAGGGAAAGTGTTTTCGGAGCAGCCATTATGTTCATTATGTTAAGATCTCCGTGAATAAGCACCGGCTCGCTTTTTTCCTCAGGCAGAGAATTAAAAAGCTCCGTAGCCTCTTTGAGAAGATTTAATCTTTTTCTGCTGAATTTACCTTTTTCGCAAAGATTACCGAGTGCTTTGAGCCACGGCTCCTGCTTTTCTTTTCTGTAATATTCGTACCAGCTTTCGTAAACAAGCTCAGTAAGAGAACCGAATTTTTCACCCTTCACACCGTGCCATCCCAGCATACCGTCGATAACTGCCGAAGCGAAGGCTTTCTTCTGCTTTTTACTTTTAAGGAGAAAAGCGGGATTAAGAGCGTTCTCACCCTCTACGAAGGACATGGCTAAAAGTGCCGTCTTATCATCCTCATAAGTAAAAAGAACCTCAGGCATTTTAACGTCTGTGTTTTCGGAAAGGATTTTAAGCTGTTCCGCCTCTTTTTTCTGCGACCCCTGTATTCTGTATGCTTTCAGAGCAATAACTCTTCCGTCGGAAAGCACAGCTTTATAAACTCTGCCGAAGCTTCCGCCCCCGATGAACTTAAGACTCACAGTTTCTGAACCGAGTTCACGGGACACTATTCCGGGAAGCAAGGGCAATAAATATTTATCACCGTTGTCTAAAATTTCCATTTTATCATCTCCTCAGTCAATTATATCCGAAGGAGAAAAGCATGTCAATAAAAAAGAGCAAATCCAACATATAACTGCATTTATTGACAATAAATAACTTTTATGTTATAAATATTCCGTTAATATTTTTTTATAATTGATATTTCAGGAGGTGATATTTTGCTGAGCAAGGAAGAAGTCGAAGCGTACTGCGAAGAATGCTACAGCTCTGTTTTCAGATTCTGTATGCGCTTACTTAATAATAAAGAAGATGCCGAGGATGCGACTCAGGATACCTTCACGGTTTTCAGCAAAAAGGGACACATAGTCAAGCCCGATCACGCCAAAGCATGGATTTTCACTACTGCTTACCATATGGTTCAGAAGGAATGGACCAAGCGCTCTCTTGCCAGAAAGAGAGAAGAACCGCTGGACGAAGAAGCAATAGCACTGGCAAACAAGGTGCATACCTTCGAAAAAGATATAATCGATTATTATGCCGAAGATTATGTGGAAGAAATATATTCCCGTCTGAACGAAAAAGAAAAAATGCTTTTCGATTTATGCAGCGACGGCACTCTCAAAACAGGCAGAATAGCACAGATTCTCTCCATCGATCCTCACGCCTGTTCGATGAGAAAAAAGCGTCTGATAGAAAGATGCAGAGAAATTGTACATGAAATATTATTTTATTAAACTTTTTTTGTTACGTTTCTGCTTTTCGGAGATATACAGACGAAGAGCGAAACTTACCAAAAGGAAGGGTGGTCTACTTTGGAAGAGGAAAACCAGGTTTTGGGCAAAGTTCCCGAAGCCTTTGAAAACACAGAAAATCTTGAGTCAGAAGATTTTATTTTTTACAATCAGAATAAGGAAGAAGCAAGAAACAATATAGATAGTTCAGCTAAGGATTTAACAGATTTCATCGATTTATTCATACAGGATGTACCCGCTCCCTCGAAAGAGGAAATCAAAAAGGGAAAAGAAAAAATTCTCTCGGGAATACATTCTGCTCCGATAAAAGCCGAAAAGAAAGAAACAGGTAAAGATAAGAAAATCACACTTAAGGTGCTCTTCCTCGCCGCTGTGCTTTCCGTACTTTCCGTTTCGGGTCTCTTCGCTTTGGGCAACAGCCGGAATATAAGCATAGAGAACGGGTTTATGGCTTTCGCTAAAGACACTGTAAGAGTAGTGTTCTTCGGCGAAGAAGAGGATGAAAAATATATTGATATCGATACTTTACTGTTAGATTTGAAGAATCACGGGTTCGAAGACATTTATTTGCCGGAGGATTTTATAGTTAATTCATGTGATTATAAGGTTAGTGTACCGGAATATTCTTATGACATTTTTAAAACAGTTTCTTTTCAAATTATAAATAAAGATTTACAACATAAATTTGTTATAAATGACCGTGAAACACAAAATAATAGTTCATTAAAAGACTTAAAAAATGCAAACTCCATTACTATCAACGGTATTATTATGAATGTTTTCGAACAAAATGATTCTTCGTCAGTCGAATTTACAATTGGAAACTTTGATTATTCCATTGTTTCCGATATGCCTTACTCTGATATAATAAGTTTAGCTGAAACTCTAGTATCAGTTGAACATGTTAAATAAGGAGTACTTTTATTTATGAAAAGAATAATTACACTTTTACTTTCATTAGTCTTAATGTTTTCTTTTTTCAATTTAAATGTTATTGCAACTAACGACGAAAATTTCACACCGTATGTTGTTGATTTCACATTAACGCCTGACAGCAATGTAGAAACATTTCAAGACAACACAAGAGCATCCGATTTAATTTATCGCTACGGACTTTCTCTTTCAAGATCAGGAACTATATTGACTATATCAGGTACTACCCGATGTGTAGTGGATGTAGTAAAATGCGGCTTTAAGGATTTAATGGTACAACGAAGAAAAACGAGTTCTGATTCCTGGAAAGATTATTTTGATATAGGCGATGTATATGCTGATACGGTAGCCGTAAATCTCAATATGGATGTATCCGTCGCTGCCGGTTATCAATACAGAGTAACATGTAAACATTATGCTAAAAAGAGCTTACTTTCAGTAGAAACTGTTTCTAATGTTTCTAACATAGTAAGCACATAATAAACCCACATTTAAAGCACTAACCTACCCGAAGATGCTATCCGCACAAGTTCGGGTAGGTTTTTTCTTTAAAATTCTTGACCTTTCCGTTCTCTCTTGCTAAAATAATAAAAAGGAAATCCAAGGAGAGAGAAAACATTATGCTTAAAAAAGATACTTTCGCACCCCGTCCGCCTATGGGATGGAACAGCTGGGACTGCTACGGTGCAGCTGTCAATGAAGAACAGCTCTTAGGTAACGCTCAGTATGTGGCAGACAATCTTAAAGGCTACGGCTTCGAGTACATAACATGCGACATTCAGTGGTATGAGCCGAAGGCTGTAAGTAATTTCTATAATAATTTCACGGAGCTGTGTACGGATGAATACAGCCGTCTGATACCTGCCGAAAACCGTTTCCCTTCAAGTGCCGACGGTGTAGGCTTCAAAGCCATAGCCGACAAGATTCACGGTATGGGTCTTAAATTCGGTATACATATTATGAGAGGTATTCCCCGTCAGGCAGTCCATCAGAACACACCCATAAAAGGTACGGACACGAGAGCAAGAGAAATCGCACAGGGCTTTTCTCTGTGTCTGTGGAACACAGATATGTACGGTGTACGCACCTGCGAAGCGGGTCAGAAATACTATGACAGCCTTTTCGAAATGTACGCATCCTGGGGTGTGGATTTCGTAAAGGTTGATGACATCGCAAACACCGAATTCAAGCCTCACGACCCATACAGTGCCCGTGAAGAAATCGAGATGATAAGAAAAGCTATCGACCGCTGCGGACGTCCTATGGTGCTTTCCCTCTCCCCAGGTCCTGCCGTCATAAACGAGGCCTTCCACCTTTCACAGAATGCGAATATGTGGAGAATGACAGGCGATTTCTGGGACCGCTGGGATAAGCTTTATGCTATGTTCGAAAGATGCGAAAAATGGGCACCTCACGTAAAAGTCGGCTGCTGGCCTGACTGTGATATGCTTCCCTTAGGCAAGATAAGCAAAAACTGCTCCTGTCTTGGTGACAGAGACAGATACACCAATTTCACCCCCGATGAGCAGAAAACTATGCTTACCCTCTGGTCAGTCTTCCGCTCCCCTCTCATTTTAGGCGGTGAGCTTCGTGAAAATAGACCTGAGGACCTGGAGGTTATCACTAACAGAGATATCTTAGAAATAAATCAGTTCTCCACCGATAACCGTCAGCTTTTAAGAAACAGAAACGAAGCCGTATGGTACTGTAAGGACAAGAACGGCAAGGATGTAATCGCTCTTTTTAATCTTTCCGATGAAGAGAGAGAAATCACCGTACCCACAGAGCTTTACAGTGCAGAGAAGGGAGTCACGGCTACTGAGCTGTGGACTAAGGCAGAGGAAGCCTTCACAGATAAAATCAGCGGTACAGTAAATGCCCACGGAGTAAAAATTTACACAATAGGATAACAAATAAGAGCAGCTTCTGAAGAAATGAAGCTGCTCTTGATTTTTTCTTTTAGGGAACTACGTTAATTCTACATGAGGCTACGTGTCTTCCGTCCTCAGTTTTTGCCCTGATGTAAGTTATGCCCTCTTTGAGAGTGGTTACCTTACCGTTTGCTGAAACTGTAGCTACAGAGGTGTTCGAAGAAGACCATACTACCTTTTTGTTTGTTGCGTTGGTCGGCTCGATAGTAGCAACAAGATTAAATGCAGTGCCTATATTTGCCTCTACTGCACTCTTATCGAGTCTGATACCCGTCGGCTTGATTCCCTGCTCGATTACTACGGTGCATTTAGCGGTGAAGCCACCGTCAGAGGAAGTGCAGGTAACAGTTACCGTGCCTGCCTTGATTGCCTTTACCACACCGTCAGATGAAACGGTAGCGAGCTTCGGATCTGAAACTGTCCAGGTAACCTTACTGTCAGAAGGCTTCGAGGGAGTAAACTTCGGAGTAAGAGTCACCGTTGATCCCGTATATACCGCAGCCGTGGTTTTATTAAGCTTAAGACCCGTAACAGGAACCTTTTCTACCTTGACCTTACAGTAGCCGACCTTCTTACCGTCTACGGATGTGGCTGTGATGGTAACTGTTTTACCGAGCTTTAAGGCTGTAACCTTACCACTCGAGGAAACCTTTACATATTCGGGATGGCTTGATTTCCATTTTACCTTCTGATTGGTTGCATTCACAGGTGAAATCAGAGCCTTGAGCTGAAGCTTTCTGTTATGCTTTACAGTGTAAATCTCCTCTGAGAAAAGAACTCTCTTAACCTTTACATTCTTAATTTTTACAGTGCATTTAACAGTTTTCCCTGTCTCCTTGCTCTTACAGGTAATCGTAGCCTTACCCGGCTTTATGCCCTTTACCACACCCTTTGAGGATACGGTCGCTACTGAGGTGTTACTCGACTTCCATGTAAGGTCTTTGTTAGATGCCTTCGTGGGAGAGAAGATAGCCTTTAAGGTGTAGGTCTTTCCGTCATTTATGCTTACGGAGGATTTATTCAGCTTAAAGGATTTAAGCTTTACATACTTTTTGACCGTAAGCTTACAGGTAGCCTTATAGCCACCGTTTTTAGTCTTTACGGTAATGGTAGCCGTACCGGGTGCCTTGGCGGTTATTTTACCGCTCTTCGAAACAGTGGCTACTTTCTTATTCGAAGAAGACCAGCTGACACTTTTATTTGAAGCATTTGAGGGTAAAACCTCTGCCTTGAGTGTTTTGGTCTGTGAAACGTAAAGAGTAAGCTTCTTCGTGGGAAGCTTTACACCTGTAGTTTTGATTTTAACATTAACTATACAGGATGCGCTTACACCGGGATTATCCTCTGATTTACAGGTAATTACTGCCACACCTGTCCTGAGTGCCTTTACCTTACCGTTTTTGTCTACCTTTGCTACCTTGGTGTTTGAGGATTTCCAGGTAACACCGGGATATGTAGCGTTCGAAGGATTCGTCGACGGTACAAGAGTTAAACTCTTACCTACATATACAGTTTTTTCGTCGTGGTTAAGGTAAATAGCCTGCACCTGTACTTTTTTCTTTACGGTAACGGTGTAGGTCGCCTTTATATTTCCGTCGAAGGTGGATTTAGCAGTAATTACCGCAGTACCCTTACCCACTGCAGTGACCTTACCGTTTTTATCGACTGTAGCCACCTTCTCCTTTGAGGAGCTCCATTCTACACTCTTGAAATCAGTGTCAGACGGATATACAGTCGCAGTAAGCTTCGTAGATCTGGTAGTGTAGAGAGTGGTTTCAGTACCGCTGATTTTAATTGATTCAGGTTTTATTTTAACCGTTATCTTACAGGAAGCAGAGTAGCCCTTTCCGCTGTAACCCTTATCTGAGGTTTTAACGGTAATGACAGCCTCACCCTTTGCCTTGGCGCTGAGATTACCCTTAGAGTCTACTGTAACTACGGAAGGATCGGATGAAGACCAGATTACCGACTGGCTCGCATTTTCGGGCATAACCTTTGCTGTAAGCTTTTTAAAGTCTCCCTTGTAAAGTGTAAGCTCTGAATCTGAAATACCTACACCTGCCGCTCTCGGATTATCATCCACACCGATGATACCGAGTGGTAATGTCTCTGCCCATATTCTCTGAAGCTCATCTGTGGGGAGAAGACCGTCAGAGGTGTATTTATGATGAAGAGCTGAGGAATCGAGAGGATTTTCAGAAATCTCGTTATAATCTATATAGCCGTCGTGAAGATTGGTATTTGAAAGCCACTTGTTTACATCGACTGCTATCTGCCAGTCCTTTCTTTTCCCCTCGACACTTCTCTCCTTATATTCATAACCCATACCGAGATAGGAGGTGCCGGCGTATCCGCCCCAGGGAGTGATTCCTATTACCACTACCTTGATACCGTTCTGACGGCAGAATCCGAAAATCTTTTTATATCCCTCTATGATTGCATTTGCCGAGGGTTGTACCTGACCTGTCACATTGTCGCAGACGGGATATATAATATCAAGTGCACCGCCTTTAAGAATCAGATACTTTACATTTCCCTGATTCTTACCGTCAAGACCTACCGTATCTCTTTTCAGTCGGTCGCTGATGCTTTCGCTGTTAATGAGATCATCATAGCCGAGACCGCCTGATAAAAGTCTGTTACCTGTAAGACCCTTGGCGGAAATGCCGACATCACTTCTGCCGTTTTCATTTATCGCCTGAGCAATATAGGAAGGATAGTTGTTCGCTACAGTGGAATCACCGATAACAACTACTGAAAAAGCATCTTCGTCAGGATTCAGCACCTCAATGTCGGTGATGACAGGTATAAGGCTTATACTTCCGCCGGAGATGGGAACATCAAGGCTTCCTGTACCCGTGAGTATACCGGCCATAAAATCGAGAAAGGCGTGAAGCCACTTTGTCTCATCGTCTAATTCTATACCATAAATCGGATTAAAGTTCTGTGACTCTATCATATCGATACCGCTCTCATCAGAGCCGGCTACCTTGATATAAGTACTGCCCCCTGTAAGACCTATGGTACGCATACCCATAAAGTCCTTTATGTAGGTCGACACTGCTATATCCTGACCTGCAACCACATTAAACAGAATCGGGTCAGAATAAACCTCCTGACCTGCAGGAATCGTTACTGTTTCTTTACCCGAAAACTTCAGAGTACTCATTGAAAAAGGATCGATTCCCGAAGCGGTCTCGCTTGTGTCACTCAAAGCAATCTTTGAACGGTTAATAACCAGAGGCTCCTTACCGTAATAGTTAGAAAATTTAACTCTGAGCTGCTCGCCGGAAGCCGTAGGAGTAATAACTGTTCTAATGGCTACATTCATCAGCTCTTCCGAACCGAGCAGGCCGTTAAGCTCCTTTAAGAGCTCGTCACGTACATCCTTGGGTAAAAAATTCAGATATTTCATAATATCTCCGGATAAATCGCCCGAAAAGTTATTCAGAGACATCTCCGTGGCAGCGGTACCCCAGGTCTTGATCCACTTTCCCTCTTCGGCAGCCGATGAGGTGAAGGCGAAAAGACAGAGAGCGCATAACACTGTGAGTGTTACAGAAAATATGCCTTTAATTTTCTTCATAGTATCAATCCTTCCCGTAATAGTATTTCAAACTATTGTTTTGTTTCCGGACAGGGAAATCCCGCCCCGCGATTATTTCTTTGTTTTTATTTCTTCAAGCTTCTTCTGCTGTGCCTGTTTTCTCTGAATTCTTGCCTGAATAGCCTTTTTCTGTCTTTCTCTTTTCTTATAGGTGTTATAGCTCATAACAAGATACCCGATACAGCCGACAGTGGCAAGTGCCACAAGAATGATAAACACCCATGAGGTCATAACGGTTCTGACAGTATTCATAATCAGTCCCGTAAAGCTGAGAGAAACATCAGTAGCGGCAACAATATTGATTTTAGCAAGCACCTGTCCCGCATAAAGCACATTCGCCTGACCGATTACATCGCCTGCCTTAACGGGAGCCTTTACCTTTTCGGGAACGGTACCCTCCACTACCTCGAAAAGCACGGATGCGGTGGTAGCATTAGAGGGAACGAGAGCAGAGGTTTCTTTTTCAGGAACGAGACGAAGCTTGTCCGTACCCTTGCCCGAGGTGATTTCCACCATAGTCACGGGCTGTGTGGGAGAAGCAACTACTCTGTATCTGATGTTTTCGTAAACCCAGTTAAGCATCTTTTTGGCATCAGTCATACAGGTATTTTCATCGACGCCGTCTTTATCTATATCCGCAAGCTTACCGCCGAGAACGACAGTAAGATAAGAGTAACCGTCCTTTGAGGATACTACTGCTATACACTCTCCCGCCTTATCTGTCATGGTCTGCTTACCGCCTGTTACCGAGGAGTGATAATAGTCCGAGATAGTAGCATTAATCATTTTATTACTGGCATTATAGGTTCTTTCTTCGTTGAGTGAGGTTTTCTTAAGAGTTACCGAGGAAGCAGAAAAAGCCTCTACAAACACAGGATAATTAAGGGCATATTTGAGCATCTTTGCGATATCCTTGGCTGTGGTGTACTGTCCGTCCTCATCGAAGCCGTGAATATTTTTTACTACAGTGGATGTAAGACCTATTTTCGTAGCTGTAGACTGCATTTCCTTTATGAAAGCATCGAGTGAGCCCGAAATCTCATAAGCTATGATACTTGCAGCATCATTTGCGCTGTATACGATAAGACAGTCGATAAGCTCTCTTTTGCTTACCTTTTCACCTGCTTTATAAAGAGCAGTTCTGATACCGTAGCCGTATTCGACAAGAGAAAGATTTTTTTCACTTACAGTTACTTTTTCATCAAGCTCGGGCCATTTTTCGATAGCTGTGACAGCGGCAAGAATTTTTACGAAGGCTGCTGCAGGAACCTGTTTCGATGAATTTCTGTCAAAAAATGCAGTGTCCTCATCAAGACTCTCCATATAGTAAACATCCGATTTAAGCTTGGCAGTTACAGTGCCCGAATCGAAAACGGCACCTGCCGGTAAAGCTAAAGTAAGAGTTATAAGTAAAACAGCCATAAGAGACACTATTTTTTTCATTTTAAACACTCCAAATGTAAATTTTTTGAAATTTTCCTTTTATGTTTGCAATATACCGAAATATATGATAGAATACAGACAGTATTTATACAGTTTATATTATATCAAAAAGAGAAGTAAATGTATATACCTTTATTTCAATTATCATAAACTTTAAAATAAAATTAACTTTTCTGCAAGGTTTCGCATTATCTTAAATACTGTAAGTTTAACCGAACCTTATCAATAAAAGAAAGGATGTCCTCAGGGCAAGGGAAAACAAATGATTTACGTTACAGGAGATACCCACGGCATCGCCTCCCGTTTCGACGACCCGAGACTTAAAAAACTGGGCAGAGGCGACACTCTCATCGTCTGCGGTGATTTCGGTTTCATCTGGAATGGCTCAAAGGAAGAAATGAGTATACTTAAAAAGCTAAGTAAAAAGAAATACAATATCTGCTTCGTAGACGGCACTCACGAAAATTTCGAAATGCTCTCAAAGCTGAAAATCAAAAAATGGAACGGCGGCAAGGTGCACCACATCGCCTCAAACATTTTCCACCTTATGCGCGGTCAGGTTTTCAGCATCGAGGGAACCAAAATTTTCACTATGGGCGGCGGAGAAAGTCCCGACATAGACATCCGCTTCGAAATGAACACCTGGTCTGACATGGAAATTCCTACCCGTGAGGAGCTTATGGAAGGTGTAGACAACCTTCAGAAGTACGGTGGTAAGGTAGATCTTATCGTCACTCACGAGCCGCCTGCTAAAATCAAGGATTTCCTTATGCTTCACACAGGCAGCGATGCGAGCATTACCGCCATCAACACCTATCTGGAGGACGTAAGCAGAATCTGCGAGTTCAGTCACTGGTATTTCGGCTCACTTCATCTGGACAAGTTTATTTCCACCTCTCACATTTCCGTTTTCAATAACATCATCAATGCGAAAACGGGAGAGATAATTAAAAGATAAAAACTAAAGCAACGGTTACAAATAAAAAACCGTTGCTTTTACTTTTATTTTTCGGGTATTTCAATCGGGTCGATGAAATACTTCATATCGCTTTCACCCAGATGCTTTGCTATTTTTTTGAAATAGTTAACCGATGCCTTCTCCCAGTCAGAGTATTCCTCATTATCTCTTTTATTCTCAAGGCCGTACTTTTCCTTAAGATAACGGGAAATATAGTCGGTAAACTTAATCGAGCCGTGAATGTTGGTATGCTCCGTATCATAAAAATCCGTGCTGTAGTCGATACCTGCCTGTGTATCGAGCTTACGGAAATCGAGAACATCGAAATTTCGTTCCTCGATCATTTCCACGAGAGTGTTCTGCATACCTATTCTCTCTTCGTTATCAAGAGACTGAGGAGAAACCACAAAAAGAACCTTTACTTTTTTCTTTTCACAGTAATCCATCAGCTTCTCCACGCTCTGACGAAGTCCTGTTTCGAGCTCACTTCTGAGAGAGAAATCCTTGATTCCGCCTGTAACATCCTCGGTATTCTTAAGGAAGGAGCCGTAAGTGTTACCTGTCTTATAGCTGTCAGGCTTCTTATCAAAGTCAAAGGCCGTAAGTTCATTCCATCGGCTGTGATATTTGATAATCGGGAAAACAAGCTCCATTCTCTCCGTCAGTCCGTGACCGCCGAGGTCACAGAGATAGTCCATCATCCTGTATTTATTTAAGGTAAGAGGGTAATTATCAAGCAGACCGTGTAAGAAACGCAAATCATACTCAGAATGCTTACTTCCCTCGGGATGAACAGAGGTTATATTCACGATGAAAACTGCATCAGGATGCCTCTTTCTCGCATCTGCGATAAGAAATCTCGCCGCCTGAATGGGCTGCATAATACTCGAAAGAGAGTAAACTGCCAGACCGTGCTCATACCAGGCGTAAGGCGCAGACCAGAATGCATAGGTAGTGCTCGAACCCACAAACACGGCATCAAGGGAATCATCTCTTTCCTCGAAAAATCCCGTTATTCTTCTGTAGTCACGGCTGTCCTCATTACCTGTAAGCACGCCCTGTACCTGAAAAAAACAGATACAGAAAATGAGCAGAAAAGCGACAACCTTTATAATCGATTTATTTTTCATTATCTATTCCTTAAGTTTCTTCTTAATAATTTTCCGTTGAACGAACGGGGAATAAGGTCGATTTCCTCGATAACGGAAGGCACCTTATAAGGCTCAAGCTCCGAAGCGATGAAAGCTCTGACAGCTACCGAATCAAAGGCGTGTCCCTTTTTCATCTGTACGAAAAGCTTCGGTGTGTTACCGCTCAGAGGATCGGAAATACCGATACATCCGCAGTCCTCTACCCCTTCCATCTTTTTCACGACATCTTCGATTTCATCGGGAGAAACCTTGTTTCCGCCTACATTGATGACATCGCCCTTTCTGCCCAGCAGGATAATGTCTCCGTCCTCGTCGAAATAGGCTTCGTCATTAGAATAGATACCGCCGCCAAACATTACCTTGGCAGTTTCTTCTTCGTCCTTCCAATAACCCTTCATATTCATTTTACCGAAGGAAGCGAGAAGTCCCGTGTTATCCTCCGTAGCGTCGATTTCATTACGCTCCTCGTCCACTATGACGATTTTTGCATTATAGGCAGGCTTACCGATACATTTCGGCTTATCCTTACCGTCATTAAAATCGTAGATACAGATACATCCGCTCTCCGTGCTTCCGTAAAAGTTATAAAGATGTGTGTCCGGAAGAAGGGTACGGATAATCTCCTTATCGCTGTCGGAAAGTGGTGCCGAGCCGAACTGAATGTAACGCATTACATCCTTGTAGTCAGCAAATTTATTTTTGGAAAGCTTAAGCAGAACGGTAAGAGCCGTGGGTACGAGGTCCATGGAATTCACGCCGTACTTATCCATCATGGCAAAAAAGCCGATGACATTCATAACACCTGTAACGAGAACGACTGTGGCACCCTTTACCATATTGGCATAATATCTTCTTAAGCCGTGAGAATGGTTAAGAGGTGAGGGAATCATTTCTACATTATCCTCTTCCATTTCTACGCCGTACATAACATTTTCCGCCAGAGCAATATTATTACCGTTAGTGATGCTGATACCTTTTTCCTTGCCGGTAGTACCTGTACTGAAAAGAAGCTCACAGACAGTGTCTTCATCGGAAAACTCATAGGAAGACAGCTCTTCCTTTTCCTTAGCGCTTTCAGTAAAAGCAGAAAGTGAAATATGGCTTATTTCACCGCTTTCATGGACCTTAAGAGAGATAACAAGATCAGCCTCGGCAGTTTCTGCTATTCTTAAGGTCTTGTCCCAGGCGCAGTTACGCTCCACGGGAACGAAGACGCCTCCGATGAGCTGTACCGCCAGAGCTGAGGCAAGAAAATCAATAGACTGTGATGCCTCGATAACAATCTTGTCACCCTTTTTTACGCCCAGAGAAACAAGCTCTGCCGCATAGCGGAGAATAAGCTGTTTGTATTCACTGTAGGTTACCTGTCCCTTTTCATCGGCAAGACAGATTTTATCTTTTTTTGTTTCGGCGTGTGAAAATACCGCCTGAACCACTGAACTGTACATTTATTAATTCCTCCGAATCAGGTCGTGCTGAATGCAGGCCAATAGGTGAGAAGAAGATAGCCTGTAATACTCATAAGGGCAATAACGATAACAGTCATACCGATACCCTCTTTAAGCATAAACTTCGGTTTGAGTCCGTAGCCGACGGGAATGGCACGGATAGAGGTGGGAAGCATATAAGAAAGATTCACACCGATAGAAGCAATGTAAACATAGGGAATGGGGTCTTTACCCATACCGTTTACAATACTGATAACAATGGGAATAGCAACAGCTGCAGTAGCAGTGTTACTTGTAACATCGGAAAGAAGAAGTGTTACGGCAACGATAATAAGCACCGTAATGAATCCGCCGTCAAGATTTGCCGAAGAAACGAGAGCACCGATGTCATCTGCCGCACCGCTCTTATTGATGAGTGTACCAAGAGCAAGACCGCCTGCAAAGATGTAGATAAGCTCCCAGAGAATCTTACCCTGAGTGTTCTTCCATTTCATCAGTCTTTCTCCGTCCTTCTTTTTAATGAAGAAGGAAAGGACAGCACAGACAATGAACACATAAGCAGGCTTGAGGCCGGGAATAAATGACTGATAAAGCTCACGGGTAAAGGAAAGAACCGTAGCGATAACAAAGAGAAGGAATGAAAAAATTTCTTCCTTGGTCATTTTAGGCATTTCCTTATAAACAGAAACGAAGTATTCCTTCGACCCTGCAAGACGGTCGCCTTTTTTGCAGTGTCTCACAACAAGGAAAATTACATTACTTACAACGAGAACAATCATAATGGGAAGGAAACGTACTACCCATGAGGTGTACATAAATTCCTGACCCGTAAGCTCCTCGATGTATTCGACGGTAACGAGATTCATCGCACCGCCCAGAGGTGTGGCAAGACCGCCTACACCCGCACCGTAAGCGATAGTAAGAAGGATAAGCGAGCCGTTTTTACTTTCTCCGATATCCTCTTCTCCGATGAATTTAAGCATCGAAACAGCGATGGGTGTAATGGTGGCACAGACTACAGCATTGGGAAGAATAGCCGAAAGTGCCGTGGAAAGAATAAACCAGAAAACGAGCTGTGTACTGAGATTGCCGCCTACAAGAGACAGACACTTAGCCGCAATTCTCTTATCAAGACCTGTAATCTCCCATGAAACAACGAGAATCGATGCGCCGAGAAGCAGCATAATGGTTTCAGACGAATAGTTCGAAATAATAGCCGACATATCCACGAAGTTAAACACGGCATTTACGGCTATGGGTAAAAATGCCGTTACGGCATAATCAACGGGACCTGTTACCCACCAGAGTGCCATCCACAAAACCATACCTACGGAGCCTCTTGCGGCCGCAGTGGTAAACACATCAACAGGTAATAAGAAATAACAAAGTAAAAACAGAGCGGGGCCGAGCAGAATAGTTATAATCTTTCTGTTCTTCTTCATTTTTTACATCAACTCCTCAATCATTTCCCACATAGTCTCAGCTGACTGAAAATATGAAGGCTGAATGTATTCCATAGTAACGGAAATGTCGAAGCAGTCTTCGATAAGAGAAATGATTTTTACCATACCCACTGAATCAATAATGCCGTCATCGATAAGACTGTCCTCATTAGCAAAATCCACATCGGGGTATACTTCCTTTAATACCTTTAAAAGTTCATCCATAGTTCTTAACTCCTTTTCTTTTTCTTAAATCAGAATTGTTCATATATAAAGCTGCTTGCACTGTAACCAGGGCCGTATATACCCATGAAAATTACAGCGAAGATGGCTGCGAATAAAATAATCCAGCGTAAAAACAGGTTTTCTTTTGCCAGCAGTTCTCTTACACTGGTAAATTCCCGGATAATATCCACTGCAAGTAACACCAGCACAGCAACAACTGCCACGCCCAGGTCAACTTTGCCCATTACATTTACAATCCGGCTGAGGGATGGGATGGAAATGTTTGTGAATACTTTCAGGAGTATGCCGATTGAAGCAGAAACACCAGGGCTGCGGAAGAAGATTCTGCCTATGCAGCACAGGAAATATGTGCGGCACATCTGCAGGAATTTCCAGCCGTAAGTTTCTGTGTTAATCTTCAGCAGGGAAGAGGTTTTTCTGAAAACAGGTTCAAAAATCTGGCTGCCGATAAGCAGTGC
>JAZTZH010000065.1:0-8213 GCA_045637365.1 Acutalibacteraceae bacterium
GCTCACTTTACATACATAAAATGAACGGTTATCGGTTCTTATTATCGCTTAATCCTAAAATATAATCAGAGGTGACATTATAGAATTTGCACAGAGTAATGAGGCTTTCTATAGGAAGGCTTCTTTTCTTATTTTCATACATACCGTAAGCCTGTGTGGTGATTTTCAGTACCTTCGCCACATCTTCCTGCTTAAGGTCACTGTCAATGCGCAGGTCATACAGTCGTTTGGTGTAGTCCATCGTCATACCTCCTTTATGTAAATTATAAACAAAATGTTTATAAGACTATTGACATTAAACGGATTGTTTAATATAATTGTGTTACTAAACAATTTGTTTAATAAAAATTGAAAGGAAGAAATGATTATGAAAACAAGCAAAAAACTTTTAACGGGCATTATTTTAGTGCTCACACTTATGCTGTGCCTTGCTTTAGGTGCAAGTGCGGCGGAAACATCAATTGAAGGCTACTATACTTATACGGTTAAAAATGGAGAAGCAACTATAACTTATGTTGACAAATCTATTAGCGGTGATGTAGTTGTTCCAAGTACTTTGGGAGGTTATACTGTAACAGGTATTGGCTCCGCAGCATTTGCAAACTGTACTAATATGAAGAGTTTGGTTTTAACTGATTCTATTGTTTCTATTGAAGATCCCAAACCTAATTATGTAGGACCGTTTGAAGATTGTATAAATCTGGAAATCGTTATATTTGGAAAGAATCTTACGAGGATACCGAGAAGTGCTTTTTGGGGATGTATAGGTTTAAAAAATATCAACATTCCAGACAATATAACAAGCATAGGTGAATTTGCATTTTGGGATTGCGATAGTCTGGAAAGCATAACTATACCCGGTAGTATAAAAGAAATTCCCGGAGGCTGTTTTTACTCCTGCGATAATCTGAAAAGTGTAACATTAGAAGAAGGTGTCCTTTCAATTAGTCCATATGATTCTATGGATGGTTGGGAAAGCGGTGATGGCTATAGGGATACTTGCGGAAGCTTTGCGTTTTGTAAAAATCTTTTCAAAGTTTCTTTGCCGTTCTCTTTAACGGAAATAGGTAGTGAAATTTTTTGGCAAAGTGAAAAAATTACTGATATATATTATAATGGTACGGAAGAACAGTGGAATCTTATTAACATTGGTTCATCGGGAAATGAATCTCTGAAAAACGCTTCTATTCATTTTAAACATTCTCATTCTTTTAATATTGTAAGCACTTCTGCCACCTGTACGGCAAACGGACATGCGGTATATACCTGTACTTGCGGTTACACTTATACGGAAATCCTTCCCTCCACAGGTCACTCCTACACTGCCGTCACCACACCCGCTACTTGCACAGCTAACGGACAGACAGTATACACCTGTTTCTGTAATGACACCTACACAGAAATCATTCCAACCACAGGTCACGATTATCAGAATGCTGTGTGCACCAAGTGCGGCGACAGTAAAGCTGACGACTGCTCGCATCTTTGCCATAAATCCGGCTTTATAGGCTTCATCTGGAAAATCGTTCAGTTCTTCTCGAAGCTCTTCAAAATAAACCCCGTATGTGAATGCGGTATGGCACATTATTAATATTATAAGCATAACAAAAGACAGGCTCACTCGAGTCTGTCTTTTCTGCTGTGTGTTTACGAATAATAATTCCTCAGCCGTGTTGCCTTCTCCTCCAGCTCGCTTTTCTCGTCGTAAAGAATGTGAAGAAGCGTGGAGAGTCTCTTTACCTCCTTAAAATTACCTTGTCTCTGTGCCTGCAGAAGCTTCTTACGGTTACTGTCGATAACTTTCTGCTGAACCTTTATTGAGTCGTCGTATTCATTTGCTAAATCCTGTAAGGTAGTATTCATTAATTATAGCATCCTTTCTTTACGGAAGAAGCTTTGCTGCCGAAAAGTATGTAGTCAGCTGTGGTGCCGTAAAAAACGGCAAGCTTTTTTATTTCGGTGCCTGTCAGCTCTCTTCCTTTGTCTTCGATTTCTCTGAGTGCTTTTTCTGTTATGCCTGTCATTTCGCTGACGTCTCTGAGCTCAAGACCCTGTTTCATCCTCAGCTGTTTAATGCGTCGGGATAAAACCTCCGGCTCTGAGTAACTGAAAAAGGCATCTTTGTTTTTGATGATGAGCTTCGCCCTGTGTGAAAAGGACGGACCGTAGCGGTATTCGATGGCATATTTAAGCTTGTCGTAGATAGTGTCTGTGATTTTATCGAGTCTGCGGCTTACGGTAGAAGGATCTATGCCTAATTTTCGTGCGACTTCACTTTTACTGTAGCCCTTAAACCAGTGAAGGTCCACCAGAACTCTGTCTGAGGCGGAAAGCTCCTGACTGATTACCTTGTTTACAAGCTCGTTAAGCTCACATTTCCTCTGCCTTAAAATATATTCGTCGATGTCTTCGTATGTCTTGCTCTGCCACTGAGTAAAGGCCTCACGGGCAAGAAAATACTCTTCCTTTTCGAAGCTGTTAAGATACATTTTTAATTGATTCCTCCTTTGTTCTGCTCCGGTATTAACGGGATGGAAACCGAATAAAGAACATTTGTTCGTCTGTAATTTTAATTTTAGAGAGAATTTTCATATCTGTCAATATGTTTGTTTTATTTTTGCTGTGAAAGGATTTCACAGTACTATTTTTTGTATTTTGGCTAAAATGAGCAAAAAATTTTTGTTACTTTTTAAGTTGGCGTGTTTAATATATATATGAGAAAATGACTTGCTTTTTTTGAATAAATGGTATACAATATTACCTAATATACTTTGAGTCACTGTTTACTCGAGGTAAGTCAAATAATTAGTAAAGGATGAATCCCCATGGCAAAGAAAGAAATGTCTTCTGCTGAAGCTTATCGCCAGGAACGTAAAGAGCGTCTTGCTAAGGCAGCAAAACAGAATCAGAAAAAATCACACAACATTATCCTCTCAAAGGGAGCTAAAACCGCTATCGCAATCTTAGTGGTTATCGCTATCGCAGCAGGTATCGCAGGCTTCTCAGTAAGCAACTCAGGCATGCTCGAGAGAGGCAAGGTAGCCTTTAATGTAGGCGAAACAGAAGTAACTATGGCTGAATACAGCTACTACTATAACTCTGTTTTCAATAACTATTTCCAGTATTCTTATCAGTATGATACCTACTACGGTCAGGGTATGGGTAAAATGTACACCGGTTACGATTATAATGTAGCTCCCGACCAGCAGGCATACACAGGTGAAATCGAAGGTATCGAAAACCCCATGTTCACCGATTATTTCGATTACAGTGCTAAAGAAAGCATCAAGCTCGTAAAGGCTGCCAAGGCTTATGCAGCAGAGAATAACATCACCCTTGACGAGGATGATTACAAGAAGGTAGACGAAGCTATCGAATCCTTTAAGGAAAATGCCAAGTCAGGCAACTACTCTCTTCCCGCATATCTCCGTGCATTCTTCGGTAAGGCTATGACTGTATCTCTCTTAGAGCAGATCTGTGAAGAACAGGTTCTCAATGAAAAGGTACAGGAAGCAAAGCTTGCTGAATTCGCAGACAGCTATTCCGATAAGGAAATCGAAAAGGAATATAAAGATAATCTTGACGTTTACGGTGCTGTTTCACTTCGTAACTATGTTATCAAGGCTGAAAAAGTAACTGTTAAGGCTGAAAAGGAAGGCGAAGAGGACAAGACAGAGGTTACAAAGGCAACTATGGCTGATGCAAAGAATAAGGCTGAAAGCTTTGTAGCTAAGCTCGCAAACGGCGGAAAATTCGCTGAAATCGCTTCCGAATTTGAAAAGGCAGCAGGCAGTGAGTCTTATGCTGAAATGAAGACTGACGACAGCCTTACACTTCTCAAGGACACAACCTACGGCGATCTTTCCTACTCTGCTGCTGATGAGGATTTCCTCGACTGGGCTATGAGTGAAAAGACAGAAAAAGGTGAAACCTATATCGTAGAAAACGAAGGCGAAGGCTATACTGTTTATATGATGGTTGAACCCGTTCATCACATTCCCGATTCAAAGACCTACGATGTAAGACATATCCTCCTTCAGTTCCCTGAAGAGGAAGAAGAAACCGAAACAGAAGAAACTGCAGAGGGTGAAGAAGCTACAGAAGAAACCACTGAAGCCGCTGCAGAAGAAAAAGAAGAAGTTGAGGTTGAGCTTCTCAATCCCGCTGATTACGATGTAACTGTTGACATTGATGTTGACCTTGCAACTACTAAGGACAAGGCTCTTTACAAGGAAGCTCAGGATATTCTTGCTTCTTATCTCGCCGGTGACAAAACTGAGGATGCTTTCGCAGAGCTGGCTAAGAAGCATTCAGCAGACGGTAACGCAGAACAGGGCGGTATTTATGAGGATGTAACCGAAGGTTATATGGTAGCTGAATTCGAAGGCTGGGCTCTCGCAGAGGGCAGAAAAGCCGGTGATGTAGGTATCGTTGAGACTACTTACGGTTACCACATTATGTATGCTGTTTCTGAAGCAGAAGTAACCACATGGTCCGATGTTATTAAAAATGACCTTGCTTCTGCTGAATATAACACCTTTGCAGAAGGACTCGTTGCAGGCGATAACGTAGCTATCGCAAACGAAGTTGCTGAAAATCTTGCCGCTGTTAAGGACTTCACTGTTTCTATCGCCAAGACTCAGATCAGAAACATTCAGGCTAATGCTTCAGCAAACGCAACCTATTAATAGTAAACAGTAAATTTCAGGAGCCGTGTTTTTATACGGCTCCTGTTGTTTTATCTTTAAAAGGTTGACAAGTAAGATTAATAGATGTAAAATGTAGAATGTAATGTTATAAAAAGGAGTTTTTATTTATGATGCCTAAATCAATGATAAAAGGAATCTGTATTTTTCTCGCAGCCTTAATGGTTCTTTCTGTAGGTGCGGTAATTTTTCAGGTTATCGCTGCAGAGCCCGTTGCAGTGCCTGCGATAACACCTGTTACGGGAGATAACGATGCGGATTATATAATTCCCATTGGTCTCGCCATTCTCGCCGTACTCGCTATCGGTGTATGTATTTTTCTCCCGAAAATGAGAAAAAAAGATGAAAGTGAAGAAAAAGAAACTAAGGAATAATCTCCGGAAGTGAGGGAAAACAAATGAAGAAGATTTTTTCTGTTTTACTGAGTATTATTTTAGTCTGCGGTATCTGTGTTCTTCCTTCCTCCGCACAGCAGGAGGCAGATTACACTGATTATCCTATCATTCTTGTACCCGGATTTACCTCTGCGGCTCTTTATCGTATTGACGAGGAAACGGGTGAAGAAATCGTTGTGTGGGATGACCCGGTGGCTCAGGTAGGAGCAGGCGGAGACCTGGAGTCCATCGTGCCTGATTTCAAAACCTATCTTTCAGAGGGTGATGTGGCACCTCTTGCAAAAAAATTAGGCGAGGGCTTTAACAGAATTTTCGAAGGCATGAAGTGTAATCCTGACGGCACAAGCTATTATGATGTGAAGCCTTACATCGTTACTGCCGAAGACGGAAATTACGCTAACCTCATAGAAAAATATCCCGACGGTAAGCATCAGTACGAAAAGGAATTTATGGCTGAGCTTTCTGAGGTAGTCGGATATGAAAATCTTTATGTTTTTTCTGCCGATTTCCGTATGGGCGCTATCGAAAACGCTGAAAAGCTCAGAGTATATATTGCTGATGTAATCGCACATAATAATATAGTAAGAGCCGAAAAAGGTGAGGCTCCCATTGACAGAGCTAACATTATGACTCTTTCTCACGGCGGACAGATAACAGGTACCTATTTAGCTCTCTACGGTGAAGAAGGCAAGGTAAACAATGCAGTTCTCACTTGTCCTGCATTAGGCGGTGCAGGTATTGCTTACGATGCCTTTAACGGAGAGATCGACTTCGATGAAATCGGTCTTCTTACCTTTATTCAGCATGCCTTTATGCTGGAAGAGGATTATCAGATTCTCGTTATGGCACAGCAGCTCGGATTTATCGATGAGCTTATCGAAGCGCTGCTTCCTTATGTAATGGAAACTATCGGATGCTGGGGAAGCCTCTGGGATTTCATTCCTCTCGAGCAGTACGAGGATGTAAAGGCGAAATGTCTTGACCCTGTGGTACATGCAGGTCTTATCGCAAAAAGCGACAGAATGCATTACGAAATAATGTCCCGTGACGGCATTAACAACTATGCGGACGGCTTCGAAAAGGCAAGAAAAACAGGTACAAACATTTATAACATTTCAGGTTATGATAATAAAATCATCACAGGTATGACCGAAAGCTCCGATGCTATTCTTACCACAGCGGGATGTACAGGAGCCACAATCGCTCCCTTCGGTGAACGCTTCTCTGACGGTTATGTTCAGAAGGAAGATACCGGCTTTTATCAGGTGTCTCCCTCGATGACTGTCGATGCATCTACCTCATATCTTCCCGAGCATACCTGGTTTATTGAAAATTACTATCACGGAATGACCGTAAAGGATGAATTTACAAACACACTTATGAGAAAGCTTCTTCTCACAGATGAAAGCTTTGATGTTCATTCTTTACCGGAGTATCCTCAGTTCCACGCTACTACGAATCCGTCACATACTGTATGGGCGGCATTCAACAACAGTCAGGAGGGCTATGTCTCATCAGAGGATACAGCTCTGGTAATCATAAATCTTTCCAAGGAAAGAAAGATAGTCATAACTGCTCTCAGTGTCGTGGGCGCTGATATCGCTTTCAGCTTTTCCCCCTTCACTCTCGAGCCGGGTGCGATGCGTGAAATTACTCTTAAGGGTGACGTGCCTGCAGTAAGTCATAAAAATTTCGAGGTAAACATTTCTTATTTCGCTGAAAGTCTTACTCCCATAGGCGGCAGAACCTTCGATTTCACTATTCTTAACGGTGAAAAGGTAGCTTACGATGACAGTGAGCCTTACACGAAAGCAGATGCTTCTTCGAGATTTGACATTGTTATTGACAAGGATGTAAAGACTCAGGTTATACTGAATTATGTCGGAAGACTCGTTGAGTTTATTTTCAATGCAGTGTCAACAGTTTTAGGCTATTTAACTGAAATATCAGGCTCATTGAGCAAATAATCAACTGAATAAAAACACCTCCCTTTGTCTATACTAATTACAGTAAGAAAAGGGAGGTGAATTTTCATGACAAACGAAGGCGTAAAATGTACTGTAACAGAATGTCAGTGGCACGTGGAATGTGATAAGTGCAAGCTCGAAAAAATCGAAGTTACACATGAAAAGACAGGTGCTGATTCTATCGCAGTTCCTCATTTCTGTAAAAGCTATCAGAAAAGACAGTAATAAAAAGGCTACATCGGGGTACCCTTCATAAGGAAGTTGGTACCCCGAGGAGGCCTTTGTAGTAAAAATTAATATTAATTTTTCACGGTGTAGCTTATGCTATGCCGTTTTTTCTTTGTCTTGTTTGCTGTTAATGTGTTTTTGATAAAGAGCTTCCATTTCTTCAGGCGAGAAGAATTTGATGATGCCGACACCTTTGTAATATATATCAATACTTTGGTGTCTTACTCCGTCAATGTAGGTTGGCTTTGATACAACAATCTTTTCAATAAACTCATGTACAATTTCAGGTGTCAATTCTTTAAGTCTTGTTACACGCTTTGCTTTATCAATGAATTGTTGTAAGTTTTCTTTCTTGACGGATGCAGTGCTGATATACTCTTCCATTTCAGGGATGGATTCCTTTAAAGTTTTCTGCTCGCTTTCTAAAGACAATGATAAGGTTGCAAATCTTTCATCAGATACTTTGCCGATAATGTTATCTTCATAGAGCTTTTGAATTATGTTGTCAATTTCACTAATACGCCTGTTTGCTTTTTCAAGCTCTCTGCGTTTGGTAAGTAGTTCTTTCTGCTGCCTTATGTCGAGAATATTCATCTGCTCTTTTGCAAACTGAGTTTCATAACATTGCACATACCACAAAACTCTTTTCATACTTTCAAGTACAAGCTCATTGATAACATTTTCTCGGATGTAATGCGAAGAACATACATCTGTGTCTTTTCGGAATGAGGAACAAACGAAATACGATTGAACTTTTTTATTGTTGGTAGTACAGTAATAAAGTTTTTTGCCACAATCTTCGCAGTACAACATCCCTGAAAATATGCTAACCACTCCTATTCGGTTCGGTCTTCGTCTATGTTCTCTTAGCTCTTGCACCAAAGCATAATCCTCTCTGCTGATTATAGCGGGATGGG
>JAZTZH010000066.1:0-2729 GCA_045637365.1 Acutalibacteraceae bacterium
GTGTTCGGATTCTTTCCGACAAGGGAGCTTTGTTTCCTTTGCCGACCGGGGCAAAGGAAAAGCCCAAGCGGATCGAGCGATGACGACTGAATGTTTTATTGAAACGAAAACAATAAAAATATATCTTATTGTTACATCGAAAAAATACTTTCACCAAAAACAAAATCGTTATAAACGTACGTTTAAAAAAATAAATCAATAAAACCACCGTTCAGACCGAAAAATTCAGTCTTTACGGTGGTTTTAAACAGTTCTTTCAGATTAAATCATAACAATAACTACTGTAAGTGCGATTCCGAGAATAAAGCTTAAACAGTATTTCTCTACGAATGCACCGATGAAAAGAAGAACAGCTGCAGGTGCATATAAAATCTTCTGAAGAATATTACCCTTCTTGTAAATCTTTTCCATCATATTGTATGCATCCTCAATAAGAGGATAAGAGTTCACCATAAGCGAAAACGCAAACCAGTAAGCGATAGCATTTACCACAGTAAGCACCATTTCATCGAATCTTGCATAAAGAGTGAACATAATGGGTGCCAGTGAAAGTAAAAATGCACCGATAAAATTCATAAATGCAGGTACGAAACAGAGAGCAAATGCGCCCTGAGCCTTAGGCATAAATTCGTGCTCGACATGACTGATCATTTCGTCGTTTCTTAAATAACGGTTATCCTCTACGGGAACCTTACAGATACGGCATACTATCTGTTCCCACATACATCTTATAAGAGCACCGGGAAAGGTGAGATATTTAGTAAGAATATAAAGCTTTGTCATCAGATGTCGCCTCCCTGGTCCTTGATTATTTCTTCGATGGTGATTTTATCATTCTTGTACTGTGTAACGAGTTCGCTTATTTCATATCCGTAATTTGCGAGGAGAGATTTCATATCATCGTAAATCTTTTCATCGCCGTTATAAAGACCGCAGAGAGCATAAAGATTACAGTTCTGAACGGTGTAATTACCTGCATTGAACAGACCTTCTATTTCCTCAAGGGCAAGACTGCCTTCGCCCTTGATAAGATATGCGATTGCCATAGAATGCTTATAGGTAACATCACTTGCACCGAGATTTGTCTTTGCTTCTTCACAGACCTCTATCATCTTGTCAGCATCGGGAGTTTCCGTAAAGCGGTAAAGATTTGCCTTGGAGAGATAGGCGGTACTGTCTTCCTTGTTAAGCTCTAAAAGCTTATCAAAGCTGTAATTGACTGCTTCCTCGTCACCGAGTCTTGCGGCGATGGCACAGTAGTTGGCAAGATATATCCATTCCTGACCTGCACCGATGGAGTCGATGTACTTGAGCTGTTCCATCTGTTCACTGAGAGGCTTTTCCTCAGTGCTCATAAGAACATATTTGTAATACTCGATAAATACCTCGTTGTACTTTTCGGTAACTTCACTCTTTCCTTCTTCGATGGGGTTTGACTGTTTGAGTGCTTCGAGTTCAGCCATAACCTTGTCATAATCGAAATCCTTACCTGAGAAAACATCCTCAGTAATCGCAGTGACCGCTTCGTATGTTTCAGTAAGAACGGTAGATTCCTTTATTATATCAGCGTACTTTTTGTTGTAAGGCTTTTTGAGATCGTCTTCTGTATAATAAGTATTGATAAGCTGAGCGCTGTTTGCCTGGTATCCTAATTTATTGTAACCCTCGATTACTTCATCGAAAGCTCTCTTTGAAATACCTGCACCGCTTTTACCTCCGTTGAAGTAAGAATAGTAGCTCTGAAGAGCACTCATAATGTAACCTGACTTATAGTTTGCTGATGCATCTGCCACAGTAAGTGCATCGTTCATATAAGGATAAGACACTGAAAAGCTCGCTACCAGAAGTACACCTGCTAAAAGAAATGCCAGAATACCGCTTTTTCTCATAGGGTATTTTTTCATGGCATTACGGCAATCCTCACAATAGGGATAATCCTCATCAAATTCCTTGAAACGTCTTTTTTCTCCACAGCACTGACAGAGATCCTCGGGAGCTATTTCCTCATCCTCCTCTGACATATACTCTTCATCGCCTTCGAGCTCCTGAATAAGCATACCTTCTTCATCAGTTTCTGCATTGGCTCTGTCCAGCTCTTCCTGGAACATATCTCTGATGCTTTCGAGCTCTTCAATAAGCTCATCCTGTTCCTCTGTATCATCTTCGGAAACATAAATTTCTTCTGTTATTTCTTCGGATACTTCCTTTTCTTCCTCCTCGGGGAGTAAGCCGTCTTTCTTAAGTTCGTCCAAATTAAACGCCTCCTTTGGGTTAATGTTCTTATTTTAGCACTCTTTAGAGTAAAATGCAACACATATTATGGTATATTTACTTTAGATTTTCCTTAACATAAAAAAACAGATTTAACGGATAATACATTATCTTGTGTACAGTACGGGACAAGACCACAATGCTATCATCAATAAGCCTTAAAACACCTGTAAAATCGAAGAAAAACGGCTAAAATCATTGACAAAACTGACCCTTTTGATATATAATGTTTCTCTGCAAGTTATGTCTTGCTGTCTAATGACTTTTTGGTCGCATTAAATTTAAAAGCGTCGGACACCATATTGCTTCACTTCTATACTCCTTGCAATATGTCCCGTTTTATAAAATTATCAAAGGACGTTTAATGCAATGAAAAGAACTTATCAACCCAAAAAGCGCCACAGAAAAATGGAACACGGCTTCCGTAAGAGAATGGCAACAAAGAACGGCCGTAAGGT
>JAZTZH010000067.1:0-59957 GCA_045637365.1 Acutalibacteraceae bacterium
GTTTAGAAATCGTCGCATATCTTTCCGGTGCGGAAAAGGCAGAAGAAATCCGTAAGTCTATTCAGTGCAGATGAAAGAGGATAAGATCTTTCTGAGAAATAAATTCAGATCTGTACGAGGTTCTGCGAAAAGTACAGATAAGGATGCAGAAATTTTCACTCTTGTTACAGGCTGTAATGCTTTTGTTAATGCTGATGAAATTTTTACATATTATTCTGTCGGCAGTGAAGCTGATACTGTCAGAATAATCCGTTATGCCTTGTCTCAGGGAAAAAAGGTAGCTCTTCCGAAATGTACTGACAGAAACGGCACGATGGATTTCTATTATATAGGTGATCCTGATGCTTCGCTTACAGACGGGATGTTTTCTTTGAAGGAGCCTAATACCGATTTATGTGTAAAAGCTCATGGTACAGAGAGCTCACTGTGTATTGTACCTGCACTTGCAATCGATAAAGCAGGGTACCGTCTCGGCTACGGCAGAGGGTACTATGACCGTTTTTTAAGTAATTTCAAGGGAATAACAGTAGGATTGTGCTATGAAGAATGTCTTTGTGACAGGCTTCCCTTTGATGAATATGATATCAGTTTAAATATAATTATCACAGATAATAAAATTTTCGAATTAAAGTAAAGGAGGATTTAATATGGATGACCGTTTCCGTAATGAAGATGTAAACCTTTCGGGTAAATCATCATCGGTTGTACCGCCTCATATTACAAAGTCAAATTCTCTGGGTGACTTCAGTGAAAATATTCAGTCTACCCGTGGAAGAGCAGGAGCAGCTCAGGGTGGCGCAGTTAAGCCGAGAGTCACTAAATTCCAGGTGCATTTACCTGAGGAGGCAAATTCTATACCCGATATTACGCCTGCCACATCATTAAATTCCGCACCTGCGGTGAAAGAAATTACGGGCAGGGAATATCTCGAATCAATACAGAAGAAAGCTGATACTGCTACCCGTGCAGTTCCTGTCAATAACATTCCGAGAAAGGTCAATCCTCCTGTAACTGCTCAGAAGAACGGTCAGGCTGTGCCTTCCGACAGAAGACAGGCTCCTCCTGTTAAGCGGACTGTAACACAGAGCAGTAAAAGTGTAGCTCAGAGTAAAAGCTCTGTTCAGAAGAAGAAAAAGACCTCTGCCGAGAGAAAATATAATTTCATAAACTCTGTACTTGTTGCATGTGTTTGTGTGATTTTTATCGCTATTCTTACAGTTACTGCTTCCACAGTGGCTATGACAACCATCAATGATATTCTTGTTATCGACAAAAGCGGAGAAAGTGACTACATTTCTGTTTATATTCCTCCTGAGGTGACCGAGTATGAACAGGTATTCGAAATAGTCAAGGATGCCGGGCTGATAAAACAGCCTCTTATCACTGATATTTTCTGTAAGTTTCGCCATTATGACGAAGTCAGAGTCAAGAATAAAGAGACACAGCAGTATGAAACAGTCAGAATAAAGTATTCTCCCGGAACCTATTTCCTTAATTCTGAGATGGGAATTGAGGGAATCCTCGAAGAGATTATGGTTTCGAGCAGCGGATATAAGGATACAGTCCGCCTTACCTTCCCTGAAGGCTGGACAGTTGCTCAGGTTTTCGAGAAGCTCGAAAAATACGGAGTATGTGAGGCTGAGAAGCTTTATGCCAACCTTGGAATTACAGGTAATCAGTACGATTTCATCAGCAGTATCGGAACGGTTAACGGACGATATCTGAATGCAGAAGGATATCTTTTCCCCGACACTTATGATTTCTTTATCGGTGAGAATGCCGGCTCTGTAATTAAGAAGCTGCTTAATAACTTCGAAAATAAATGGAAAGACGAATACAACAGCAGAATCAAGGAACTCGGTATGTCAGTCGATGAAATTATTACTATCGCTTCTATCATTCAGAGAGAGGCTAAGGATACTACACAGATGGATGCTATTTCTTCTGTAATTCATAACCGACTCGCCGACAAGGCAACATATCCTTCTATTGATATGAACTCCACGAAGGACTATGTTCTTTCACTTAAGGAATTCAATCTTTTCACTGATTTCTACTATAATATGTATCTCGGTTCATATAACACCTACAGTAATCCCGGATTGCCCCCCGGACCTATCTGTAATCCAGGTGCCGCTGCAATAAGAGCTGCGCTTTATCCCGAGGAAAGTGATTATCATTTCTTCTGCCATAATGATAAAGGCGAGATTTTCCTTGCTGAAACCGCAAGTGAACATCAGGCAAATACCGAAAAAGTTCTTTACGGCAGATAATGGAGAATAAAATGGATAAAAAATTCAAAAAGCCTGAGCTTCTTGCTCCTGCGGGAGATATGGAAAGGCTCAAGGTGGCTATAAAATACGGTGCTGATGCAGTTTATCTCGGAGGTACGGTTTTCGGAATGAGAGCCGCTCCTGCGAATTTTGATAAAGATGAGCTTTGCCGTGCCGTTTCCTATGCTCACGAGCATGGTGTCAAGGTATATCTTACCTGTAATGTTTTACCGAGAAGTAATGAGCTTTCTCAGCTTCCCGAGTTTCTCGAGAACGCTGTAAAAGCAAAGGTGGATGCACTGATAGTTTCGGATATGGGCGTACTCGATTATGTTAAAAAGTATGCTCCCGACACTGAAATTCACATTTCTACTCAGACAGGTATCGTTAACTATGCTGCTGCAAATGCTTTTTATAATCTCGGAGCAAAGCGTGTAGTTACTGCCAGAGAGTTGAGTATGGAAGAAATAAGAATTATGAGTGAAAACATTCCTTACGATATGGATATAGAATGTTTTGTTCACGGAGCGATGTGTGTTTCTTTTTCGGGAAGATGTCTTATCTCGAATTATCTCGTAAACCGTGATGCAAATAAAGGTGAATGTGCACAGCCTTGCCGCTGGAAGTATTCTCTTATGGAGGAAACACGTCCCGGTCAGTATTTTCCGGTTTACGAAGGTGATGGCGGGACATATATTCTTAATTCCAAGGATATGTGTATGATAGAACACATCCCACGGATGATTAAATCGGGTATTACCAGCTTTAAAATCGAGGGCAGAGCTAAATCAGAATATTATGTCGCTGTCGTGACAAATGCTTACAGGAAAGCAATAGACGGTTATCTGGAAAATCCGTCAGACGATTACAGACCTGAGCAGTGGATTCTCGATGAAATGCGCCGAGTAAGCTACCGTGATTACTGTACAGGCTTCTTTTTCGGTGATCCGTCAGAGGATGCTAATGTAAGCTATAAGGGCGGATACAACAGAGAGTGGGATGTCGTTGCCATTGTTGACAGATATGAAAACGGCAGGGCATATTGCACTCAGAGAAACCGTTTTTTCAGCGGTGAAGAGCTTGAGGTTATGCCTGTCGGTGAAAAGCCCTTTAAGGTTATTGCCGAAAACTTAAAAAATGCTGACGGTGAAGACATTGAATCAGCAAATCATGCGATGATGAAATTTTCTTTCAGTTGTGATACACCTCTGGAAGAGGGTATGATATTAAGAAAAGAGCGTGAAGAAAAATCACGTGTCATTATTTAAAAAACAAAGCAGAAAATTAAGGAAAGTTACTAACGGAGGTGGATTATGCCGTCTAAGTACAGTGTTTCTCTTGCAAAATTTTTAAAAGATTTACAGATGGAAACTTTATTTTTACCTAAAGCTCCCGATGAAATCTTTATTTCGTCGCCTGATGTAAACAGACCCGGTCTGTTCATTTCGGGTTATGAGAATTTTTTCGATAATACAAGAGTAAATTTTTTAGGTAAAACCGAGGTAGAGTACATAAACAGTTACCCTGACGAGGAAAGAAAAGAGAGGGTAGAGCGTTTTATGTCAAAAGAGCCTGCCTGTATAATAATTACAAGAACGCTCCCGTGTCCTGCCGAAATACTTGAATTTGCTCCGAAATATAATGTACCTGTTCTTCTGAGTAATGACTCGACCTCTCGTGCTATGGCTGCGGTTATCGGTTATCTTAATGTTGAGCTTGCTGAAAGAATTACCCGTCACGGCGTTTTCGTAGAAGTATACGGTGAAGGTGTCCTTATTTTAGGCGACAGCGGTGTCGGTAAGAGTGAAACGGCTGTCGAGCTTATCAAAAGAGGTCACCGTCTCGTAGCAGACGATGCCGTAGAAATCAAAAAAACAGGAGCAAGAACTATAGTAGGCTCTGCTCCTGACAACATCAGACACTTCATTGAGCTCAGGGGTATCGGTATAATCAATGCCAGAAGAATTTTCGGTATGGGTGCTGTAAAGCTTGCTGAGAAGATCGATATGGTTATTGAGCTTGAACCCTGGGACAGTGAAAAGGTTTATGACAGAATGGGCATGGAAAGTGAGTATACTGAAATTTTAGGTGTTAAAGTACCTCACACCGTTGTACCTCTTAAGCCGGGTAGAAATCTTGCCGTAATAATCGAGGTTGCAGCAATGAATAACAGACAGAAGAAAATGGGATATAATGCCGCTCGTGAGCTTATGCATAATCTTGGTATGGCTGACGATATTATTCCACAGGAAGAAGAATTAAAAATATGGGGCAACTTCTGATTGCCGTAACGAAGGAGATTTATTATGTATAAAATTGGTGTAGATTTAGGCGGAACAAACATCGCTGTAGGTGTTATCGACAGCGATTATAAAATTATCGGTCTCGGTAAAGCCAAGACAAATATTCCACGTCCTGCTGAAGAAATCTTTGATGATATTGTAAAATGTATTTTCACTGCCTGCGAAAATGCCAAGATTGACATTTCGGAAGTAGAATCCATCGGTATAGGTACTCCCGGTTCATGCGATAAGGAAAACGGTGTAATTCTTTACGCTAATAACCTTTACTTTGACCACGTTCCTGCCGTAAAACTTATCAACGATAAAATCCCCGGTGTTAAGGTTTATATCGAAAATGACGCAAACTGTGCTGCCTTGGGTGAAGCACTTGCAGGTTCAGGCAGAGGAAAAAAGAGTTTCATTGCCATTACTCTCGGCACAGGTGTCGGCGGCGGTGTTATTCTCGACGGAAAGGTTCTCGCCGGATGTAACGATGCAGGCGGTGAGCTTGGTCACATTACCATTAAATTCGACGGTGAAGAGTGCAACTGCGGTAGAGTCGGATGCTTTGAAAGATATGCTTCAGCTACTGCTCTCGTTAATCAGACCAAAGCCGCTATGGAATCTCATAAGGACAGTAAGATGTGGGATCTTTGCGGCGGTGACATCAATAATGCAGGCGGCAGAACGGCTTTTGATGCTATGAGAGCCGGAGATGAGTACGGTAAAGAAGTTGTCGATAATTACATAAGATATATTGCAATCGGCACAACTGATATAGTTAATATTTTCCAGCCTGAAATGATATGCTTCGGCGGCGGAATCTGTAACGAGGGTGAAACCTTACTTGCACCTCTGAGAGAATATGTGGCAAAATGGCGTTACAGTAAAATGCAGGAGAAGCAGACTGAAATCTGCAGAGCTACTCTCGGTAATGATGCAGGTATTATCGGTGCTGCATTGGTTACATATTAATTCTGGAGGTAATCCTTTGAAAAAATTGATTAACAGTCTCGATGAGAAAGGGATTTCTTATCGCATCGATGAACCGATGAAACTTTACACTACCTTTAAAACGGGCGGACCTGCTGAAGTTTTCATTATTCCGAGTGATGAGGATGAATTGAAAAATGCAGTTTCTCTTTGTGAGAAGGAAGGCATTGAGACATTCATTCTCGGTAAAGGCAGTAATCTTCTCGTCAGTGATGAAGGCATAAGAGATAAAGCGGTAATTTATATCGGTGAAGGCTTCGATTACATTAAAGAAATTGACGAATGTACCTTTGAAGCGGGTGCAGGAACGAGTGTGGCTTCAATATGTAAGTACGCTTTATCGAAATCTCTTTCCGGACTTGAATTTGCATACGGAATACCGGGTTCGGTAGGCGGTGCAGCCTTTATGAATGCCGGTGCTTACGGTGGTGAAGTCAAGGATGTTATAATTCTTTGTAAACACATTACTGATAAAGCAGAAAACGGTCAGTTCAATGCTGATGAGCTTGATTTTTCCTACCGTCACAGTATTTATTCTAAAGGCGGTTATGTAATAACGAGCGTTGTTTTCCGTCTCAAAAAAGGTGATAAAGAACAGATTGAAGCCGCTATGCATGATTTCATTTCCAGAAGAAAAGACAAACAGCCTTTAGAATATCCGAGTGCGGGAAGCGTTTTTAAACGGCCTGAAGGATATTTTGCAGGCGCACTTATCGAGCAGAGCGGTCTTAAAGGAAAAAGAATCGGTGGTGCTATGGTTTCTGAAAAGCACGCAGGATTCATAATTAACTATGACAATGCAACTACTGACGATGTTATCAGTCTTATCAGACATTGTCAGAAGACAGTAAAAGAGAAATTTTCTGTTGATTTAGAGACAGAAATTAAGTTTGTATGATAATCAGCCTGAATGAGAGGAGGGCATATATGTCATTTTCATCGGATATTAAGGATGAGTTAATTAAAATAGAAGATATGCCCCGATGCTGTACTCATGCAATGGCTTACGGAATGTTTTTATTCGGGCGTTCTTTTACTCTGTCGGATATTTCTCTGATGACAGACAACGAAAAGGTAGCTGAGAAGTATCTTCTGTTATCGGAAAAAGCCTGCGGTATCAAGGCTCAACTCAGCGTTTCCCGTGCATTGAAATACACGGTCTCTTTTGATAACGATGAAACCAGAAAAAAGGTGCTTTCTGTTTTTTCATGCACAGGAACTGAAAGAACTCACCGTATTGACAGAGGTAATCTTACCAATGATGCCGTTGACAGTGAAGTTAATCTGAGCTGCTGTGATGCTGCTTTTCTGAGAGGTGTTTTCCTGTCGTGCGGTACAGCCAGTGACCCTAACAAAAGTTATCATCTCGAATTTGTAGTTCCTTATAAAACTCTTAGTCTTGACCTGATGAAAATTCTTAATGAATACGGAATCAAGGCTAAACATATGGTCAGAAGGTATGTAAACGTTATTTACATAAAAGACAGCGAATCAATAGAAGAACTGCTTACTATGATGGGTGGTCATATCGCGGCTATGGAGATTATGAACATAAAAATTTATAAGGATGTCCGCAATCTTACTAACAGACGCAATAATTTCGAAAACGCAAACCTGTCACGTACTGTATTCGCATCTTTCGATCAGGTGAGTGCTATCGAAAAGCTTAAATCAAGCGGTGCATTTGTTACTCTGAGCGAAGACCTTAAGCAGGTAGCGACTCTTAGAATCGACAATCCCGATGCAAGCTTAAGAGAAATAGGCGATATGTGTGAACCGAAGATGAGTCGTTCTGCTGTTAATCACAGACTCAAAAAGCTCATCAGTATTTCAGAAAATCCCGAAAAGGAAGAAGATAAAATTGACGAAGAATAATTTTTCTGTCCCTCAGGCAGAACTTGATAAACAAAAAGAATATTTGGAATTGGTGAAGACAGTTCTTGCTTCCCGCTTTCCCGAGGACAAACCAAAAGCTTATGTTCACACTTACGGCTGTCAGGGTAATGTTTCTGACGGTGAGAGATTACAGGGTATGCTCGCTGAAATGGGATATGAGTTTACGGATTCACCGGAAAAAGCCGACTTTGTGCTATATAACACTTGTGCCATCCGTGAACACGCTGAAGACAGGGTTTTCGGAAATGCCGGTGCTTTGAAGCCTATAAAAAAGGTAAATCCCGATATGATTATCGGTCTTTGCGGATGTATGACACAGCAGGAGAGTGTCGCTGAAAGACTCAGAAGAAGCTTTCCTTTCATTGACATAGTTTTCGGTACTCACGTTTCCTATAAGTTACCAGAGTTCGTATACACTGTTCTTTGCACAGGAAAAAGAGTTATAGATATAACTGACAGCGACGGTAATATAGTCGAAGGCCTGCCGATAAAAAGAGACGGTACCTTTAAAGCCTGGGTGCCTATAATGTACGGCTGTAATAATTTCTGCTCCTACTGTATCGTGCCTTATGTCCGTGGCAGAGAAAGAAGCAGAGACTTTGACACTGTTATTAATGAAGTGAAAGGTCTCGTTGAGTCGGGATATAAAGAAATCACTCTTCTCGGTCAGAACGTTAATTCATATAACAAGGATTTGTCTGAAGATAAGCGTTTCCCGGCTCTGCTCAAGAAAATCAGTGAAATTGACGGAGATTTCATCGTAAGGTTTATGACTTCACATCCGAGAGACTGCACTAAAGAGCTTCTGGATGTTATGGCATCTTCCGATAAAATCGCTAAGCATCTTCATCTTCCTTTTCAGTCGGGTAATGACAGAGTTCTCAAAGAAATGAACCGTCATTATGACAGAGAAAAATATCTCAGTCTTATCGAATATGCTTACTCGCTTATGCCTGACCTTTCCATTACCAGTGATGTTATCGTAGGCTTTCCAGGTGAAACCTATGAAGAATTCAGAGATACACTTTCACTTATCGAAAAGGTAAAATATACCTCGCTCTTTACATTCATATTCTCTCCGAGACCCGGTACTAAGGCTTATGATATGCCCGATGAAGTGTCCAGAGAAGAAAAGGGTAAATGGTTTAAAGAGCTTACCGATTTACAGGAATCCATCGCAGGAAAGAGAACAGCTTCCATGAAGGGTAAAACCTACCGTGTTCTCGTCGAAGGCAAGGCAAAGGGCGAAGGTGTTCTTTCGGGAAGAACGGAAGGAAATGTAATAATTGAATTTAAGGGCGATGAAAGTCTTATCGGTACTTTCGTCAATGTAGAAGTTACTGAGCCGAAAACCTGGGTGGTTTACGGTGAATACAAAGGATAATTTACACTTACATCTGTAAGCTGTATTTATTATAAAAATTTATATATTTAAGGAGTACGACAAATGGACGTAATCAAACTTACACGCGAACTCGGTGCTGCAATCCAGCAGGATGAACGCTACCTTGCTTTCGCAAAGGCTAAAGAAGCCAATGAAAATGACAAAGAACTCAATGACCTTATGGGTAAACTTCAGCTCGTTCAGATGAACTATCAGATCGAAGCTTCCAAGGAAGAACCCGATGCTGAAAAGATGCACGCATTCGAAGAAGAATTCAACGAAGCATATACTGCACTTATGGACAATGAGAAAATGCAGGCTTACGATGAAGCAAGAACTGCAGTAGATGAAATGATGAACTACATTATGCAGATTTTAGGTCTTTGCGTAAACGGTGCTGACCCTGCTACCTGTGAGCCTCCCAAGGCTGAAGAGCATAACTGCGGCGGTTCCTGCTCATCCTGCAGCGGCTGTCACTAATCGATAACTACAATCACGTAAAAAACTCAGGAGGAAAAACAATATGTCCGAAATGACACCAATGATGGCACAGTACTTTGAAATAAAAAAGGAATATCCGGATACTATCTTGTTTTTCCGACTGGGCGATTTTTACGAAATGTTTTACGAGGACGCTAAAATCGCTTCATCTGTACTTGAGCTTACACTTACGGGCAGAGCCTGCGGAGGCGGAGAGAGAGCGCCGATGTGCGGTGTACCTTTTCACTCTGCCGATAACTATATCGCAAAGCTCGTAAGCAGAGGCTACAAGGTTGCAATATGCGAACAGGTAGAAGATCCCGCTACGGCTAAAGGAATCGTAAAAAGAGATGTTATCCGTGTAATTACCAAGGGTAGCATCATTGAAAATTCTATGCTGGATGAATCGAGAAACAATTATCTTACCTCTGTTTATCTTAATGATGATGGAGCAGGTATCTGTTTCTGCGATGTTTCTACCGGTTCCGTAAATCTTACTTTTGTAGATAACTGTAAGAATCTCGAAAACAAAATAATCAATGAACTCGGTGTTTTTTCTCCGAGCGAAATAGTTCTCAGCAGAAGTGTTTCAGAGAATAAAAACATTTCAGCTTTCATCAAAAAGAAAGTTGATGCAATCTGCGAAATCCCCGAGGATAAATTTTTCGATTATGAGGATAACTACGAAGAGTGTGTAAATCACTTCGGTGAAGAAACACTTTCCTCATTAAATGTAGACAAATGTCCCGATGCTGTTATAGCTTTGGGAGCAACAATAAGATACTTAAAGACTGTACAGAAGAATAATCTTGATAATATCCGTGAAATCAATTTTTATTCTGACAGTCAGTATATGAAAATGGATTATTCCACTAAAAGAGACCTTGAAATCACGGAAACGATGAGAAGCAGAGAGAAAAAAGGCTCTCTTCTCTGGGTACTTGATAAAACCAAAACAGCTATGGGTAAGAGACTTTTACGCTCATGGCTCGAAAAACCTTTAGTAAACTACACCCTTATTACCCGCAGACACAACGCTGTTGGTGAATTGGTTGATAACAGTATGAAGCTTTCGGACTTGTCCGAGGCTCTTTCGGGTGTTTTTGACATCGAAAGACTGATGACCAGAATCGTATTTGAAAGCGCAAACGGTAAAGATCTTAATTCCTTAAAGCAGACTATTTCTGCTTTACCTCAGATTAAATCTTTACTTTCAGGTTCTGCCAGTGCTTATCTTAAACAGCAGTATGATAACATTGATCTTCTCGAGGATGTTTATAATCTTATAGATGCTGCTATCGATCCCGAAGCACCCTTCAGTATCAGAGAGGGCGGTATGATTAAAGCAGGCTTCAATGCCGAGCTTGATTCACTTAAGGACATAAAATCTAACGGTGAAGGCTATATCAGAGAAATAGAAGCTCGAGAAAAAGAAAGAACAGGTATAACCAAATTAAGAGTAGGCTATAACAGGGTATTCGGCTATTATATTGAGGTTACCAACTCGTTTAAGGAGCTTGTACCCGATGATTATATAAGAAAACAGACTCTCGCTAATGCAGAGAGATATATAACCCAGGAACTTAAAGATTATGAAAGCAAGGTTCTTGGTGCAGAAGAAAGAATAGTAAAAATCGAATATGAGATTTTCTGTCAGATAAGAAAAAGTATCGCTGACGAATATAACAGAATTAAATCGACAGCCTCTGCGATTGCGGTTACAGATGTTCTGTGCGCTTTGGCAAAAACTGCTATAGCTAATAATTATGTGTGTCCTGTGATGAATAATACATCGGTTATTGACATTTCAGAAGGCAGACATCCAGTCGTAGAGCTTCTTCTTGACGGAGCACCTTTTGTTCCAAATGACACATATATGGACTGTGGTGACGACAGATGCTCCATTATCACAGGACCGAATATGGCGGGTAAATCCACTTATATGCGTCAGGTGGCTCTTATCTGTCTTATGGCGCAGATCGGTTCATTTGTTCCGGCAAAGAGGGCAGAGCTTTCAATAATCGACAGCATCTTTACCCGTGTAGGCGCATCAGATGACCTGGCTACAGGTCAGTCCACCTTTATGGTCGAGATGAACGAAGTGTCCAACATAATTAAGAATGCTAACAAAAACAGTCTTATTATTCTCGATGAGGTCGGAAGAGGCACCTCTACCTTTGACGGCATGAGTATAGCCAGAGCTGTCCTCGAATACATTGTTGACAGGAAAAAATTAGGTGCAAAGACTCTATTTTCCACTCATTATCACGAGCTTACCGAGCTGGAAAGTCAGATTGACGGCATAAGAAACTACAATATTTCCGTCAAGAAAAAGGGTGACACCATCACTTTCCTCAGAAGAATAGTCAGAGGTGCTGCTGACGGCAGCTACGGTATCGAAGTTGCCAAGCTGGCAGGTATTCCTAATACCATCGTTTCCAGAGCGAGACAGATTCTCGCAGAACTGGAAGCTATGAATCCTGAGCAGAAGTCTCTGATGAAGAATATTGTTTTTGAGGAACAGGAAGAAGAAAATCTTCAGATTTCCCTTAAATCGACCTTTGATGATGAAATAATAGATACTATAAAAAACATCGATATTAATACTCTTACCCCTCTTGAAGCTTTAACTACACTTCATGAGCTTGTTACCAAAGCAAGACAGACGGGTATGTAAAAGAAAGGAAGCGATAACTTTATGGCGAGAATTAATGTATTATCAAAGCATATAGCAGAATTAATTGCTGCCGGTGAAGTTGTCGAAAGGCCTGCATCGGTGGTTAAAGAGCTTATGGAAAACTCCATAGATGCAGGTGCTACAACAATTACTTTAGAGATAAGAAACGGCGGCGTTACATATATCCGTATAACTGATAACGGCTGCGGAATATGCAGAGAGGATGTACCGAAGGCGTTTCTGAGCCACGCTACGAGCAAGGTAAAAGATGTGGATGACCTTAACTCTATCTTTACTCTTGGATTCCGTGGTGAGGCACTTGCTTCAATAGCTTCCGTCTCCCGTACGGAAATACTGACGAAAACTGTCGAAGAGGAAATGGGTACGGCCTATACCATAGAAGGCGGTGTCCAGACGGCTTATGATGCGGCGGGCTGTCCTAACGGAACTACGATAGTTGTAAGAGATTTATTTTATAATACACCTGCCCGTATGAAATTTCTTAAGCGTGATGTTTCCGAGGCTAATGCCGTAGCTGATGTTGTAGACAAGATTGCACTTTCACATCCGGAAATCAGCATAAGATTTATCCGTGAAGGAAAACAGGCACTTATTACACCCGGTGACGGAAAGCTTCTTTCAGCTATTTATTCCGTTTTCGGCAGAACTTTCGCAGAAAGCCTCCTTGAAGTTGATTATGAGCTTGACGGAATAAAGGTAAGCGGTTATGTATGTAAACCCGTATGCTCCCGTCCGTCGAGAGCTATGCAGTATTTCTTCCTTAATAACAGAAACATAAAATCACGCTCGATAATGGCATCTATGGAAAATGCCTATAAGAACACTATTATGGTTGGTAAATTCCCCAGCTGTGTCCTTAATGTTTATGTAAGACCTGAAACTGTGGATGTCAATGTACATCCTGCCAAAACCGAAGTGCGTTTCAGTGATGAAAGAAAGGTTTCCACTGCTGTATATTATGCGGTAAAAGGAGCTTTGACTGATTTTGACAGCGCACCGCAGGTAGATTCAGCCAAAATGGCAAAGCTTACAGAAAAAGCAAAGCCCGATTATGCACAGCTTCAGATGGTGGAAGAGGACACGCCTACACCTGTTAAGCAGGCGCAGGAAAAAACATTAAGCGGAGCAACAGCCAAACCTGCTTCTGCACCCGTACAATCTGATAAGCCGTTCTGGAAAACTATGTCGTCTGCGGAGATCAGAAGCGGTACGACCGTTTCTTCTCCGAATCATACTAATAAAGGCTTCAGTAATGCTGACGAGCCTGACCTTGTTTCATCTTTCAAAACCCGTGTTCAGTCTCAACCTACGGTCTCGGTGCCTGTGAAGGAAAAGAAGGCGGAAAATAAAACAGTTGAACAGCCTTTAAGAAAGATGCCTTTGACACAAGAGGTAAAACCGATTCAGAAATCCGAAGAGAAAAAGGTAGTTATAACTGAGTCAAAGCCTGCTCCCCGTCCTTTAAGACTTCTGGGAGAAGCGTTTAAAACCTACATTATATGTGAGTACGATAACAAAATCTGCCTTATCGATAAGCATGCGGCACACGAAAGAATTATCTATAATAAAATCAAAAAGAACGCAAAAGATAATGTGTCTTCGCAGGTACTTTTAACACCGATAACTGTAACTCTTAATAAAAATGAGTATAACACCATAATCGAAAATCTTGATGTGTTTTCTAAGGCGGGTTATCTTGTAGAGGATTTCGGTACAGGAACTGTCATTGTCCGTGAGTGTCCTATGCTTATTTCGGGCGATGACATCGAGGATACCATAGTCGAAATGGCACTCTATCTTACGGAAAACAGAACAAACATAGAAACTGAAAAGATCGACCGTATTCACCACACATCTGCTTGTAAGGCTGCTATTAAAGCCGGATATAAAAATTCCACAGCAGAAATGAAGGTGCTTGCCGAAGCGGTTCTTTATGACGATGAGGTCAGATACTGTCCTCACGGAAGACCTGTTCTGCTTGAACTTACCAAATATGAACTTGAAAAAATGTTCGGCAGAATACAGTAAAATTGGAGTATTTAAATGAAAAAACCTTTAGTAATTGTTGTTGCAGGACCTACAGCTTCGGGAAAAACATCTCTTGCTATTGAAATCGCAAAAAAGTTTGACGGAGAAATAGTTTCAGCGGATTCTATGCAGATTTATAAAAATATGGATATCGCTACTGCTAAACCGACTGCAGATGAAATGTCTGAGGTAAGACACCATCTCATTGGATTTGTTGACTGTAACGACGAATACAGTGTAGCGATGTACAAAAGCGATGCTCTCAATGCTATAAGAGATATTATTGTACGGGGTAAGCTTCCTGTTGTGTGTGGCGGTACAGGCTTATATATAGATACTTTAATTAAAAATACTACCTTCTTTGATTATGATAAAAGTGATATCAGAGCTGACTTGGAAAAAGAGGCAGATGAAAAGGGGATAGAGTTTCTTTTCGGAAAGCTCAGAGATGCAGATCCCGAAGCAGCTCAGAGACTTCACATCAATGACAGAAAAAGAATTATCCGTGCTCTCGAGGTTTTTCTTTCAACAGGTAAAACCATTACTGAACAGGACAGAATGTCGCATCTTGAAGAAAGTGAATTTGATTGGTGCGTTATCGGTCTTACTGCTGATGAGAGACAGTTCTTATATGACCGCATAAACAGACGTGTTGATATAATGCTTCAGAGCGGTCTTCTTCGTGAAGCTGAGGAATTTTTTAGCAGTGATTACTCTGCTACCGCCAGACAGGCTATAGGTTATAAAGAATTAAAGCCTTATTTTGACGGCCTTGTTTCATTGGAGGAGGCAGTAGAAAAGCTTAAAATGGAAACGAGAAGATATGCCAAAAGGCAGCTTACCTGGTTCCGACGTAATGACAGAATTAATTGGCTCGAAATTGACAGGTACTGTAGTGGCGAAATAATTAAAGCCGCAGCTGAAATAATAGAAAAACATTCAGGTGATTAAAGTATGAATTCTTCTAAAGACAAAAAAATTGTACTGATTATGCTTATCTCCTTTGCCGTATTGGCTGTATTGTATGCTGCTCAGTATGTTTACTCTAAAAGTACGGGCAAGATTGAATTTGAGTATGCGCTTATGTATACACAGGAGGAAAAGCTTAATGTTAAAGGCTTTGCTGTCCGTGACGAAAACAGGGTGAAGAACGGTAAAAATATATCTATTCTCAGAAAAGAGGATGACAAGGTTTATGTACCCATTCTTACTGACAGTGCCAATGTCGGCAAGGATGATACGATTGCCATTACATTCAAAACAGAGGAGCAGGCAGAAAATTATCTTGAATCGAAAGAACTTGAAGCAAGGCTCGGGGATTTAGAGAATCTTAAGAGTCAGGGTGAGCTTAATTATGTTAATGTTGTCTATCTTAATTCAAGTATTTATAATTCGGTAGATGATTATGTCAGTTCGGTAAACGGCGGTGATCTTTCTTCTCTTGATGACTCAATAAGCAGTTTTATTTCGAAGGTTTCTACAAAACAGATTGCCACAGGTTCGGGATTTGACATTGATTCACGGATAAAAGATGTTAAAAAGGAAATAAAATCTGTAAAAAAATCATTTAAAAAGACCGGTGAAATCAAATCATCCTATTCGGGATATTTTGTAGGAAATGTAGACGGCTATGAATCGGTTAAATCATACGAGGATGTCAGAAAAAAGAAGGTTTCCGTAAACGAAGGATCAAAGCTTATAAATTCTGAAAAAGCTGTAACTGAAAACGCTTTCGGTAAAATAATCGCTCAGCATACATGGTATTTTATCTTTGATACATCTATAACAGATGCGTCGGTTATAAGAACAGGTTATTATGTAACCGTTGATTTTCCGGAAAAAAATATAGAAGATATAACGATGAAGGTTTACAGTGTTTCTGAGCTGAACGGCGACACAATTACCGTCGTTCTTCAGTGCACATCTATGAATGAGGATCTGGCTAATCTGAGAATAGAGGATGCTGCGATAACTGTTAAGGATTACAATGGCTTCCGTATTAACAGTAATGCCATCGTTGAGAATGAAGAAGGCATAAAGGGTGTTTATGTAGCGCTTGGTAATTATGTCAAATTTACACCTATCAGTATTTCTTATTACGGTGAGGATTATGTTATCGCAAACAGATACGTCGTATATAAGGAAGATGAAAAAGGAAACAAGATTATCGATGAGGAGGCTACAGACAAATACCGTAGTCTTGACCTTTATGATAAAATTATAGTAAAGGGGATGCATATTGAAGATGGAATGCTTATCAGTTGACGAACGTTTCAGAAATATTGATTATAATATAGAGTTTATAAAAGAGAGAATTGCCGATGCAGCTGTTAAAAGCTCACGTAAATTCGAAGATATAAGCTTTATGGCTGTTACCAAAACTGTAGAGCCGATTTTCATTAACCGTGCCATCGAGAGAGGTATAACACTTATCGGTGAAAATAAAGTGCAGGAGCTTCTTTCGAAAAAGCCGTATCTTAAGCTTGATAATTGCGAAGCTCATCTGATCGGACATTTACAGACAAATAAGGTAAGGCAGATTGTCGGTGAAGTTTCGATGATAGAGTCTATTGATTCTTTAAAACTTGCTTCAGAGATTTCGAAAAGAAGTCTCGCCAAAGGAATTACTACAGAATGCCTTATCGAAGTTAATATAGGCGGTGAAGAAAGCAAGACAGGCATACCCGCTGAAATGCTCGAGGATTTACTGTATCAGATAACCGAGCTCCCTTCGATTAAGGTGCGTGGTCTGATGACTATACCTCCTATTTGCGATAGTAATACTGAACTAATGAAATATTTTTCAAAAATGCACGAAATTTTTATTGACATAAAGAGTAAAAAGTTAGATAATACAGATATATCAATTCTTTCGATGGGTATGTCAGGTGATTATGAACAGGCTATACTTTGCGGTTCGAATCTTGTCAGAATCGGTTCATCCGTTTTCGGACCGAGACTATATTAAGTTTTTAAAAAGGAGTAATTAAAATGGGCTTTGTTAAAAATATCAAATCTAAATTTGAGGAGCATTTTATTCCCGATGAAAGAGAGTATGATGATACCGATGTTGAATATGAGGATGAAGAGGAAGGCTACGAATACGGCGACAGTAACAGTGATTACTATGAAGAAGAATCCTCTGCCTTTGATTATTCTTCCGATGATTCAATCAATCCTCCCGAATATGTAAAATACGGTGATACTGCTTCAAGACAGAGAAAAACAGAAAAAAACGTGAATGAGTTCAAAACTGTAAAGCAGCAGCCTAAGAGTAATATTTATAATATGTCCGGTTCTGCAAAGCAAGCTAAGTTCAAGCTTAATTTTATCGCCTTACACGATATTTATGACGCTAAAAATGTTGCCAACCTTATGATTGATCAGAATGCTATGGTTGTGGTAAATCTCGGCCTTCTTTCAGATGAGCAGAAAAGAAGAGCTATGGACTTCCTTGACGGTGCTAAATATGTAACAAATTCAATTTTTACCCGTTTTACCGAAAACATCTGTGCTTTCCTTCCTGAAAGCGTGGAGCTTCACGGTGATTTCTACGGTCAGGTTGATCTTGACGAATTCGGCAATTTCTGATAATAATTAAGTTAAAGGAGAGATTTTTATGATGCTTCCCAATCAGATAATGAATCAGCGTTTTTCTCAGGCAGGTAAAGGCGGTTACCGTGCGAGTGAGGTTGACGCTTTTATTCAGAGAGTTTTTCAGAATTATAATAAGCTTTATAATGATAATAATGTTTTGAAGGAAAGACTTTCGGCTATCACTCCTTTAATCGACGAATATAACGAAAATAAAAGAGCGATAGCTGATGCTCTTATCTGGGCTAAAACAACTTCCGACAAAACAGTAGAACAAGCTCAGGCAGAAGCCAAGGAAATACTTGAGGCGGCAAATGCTGACGGACAGAAGATTATCGCTGAAAAAACCGCTGAGGCTCAGTCTGTCTATGCTCAGGAGCTTAACAGTACTGAGATAGCACTCGAAAATGCTAAAACTGAGCTCGAAATGACACGTAGTCAGGCTAAATCTTTTTCAGAAAGATATATTTCCGAAATAAACGCTAAAGCTGCTTCTCTTATCGAAGAAGCAAATTCAAATGCTTCCAAAATTGTCGCTGATGCCTATAAGGATGCACAGACAGCCAGAGATAAGGCTGACGCCATAATCCGTAAGGCTAATGAAGAGCTTGAAGCGATTAAAGCTGAAGCATCCAGATTAAAAGCTGAAATAGAAAGAGCAGTTAAAATGGCTACTGAATCTGTGGCTGAAATCACTGTAGAGGATATCGAGCCTGAGGTAGCTCCCGATGCTGAGATTATCGAAACCAAGCAGATTGACATTTCTGAAATCGAAGAATTTACCTTTGATTTTAATGAAGAAGAAGCAGAACTGGAAATTTCAGAAACTGTTCAGATATCAGATATTTCTGAGGAAGCTGTCGATGCTCCTTCTTTTGAAGTTGAAACTGTAGTTGATGACGTTGATTTAGATGAAAGTGAAGAAATCAATGAAGATACAGATGATTTCATTTCAGGCGGCTCTGCGGCTATGCCTGATGTAAATGCATACATATCAAAAATCTTTGACTCTGCAGGAAGCGGTGACAGTGACTTTACGTCATTTGCCGACGGACTCAGTGATGCTTTCGCACAGTCTCTTGAAGACAGTGATATAAGCTTTGACGAGCTTAAGAAGGTTATCGAAAGCGGCGAGAGTGATGATGAGTAAGAATAAAACCCGTCTGTTTTCTTTGACGGTGATATTATCGATGGTCGTGACAGATCAGGTGATAAAATATTTCGTTGATCTGTATCTTAAGCCTGCTTCCGTGAAAATGCTGATACCGGGATTTTTACAGCTTCATTACTTCGAAAATGACGGAGCGATGATGGGCTTTATGAGTGGAAAAACAGAGCTGATGACTGTTGCATCCGTTGTATGTATGGTTGGAATACTTGCTGTTATACTGTCGGGAAAATTCAGCTTTGGTGTCGATTATGTCTGTCTTGTCTTTATGGCGGCAGGTGGCTTCGGTAATATAATCGACCGAGTGTTCAGAGGATATGTAATAGATTATATTGAGGTTCTGTTTGTAGATTTTTATATATTTAATTTTGCTGACTGTCTCGTAACATGCAGTGCTTTTATTCTTATATTTTATGAGATTTATTCTGTTTACAAAGAGTATAAAACCAAGAAAGAGAAAAATGTCTGATGGTAGATGCGCAGATTTTTGCTGTAAATGATGATGACAGCGGAGAACGAATAGATAAAATTATTACCTTACACTGTGACGGACTTAGCCGTTCGGCTGCTCAGAAGTTAATAGATGACGGTAATGTAACAGTTAATTCGCTGATAATCACAAAGAATTACAAAGTCAAAGCCGGTGACAGAATCACTGTAAGAGTTCCGAAACCTAAAGAACTCGAGATAGTTGCTGAAAATATACCTCTTGACATCAGGTACGAGGATGATGATTTGCTTGTAGTCAATAAAGCAAAGGGGATGGTTGTGCATCCTGCAGCGGGTAATTATGACGGTACATTAGTTAATGCTCTTATGTATCACTGTAAGGATTCGCTTTCCGGAATTAACGGGGTTATTCGTCCGGGTATCGTACACAGAATAGATAAGGACACGAGTGGTCTTCTCATAGTTGCTAAAAATGATTTTTCACATATCTCTCTTGCTGAACAGATAAAGGTACACTCGTTTACACGAGAGTATCAGAGTGTGGTTTACGGAAAATTTAAAAACGAAGAAGGAACGGTGGATGCTCCCATTGGCAGACATCCTGTAGACAGAAAGAAAATGGCCGTTACGGTCAAAAACTCAAAGAACGCAAGAACACACTACCGTGTAGTGAAGCAGTATAAAGACTTTACGCATCTTGCATTGAGACTCGAAACAGGAAGAACACATCAGATTCGTGTGCATATGTCATATATCGGACATCCCGTCGCAGGCGATCCTGTTTACGGACCGAAAAAAGTTATAGAATATCTCGGGGGTCAGTGTTTACATGCGGGACTTATCGGCTTCAGACATCCGAGAACTAATGAATACATTGAGATTCAGAGCGATTTGCCTGAATATTTCACCTCATTTTTAAGGAGGTTAAAAGATGAATAAAGAAAAAACATATTTTTCTGATTGGCTTATCGCATCAGATATCGACGGCACGATCAACGACAAGTCAAGACATCTGGTTAAAAGAAATTACGATGCTGTCCAGAAGTTCGTTAAAGAACATAAGGGTAATTTTACTCTCGCTTCGGGACGGTCACCTAATTCTATGCGCAAGCATTATAAAAGACTTAATATACCCGACGGAAAGGCTGTCGTGATAAACGGAGCCGGAATTTATGATTTCTCACAGGAGAAAATGGTGTGGTCAAGCCCACTTAACGATTTTTGTATTGAGCTTGTCAAAAAAAGTGTAAAAACCTTCCCGTTTTTGGCTTTTCAGGTAATTTCAGATAAATACGTTTATCTTTTCAGACCTACACCTTCTGCGAGAATTCTTGCAATAAATGCAAAATTACCTATAAAGTATTATTATAATTTCGATGAAATTCCGAAAGATAATTGGTATAAGGTTATTTACACAGCCTTACCTTTTCAGATAAAACAGGTAGAAAAGTTCCTTAAAAGTAATTCTAGGACTCACGAAAACCTTATGGCTTCATCGCCCTTCAGCTACGAAATAGTAAACGAAGGCACCAACAAAGGAAATGCAGTTCTCAAGCTCGCTGAAATGCTCGGTGTGGAGAAGGAGAAAACAGCGGCGATCGGTGATTATTATAACGATTGGGAAATGCTTAAAGCTGTCGGTTTTCCTGCCTGCTGCGGTCAGGCCCCTGATGATATGAAAGCTATTTCAAAGCTTGTGACCTGTCACTGTAACTACGGTGCGGTTGCGGATTTGATTGAGCATATAATTGAAAACGGTTAATTATATAAGGAGGAATATTTATGGAAGAAAACAAAAAACTCGAACTGAAAAAATTAGCAGTTCAGGTAAGAAAGGGTGTCATTGAAGGCACCTACAATGCTAAATCAGGTCATCCGGGCGGTTCACTTTCTATCGCAGATATAATCACTTATCTGTATTTTTCAGAAATGAATGTCAACCCCGAAAAGCCTGACTGTGAGGACAGAGACCGTTTTGTTCTTTCGAAAGGACACACAGCACCTGCACTTTATGCTGCATTAGCTCTTAAAGGCTTTTTCCCTTATGAGCTTATCAAAACACTTAGAAAGCCCGATTCAATCCTTCAGGGTCATCCCAGCATGAGATATACACCCGGTGTGGATATGAGTACAGGCTCACTCGGACAGGGTATTTCTGCAGCTGTGGGTATGGCTCTCGGTGCTAAACTCAAGAACAAGGATTTCCGTGTTTATACTGCTCTCGGTGACGGTGAAATCGAAGAAGGACAGGTATGGGAAGCTGCTATGTTCGCAGGCAATAAAAATCTTGACAACCTTGTGGCAATCGTTGACTATAACAAGCTTCAGATAGACGGTAGCATCGACGAAGTAAACTCACCTTATCCTATTAAAGAAAAATTCGAAGCTTTCGGATGGAATGTTATTGAAATCTGCGGTCATTGCTTCACTCAGATTGAAGATGCTTTTGAGAAAGCTAAAGCATGTAAAGGTAAACCTACCTGCATTGTTGCAGAAACAGTAAAAGGTAAGGGTGTTTCCTTTATGGAAGATAAGTGTGATTGGCACGGTTCAGCACCCAATGCTGATCAGTATGAACAGGCGATGGCTGAACTTGATGCAGCTCTTGCAGAATTGGAGGCGTAATTATGGCAGATGTAATTAAGTGTGCAACCAGAGATGCTTACGGTAATGCTTTGAAGGAACTCGGCGCCAGAGATGACATTCTTGTTCTCGATGCTGACCTTGCTAAAGCAACTAAGACAATTGCATTTAAAAAGGAATTTCCCGATAAATTTATTGACTGCGGTATCGCAGAAGGAAATATGATGGGTATAGCTGCTGGTCTTGCTACCACAGGATACACCGTGTTCGCTTCTTCTTTCGCTATGTTCGCAGCGGGAAGAGCTTTTGAACAGGTAAGAAATTCTATCGCTTATCCTAATCTTAATGTTAAAATCGGCGCTACTCATGCCGGTATTTCCGTAGGTGAAGACGGTGCAAGCCATCAGTGCTGTGAAGATATAGCTCTTATGCGCCCCATTCCTAATATGGTAATCATTAATCCTGCCGACGATGTTGAAGCAAGACAGGCTGTTCTTGCTGCCGCTGAACACGAAGGTCCTGTTTATATGCGCTTCGGCAGACTCGCAGTACCCCGTGTAAATTCTGAGGATTACAAGTTTGAAATCGGTAAGGGCGTCACTCTTAAAGACGGTAAGGATGTTACAATCGTAGCATCAGGACTTATGGTAGCTGAGGCTCTTGAGGCCGCAGATAAGCTTGCAGAAGAGGGTATTGACGCGAGAGTTATTAACATTCACACTATTAAGCCTATCGATAAAGAGCTTCTTGTCAAGGCTGCAAAGGAAACAGGCGCTATTGTAACTGCTGAAGAACACAGTATCATCGGCGGTCTCGGCGGAGCTGTCTGTGAGGCTCTCTGTGAGGAATATCCTGTTCCTGTTATCCGTCTCGGCGTTAATGACACCTTCGGTAAGTCAGGTCCTGCTCTTGAGCTTCTTAAAATTTACGGCCTTGATGCAGAAAATATTGTTTCCAAGGCTAAAGCTGCTCTTGAGGCAAAAAATAAAATAAGCAAATAAACTCCTGAAAGGAAATTGGTATAATGAAAGAAATTACAAAAGATATGCTTATCGGTAACATTCTTGATGAAGACAGAGGTACTGCTGTATTCTTCCTCGAAATGGGAATGCACTGTCTCGGCTGTCCCGCATCCAGAGGCGAAACTGTTGAAGAAGCATGCGCTGTACACGGCGTAAATGTTGACGAACTTGTTGCTAAAATCAATGAGTATCTTGCTTCTAAATAAGCAAAAATCAACAATGAGCCACCTAAACTAAGGTGGCTCTGTTTCTTATGTGAGGTAATTATGGGTAAAATTAAACTTGATGCAAGACTTTCCACTGTAGCTTCTATGGTAAGAAAAGGTAGCAGAGTCGCAGATATAGGTACAGATCACGGTTATCTTCTTGCCTGGCTTATAGAAAACGGCATTTGTCCTTGCGGCGTAGCAGCTGACATTAATAAAGGACCTCTGGAAAATGCAAGAAAAACAGTAATTGATTCAGGGATATCGGATAAAGTCGAACTTATACTTTCAGACGGATTAAAAAATGTTCCTGAGGATTCCTGTGACGACATTGTTATTGCCGGAATGGGAGGAAATCTTATAGCGGACATACTTTCTTCCTGCCCGTGGATTTATAATGAAAATCTGCATATTGTAGTTCAGCCTATGTCTCATGGGGAAGTTTTGCGTGAATTTTATGTAGAAAACGGTTTTGAAATACTCGAGGAAAAGACTGCTACAGACGGCAAACGCCTTTATTGCGTCATTTCTGCCGTTTATACGGGTATTAAAACTGAAAGAGATTCCTCATACATATATCTTGGTAAGCTTACTGAAAAAAAGGATGAAATAACGAGAAAATATATAGAAAAAATTCTGACTGCCCTCGAAAAAAAGCATTCAGCTCTTACGAGCGCAGGAAAAGAGGACGAAAACAATTTAGGTGAAATAATCTCTTCCATTAAAGAGAAAATCACGGAGGCTTATAATGGTAACAGTTAAAGATATTTCTGAATATATTGACAGCTTTGCACCATATTCTACACAGTGTGAATGGGATAATTGCGGCGTGCTTATCGGTGACAAAGACAAAGAAGTGAAAAAAATCGGGTTTGTTCTTGATTTGACTGACGAGTCTTTTAATGATGCAGTGACACACGGTGTTGATTTAGTAGTCACACATCATCCTGTCATTTTTAAAGCACAGAAAAGCTTTCTTAAGGGCAATATAGCCTTTGAAACTGCATCAAAAGGTATAGCTGTTTTGTCGGCACACACGTGCTTTGATTGCGCTCAGGGCGGTGTAAATGATGTTCTGTGCGAAATTCTGGGTATAAAAAATCCTGTCGGTATTCCTTCGGAAGAATGTTCTGAACCTATGGCGAGAATAGGCGAGACTGATGAGTGTTCCTCTGCTGACTTTGCAAAGTTTGTCGCTGATAAGCTTGGTACGGTTTGCCGTGTGGTTGACAGCGGTAAAACGGTGAGAAAAGTGGCTGTCTGCGGAGGCTCAGGAGGCGACTTTCTGGCTGATGTAGCGAAGATGGGCGCAGATGCCTATGTTACAGGCGATATGAGTCATCACGAATTTCTTCTCGCAAGTGACCTTGGTATAACTACCGTTGCGGCAGGACATTTCGAAACAGAGAATTCTTCAATTGTTGTGCTGAAAGACAAGGTATGCAACAGATTTTCAGAGATTGACGGGGTTATTCTTAAACAGTCAAACCCTGTAAAATATATTGGTTAAGGTGTATTATGGCATTAGACGGAATATTTTTATCTAAAATTAAAGATGAACTTTTAAATAAAGCTGTAGGCTTGCGTGTTGACAGAGTCAATCAGCCTACAAGAGATGAAATCATACTGAATCTTCGAGGTAAAGGCTGTTCTTACAGGCTTTTATTCTGCGTGCGTGCTGACAGTCCCCGTGTTCATTTTACTTCTCACCTCATCGATAATCCGCCTGTTCCTCCTATGTTCTGTATGCTTATGAGAAAGTATCTTACAGGTGCTTTAGTAAAAAATATCAGACAGCAGGAAATGGACAGAATACTTTTCGTGGACTTCGATGCAACTAACGAGATAGGTGACAGAATAGAACTTACACTATGCATCGAAATAATGGGTAAATATTCTAATCTTATCTTGCTGAATGGCGGAAAAGTAATCGATGCTATTAAACGTGTAGATATTACTACTTCCTCTGTAAGACAGATTTTACCCGGAATTGAATATAAGCTTCCTCCCGCACAGGGGAAGCTCGACATAGAAACTGCTGAACTGTCTCTTATTACAGAAAAGATTATGTCACAGGGTGAGAAGCTTCTGTCTGCTGCGGTTATGAACTCTTTACAAGGTATTTCTCCTGTGGTGTCCAGAGAAATAGCATACAGAGCTACTTTTGACGACTGCGCAGTTTCTTCTCTCACTAAGGAACAGATAGAGATTTTGAAAAGTGAATTACAGTACATCAAGGATAATCTTCATTCTTCTGAAGAATTTTATATGCTTACTGAGGAATCAGGAAAGCCTAAGGATTTGTCTCATTACGATATAAGACAGTATTCGGGTAAGTTAAAAGTAAAAGTATATAACAGCTGTTCGGAGCTTCTTGATGATTTTTATTACGAAAGAGACAGAATTAACCGAATAAATCACCGAGGACATGAGCTTATAAAGCTTATAAATAATCTGATTGAACGAACATCCAGAAAGCTCGGTGTTCAGAGAGAGGAACTGAAAAAATGCAAGGATAAAGAATCTTTGCGTCTTTACGGTGAACTGATTCTCGCTAATCTTTACAGGCTCACCAAGGGAGTATCTTATTATGAGGTTGAGAATTATTACGATGACTGTAAAATAGTAAGAATACCCTGCAATCCGGCGCTTTCACCTACAGATAATCAGAAAAAATACTACAAGGATTACCATAAAGCACAGACAGCAGAAAAAATGCTTGAAAGGCTTATTGAAGACGGTAAAAACGAAATTATTTATCTTGAATCTGTTCTTGATGAGCTTTCCCGTGCAGATACTGACAGTGAAATTTCACTTATAAGACAGGAACTTGCACAGGGCGGATATATTAAGAATATTAAAGGTAAAAAACAGAAACCGCCTAAGGAATTACCGCCTCTGGAATTCCGTTCAAGTGACGGCTTCCGTATTCTCGTAGGCAGAAACAACGTTCAGAATGAAAAGCTTTCTCTTAAAACTGCGCTTAAAAGCGATATGTGGCTTCATACACAGAAAATTCCCGGGTCACACGTAATTATTTTCGGTGACGGAAGAGAAATTTCTGATGAATCTATAGAAGAGGCGGCGGTAATTGCTGCTTATTACAGCAAAGCGAAGGACTCGTCTCTTGTTCCTGTGGATTATACGAGGGTTAAAGCACTTAAAAAGCCTAACGGCGGAAAAACAGGTATGGTGATATATCACGAATACTACACTATTATCGTGAATCCTGATAAGGATAAGGTAGAAAAGTTAAAAGTTAAATAACAAAGGAGGTACGGTATGTCTTTCACTCATTTACATCTTCATACGGAGTACAGTCTTCTTGACGGTGCCTGCAGAATAAATCAGCTTATTGACAGAGTTAAAGAGCTCGGACAGACAAGTGTTGCAATAACAGATCACGGTTCAATGTACGGAGTTGTTGATTTTTATAAGGCTGCAAAGGAAAAAGGTGTCAAGCCGATTATTGGCTGTGAGTGTTATGTGGCTAAAAGAAGTCGTTTCGATAAGGTTCACGGCATCGACAATGAAAGATATCACCTTGTACTTCTCTGTGAAAACAATACAGGCTATCAGAATCTTATACAGATGGTCAGCAGGGGATGGACGGAGGGCTTTTATACTAAACCGAGAATTGATAAAGAACTCCTCGAAAAGCATCACGAAGGTTTGATTGCACTTTCTGCCTGTCTTGCCGGTGAAATATCCACCTTACTCATAAAAGGGGATTACGATGGAGCAAAGAGCACTGCTTTATGGTATAAGAGTATTTTTGGTGAAGGAAAATATTTTCTGGAAATCCAGAATCACGGTTTAAGGGAACAGCTTGAAATTATACCTGACCTTATCCGTCTTTCTGAGGAAACATGTATACCTCTCGTAGCTACTAATGATGCTCACTATCTGACCAGAGAGGATTCATCTGTACAGCAGGTTTTAATATGTATTCAGACTAACCATGTTCTCGGCGAGGAGACAGGTCTTGAATTCAGTACAGATGAGTTTTATGTGAAAAGTGAAGAGGAAATGCGAAGTACTTTTTCTGATATACCCGAGGCTGTTGATATTACCGAACATATCGCTCAGATGTGTAATGTTGAATTCGAATTCGGTAATACAAAGCTCCCGCACTTCGAGGTTCCTAATCAGATGGATCATTTCGAATATTTCAGAAATCAGTGCTTTTTCGGACTTAATAAGCATTTAGGTGACAACCCGCCGAAGGAATACATCGACAGACTTAATTATGAGCTTGATATAATCAACAGGATGGGTTATGTGGATTACTTCCTTATCGTGCATGATTTTATCCGTCACGCGAAAAGTAAAAATATTCCTGTAGGTCCGGGTAGAGGCTCGGGTGCGGGATCGTTAGCTGCTTACTGTATCGGTATAACAGGAATTGATCCCCTCAAATACAATCTTCTTTTCGAACGTTTTCTTAATCCCGAAAGAGTCAGTATGCCTGACTTTGATATAGATTTCTGTTATGTAAGAAGACAGGAGGTAATAGATTATGTTATCTCCAAATACGGTGCCGATCATGTTGCGCAGATTGTCACCTTCGGTACTATGGCGGCAAGAGCTGCCATAAGAGATGTCGGCAGAGTTTTAGGGCTTCCTTATGCGGTTGTCGACGAAGTGGCTAAGCTTATACCTCAGGAGCTTAAAATTACAATAGATAAAGCACTGAAAATGTCTGATGAGCTTCGGAATCTTTATCAGAATAATGAAGATGTAAAAAAGCTGTTGGATATCTCTAAAAAAGTAGAAGGTATGCCTCGCCATGCTTCTACACACGCCGCCGGAGTGGTTATTACGAGAGATCCCGTCTCTTCCTATGTTCCTCTTGCAGTAAATGATGAAAGTATAGTAACACAGTTTACGATGGTTACACTGGAGCAGCTCGGACTTTTAAAAATGGATTTTCTCGGACTGCGTACGCTGACGGTTATAAACGATGCTGTACAGATGATCAGAAGAAGTGTTCCCGATTTTTCTATTGATAACATCGTACTTAATGATAAAGCAACATTTGATATGCTTTCTGAAGGAAAAACTGACGGAGTATTTCAGTATGAATCTGCAGGGATGAGAAGTGTTCTTACCAGACTTAAACCCGAATCCCTGGAAGACCTTATAGCTGTAATTTCTCTTTACAGACCTGGTCCTGCCGATTCTATTGATACCTATATTCATAACAGACATCATCCTGAGGATACCGTCTATAAAACTGAGCTTGTCCGTGATATACTCGATGTTACCTACGGATGTATGGTTTACCAGGAGCAGGTAATGCAGATATGCCGTAAGATAGCGGGATATTCCTACGGAAGAGCCGATCTTGTCCGAAGAGCTATGAGCAAGAAAAAGCTCGATGTAATGGAGAAGGAAAGAAAGAATTTCATTTACGGTCTAAAAAATGAAGACGGTGAAACCGAGTGTGTCGGTGCTCTTGCAAACGGTGTAAGCGCTGATGTCGCAAATGAAATTTTTGATGAGATGTCTAATTTTGCAAAATATGCATTTAATAAATCTCACGCCGCCGCTTATGCCTATGTGTCATATCAGACAGCGTGGCTTAAGGCTCATTATCCCTGTGAGCTTATGGCTGCGACTCTTACCAGCGTTCTTGACTCATCCGTTAAGGTGTCGGGTTATATCGCAGAATGTACAAGAATCGGAATCAGGGTCCTTGCTCCTAACATCAACAGCAGCTTCGAAGGATTTACAGTTAAAAACGGTCAGATTCGTTTCGGATTGCTTGCCATTAAGAATCTCGGAAGAAATTTCATTAAAACTATTATCGATAACCGTGAGCAGGGCGGAAAATACACTTCATTTTATACCTTCTGTAAAAGAGTTTATTCAAAGGAGTTTAACCGACGTGCCGTTGAAAGTCTCATTAAATGCGGTGCCTGCGACGGACTCGATATTAACAGACGTCAGATGCTTTATATGTTACCTATCATCGTTGGGGAGCTGGACGCTGACAAGAACCGTAATGTTGTAGGTCAGATAGGTTTTTTTGATGCAGATTCGGGATTTTCGTTCGAAAGTGAAATGAAAGCTCCTGCACTCGAGGAAATGCCTAAGAATGAGCTTCTTGCCTTCGAAAAGGAAATAACCGGACTTTATATCTCAGGTCATCCTATGGAGGAATACGCTGTCATTTCAGAAAAGCTGAAATGTAACAGCATAGCTGATATATTAGAGAACAGCGAAGGTTTTTCTGCCAAATACAGAGATAATAGCTCTGTTCAGATTTTTGGTATTATTTCGAGGGTAGAAAAGAAGGTTACAAAGAATAATTCAACTATGTGCTTTATTGAGCTTGAGGATATAGGTGCATCGATTGAGTGTATTGTATTTTCTAAGCTTTACGCAGACAGAATCAATTATCTTAAAGCCGGAAATATTATTCTGATAAGAGGCAGATTAAGCTTAAGAGAAGACAGGGAGCCATCTGTAATATGTGAAAGCATTGAGCCGAATCCCAAAAATCTTTATAAGGATTATTCCGTGAATAAAAAAACAGTTACGGTGAATCTTGATAAAGAGGAAGCTGAGAAGGAAAATAAAATCCGTATTCTCGCTGAGCTTTTCCCGGGAACCACCTCTCTGTATCTTAAATATAATGACAGTGACAGAGTAGCGCACGAGCTGAAATTTCTGCTGTGCAAAGAGACAGAAAAGCAGCTGAAAACGATTTGTGGATCTGGAAATATTATTGTTTCGGAATAATAATATGCGTAATCTGTCGTATGCTGTTGATTTTTTGAATAAAACTTGACTTTTATATAATATTGTGTATAATATTTCTAAATGTTTAAACAGTATAAATTCATCATTTACGATGTCAGGAGGACGTAATAATGATTAAAACTATTGGTGTTTTGACTAGTGGCGGTGACGCTCCCGGTATGAATGCGGCTATCAGAGCTGTAGTAAGAGCCGGCTGTGAACTCGGTATGAAGGTTTACGGTATCAGAAGAGGCTATAACGGTCTTATGGACGATGATATGTATGAAATGAATCTTCGCTCAGTTTCTGATATTATTAACAGAGGCGGTACTATTCTTTATTCTGCAAGATCTTCCCGTTTCAAGACTGAGGAGGGTATGCAGGATGCTATCGATACCTGTAAAAGAAGAGGTATCGAAGGTCTCGTAGTTATCGGCGGTGACGGTTCATTCAGAGGTGCCAGAGATCTTTCACTCAGAGGTATTCCCTGCGTAGCTATTCCCGGTACTATCGATAATGATATCGGTTGCTGTGATTACACTATCGGTTATGATACAGCTATGAACACTATTATGCAGATGGTTGACAGAATCAGAGATACTGCTGAATCTCACGATCGCTGTGCTGTAGTTGAGGTAATGGGCAGAGGCGCAGGTTATCTTGCTCTTTCATCAGGTATCGCTTGCGGTGCTACTTCCATTCTTATTCCCGAGGTTCCTTACGATTTCGAACGCGATGTAATCGAAAGAATGAAGAGAACTCAGAAGAGTAACAAAGTGCATTTTGTTATTATCGTTTCCGAAGCTATCGGCGGTGTAGAAGAAATGGCCAAGAGAATTCAGAGCGAAACAGGTGTAGAAGCACGTGCTACTATTCTCGGACATGTTCAGAGAGGCGGTTCACCCACATCTAAGGACAGAATCGTTGCAAGCCAGATGGGTTATCATGCTGTTCAGCTTCTTAAGGAAGGTATCGGTAATCGTGTTGTAGCTATCAAAAAGGAAACCATTATGGATTTTGATATTTTTGAAGCTTTAGGCATGAAAAATTCAGTTGACCTTGATATGTACAAGATGGCTCTTGAAATATCTATCTGATTTTATTGTTAAAAGATGAAAATTGCGGGAGGTCTTCTTTGGAGATCTCTCGTTTGATTTTATTAATGGAGAAGCGAAGATGAGTGAAAACAAAACTTCTAATAAAAAGAAATTACCCGACCATTCTCATAATTTTCACCGCAAGCATATGAGAGAACGGTTTTATGAAGCAGGCTTCAGAGGTATGGCTGATCATAATGTGCTTGAAATGCTGCTTTATTTCGGTATTCCCCGTAAGGACACAAATGATATTGCTCACGATCTGATAAACAGATTCGGAAGCTATGCTGATGTTTTTGAGGCCAGTATTCATGATCTGATGAAGGTTAAGGGTATGACAGAAACAGCGGCGTGTCTTATTAAAATGGTAATTCCTTTTTATAACAGATATGTTGAAAATCTTTCCAAACGTAAGCCATCTCCCGTCAAACCGGAGGAAGTAGCTGATTATCTGCGTCCGAAATACTATGAAGGAAGTTGTCGTGAAAGAGTTTTTGTTCTCTGTTACGACAGTTCCAATCACTTGATAACCTGTCGTCTTCTGAATGAAGGGGACATCTGTTCATCTGCTTTTGATATCAGAGAGTTCGGCAGAATTGTTCTTGAAACCAACTGTTCAAGTGTAATAATTTCTCATAACCATCCGCACTCTATGTCTTTGCCGTCTAAGGATGACATAAGGGTAACAGAAGCGGTTATTAAACTGCTTGATACATTCAAGGTCACACTTTTGGATCACATCATCGTAGATGATGAAGGCTTTACATCTTTGGCAACTCACAAACTGACTATGCCTATGTTTTATGGCATAGAGTTACTCGATGAAGCTAAAGAAGGATTGGATAAGCAATAACTTTTGTGCCGCTTTCAGCGGTACATTTTTTTCAGAAAATTTATATTTATATTTACTTTTATTTGTAAAATGATATATAATAAAAAGAGCTTTTAAAGAAAGGGTGGTTATATGGATTGCTTTAAGCTGGTTTCGGATTTTAAGCCTACGGGTGACCAACCTGAAGCTATTGCGGCTTTGGTTGACGGTGTCAATAAAGGCTACAAGGAGCAGACACTTATGGGTGTTACAGGCTCGGGTAAAACCTTCACTATGGCAAACATTATCGCCAAGCTTAACAGACCTACACTCGTTCTTGCTCATAATAAAACTCTCGCAGGACAGCTGTGCAGTGAATTCAAAGAATTCTTTCCTGAAAATGCTGTGGAGTACTTCGTATCCTATTATGATTACTATCAGCCTGAAGCATACATTCCCACTACTGATACTTATATTGAAAAGGACTCAGCCATAAACGATGAAATAGATAAGCTTCGCCATTCAGCTACCTCAGCACTTTCTGAGAGACGTGATGTTATAATAGTCGCAAGTGTATCCTGTATTTACACTCTCGGTAACCCTATTGATTACCGCAATATGGTTATTTCTCTGCGTGTAGGTATGGAAAAAAGCAGAGAAGAGCTTATTGAAAAATTAGTAGAAATTCAGTATGACCGAAATGATGTTAACTTTGTAAGAAATAAATTCCGTGTCCGTGGTGATGTGGTAGAAATTTACCCTGTTTACACTTCTGATACTGCTATAAGAGTAGAATTTTTCGGTGACGAAATCGACAGAATTTCAGAAATCAATCCGCTTACAGGAGAGGTTAAAAATAATGTTTCACACGTGGCGATTTACCCTGCCTCACATTATGTTGTAGCGCCTGATAAATTAGAAAAAGCTTTAGAATACATTAAGCAGGAAATGGAAGACAGAGTAGTGGAGTTTACAAAAGCAGGTAAGCTTCTTGAGGCGGAAAGAATCAAGCAAAGAACTCTTTACGACCTCGAAATGCTTCGTGAAACAGGTTTTTGTAAGGGTATTGAGAATTATTCACGAATTATGTCGGACAGACCTGCCGGTGCTGCTCCGTTTACACTGCTTAATTATTTTCCTGACGATTTTCTTTTGTTTGTAGATGAATCCCATGTTATGCTTCCTCAGGTAAGAGCGATGTACGGCGGTGACAGGTCGAGAAAGGAATCTCTTATAGAATACGGCTTCCGACTTCCGTCGGCATACGATAACAGACCGCTTAAGTTCGATGAATTTTATGATATGGTCGGACAGAAAATATTTGTAAGTGCTACGCCGGGAGCTTTCGAAAAAGAAAAAAGCAATCAGATAGTAGAACAGATAATCCGACCTACCGGGCTTTTGGATCCTGTTATAAGTGTCAGACCTACAGACGGTCAGATTGACGACATCGTTAGTGAAATAAATATCCGCACTCAGCGGAAGGAAAGAGTTCTGATAACGACTCTTACTAAAAAAATGGCTGAATCACTGACCGATTATCTCGATAATTTCGGTATTAAGGTACGGTATATGCACTACGATGTGGACACAATGGAGCGTATGGAGCTTATCAGAGATCTTCGTCTTGGTGAATTCGATGTTCTTGTTGGTATTAACCTTCTCAGAGAAGGTCTCGATATTCCTGAGGTTTCACTTGTTGTAATTCTTGATGCTGACAAGGAAGGCTTTCTGCGTTCGGAGACTTCTCTGGTTCAGACCATAGGAAGAGCGGCAAGAAATGCAAACGGTGAAGTTATTATGTATGCTGATAAAATTACGCCGTCAATGAGATTCGCAATAGATGAAACCAAAAGACGCCGTGAAATACAGAATCAGTATAACATCGATAACGGAATCGTGCCTAAAACCATTGTCAAGCAGGTTCGTGATGTTATCGAAATCTCAGAAAAGAAGCTCGATACGGATAAGGCATTTTCTAAGCTTTCGCGTAATGAAAAAGAGAAGGTTATCAGACAGCTGACTGCCGAAATGAAAGAAGCTGCTAAAATACTTGAGTTTGAGCATGCGGCATTTCTTCGTGATAAGATCGAAAAGTTTAAAAGTATGATGAAATAAGAGGTGCTTATGTCACAGAAAAATATTATTATCAAAGGCGCACGGGAGCACAATCTGAAAAATGTGGATCTGACTCTTCCGAGAGATAAATTTATTGTTTTTACAGGTCTTTCAGGTTCAGGAAAATCTTCTCTTGCCTTCGACACGATTTATGCTGAAGGGCAGAGAAGATATGTAGAGTCTCTTTCCTCTTATGCACGACAGTTTCTCGGTCAGATGGATAAGCCCGATGTGGATTATATAGAGGGACTTTCACCTGCTATTTCCATCGACCAGAAAACAACATCGAAAAATCCTCGTTCCACTGTGGGTACTATAACTGAAATATACGACTATCTCCGTCTGCTTTATGCGAGAATCGGTATTCCTCATTGTACGGTCTGCGGGAAAGAAATAAAACAGCAGACTGTTGACCAGATAGTAGATAAGGTTCTTGATTTACCCGAAGACACAAAAATTCAGCTTCTGGCACCGATAGTAAGAGGAAGAAAAGGGGAGTATGTCAAAGAACTTGAAGGTATCCGTAAGTCGGGTTTTGTTCGTGTGAGGATAGATTCTGTTATTTATGATCTTTCTGAAAACATAAAAATAGATAAAAATAAGAAGCATAACATTGAGGTGGTTGTTGACCGTCTCGTCGTAAAAGAAAGCATTAAATCACGACTTGCTGATTCCGTTGAAACTGCTACAAAGCTTGCAGACGGACTTCTGATAGTGGATGTCATAGGTGATAGAGAAATAACTTTTTCTCTGAACTATGCCTGTCCTGACCACGGTGTAAGCTTCGGTGAAATTACTCCTCGTATGTTTTCCTTTAACAGTCCCTTCGGTTCCTGTAAAAAATGCTCGGGTCTCGGTGTTTTTATGGAAATATCTCCTTCTATGATCGTTCCTGACAGAAAGCTTTCCATAAGACAGGGTGCGATTAAAGCGGCAGGTTGGCAATGCAAGGATGAAAACTCCATTTCAGGAATGTATTACACTGCACTCGGAAAAAAATACGGTTTCGATCTCGATACACCGATTGAGGATTTATCTTCTGAGGCTTTCGATGCTCTTCTTTACGGTACTAAAGGTGAAAAGCTGAAAATGGAGAGAACCACGAGCTATGGAAGCGGTACTTATTTTGCTGAGTTTGAAGGTATAGTGAATAATCTTCAGCGCAGATACAGTGATTCTTCATCGGAAGCTTCAAAAAAAGAAATCGAGTCACTTATGACTGTAACCGAGTGTAAAGAATGCGGCGGTGCAAGGCTGAGCAAAGAAGCTCTCAGCGTTACTGTTGACGGTAAAAATATTCACGAAATATGTTCGCATTCTATCTCCGAAGCTCTTATTTTTATAAAAGAACTTCCTGATAAACTCAGTGAACGGGAAAAAACCATAGCTAATCTTATCGTAAAAGAAATAAAGGAGAGACTGTCATTTCTTAACAGTGTCGGACTCAGTTATCTTACTCTTGCCCGACAGTCAGGATCACTTTCGGGTGGTGAGAGTCAGCGAATAAGACTCGCCACACAGATAGGTTCATCTCTTGTAGGTGTCCTTTATATTCTTGATGAGCCGAGTATCGGTCTTCATCAGCGTGATAACGGTAAGCTTATCGGGACACTGAAGCATCTTCGTGATATAGGGAACACGCTTATTGTTGTCGAACACGATGAGGATACTATGCTCGAGGCTGATTATGTGGTCGATGTAGGACCCGGTGCAGGTATTCACGGAGGTAAAATTGTTGCGTGCGGTACTGTGGATGACATTCTCAGCTGTGAAGAGTCTGTTACCGGGCAGTATTTAAGCGGTAAAAAAATAATTCCCATTCCCGAAGAAAGAAGAAAAGGCAACGGTAAATCTCTGAAGGTGTTCGGTGCATCGCAGAACAATCTGAAAAACATTGATATTGAAATACCGCTCGGAGAATTCGTGGCTGTAACTGGTGTTTCCGGCTCGGGAAAATCTTCTCTTGTCAATGAAATTCTCAATAAGCATCTTTCCAATGAGCTCAACGGTTCCAAGCTTGTTCCCGGCAAGTTCAGAAAAATGACAGGTATTGAGCATCTTGATAAGGTTATAAACATCGACCAGTCACCTATAGGCAGAACGCCACGTTCTAATCCCGCTACTTACACAGGTGTTTTTGCAGATATACGTGAATTGTTCGCAGCAACCACAGATGCAAAAGCCAAGGGCTACACTGCAGGCAGATTTTCTTTCAATGTAAAAGGCGGACGCTGTGAAGCCTGTGAGGGTGACGGTATAGTAAAGATAGAAATGCATTTTCTCGCTGATGTATATGTACCGTGCGAGGTGTGTAAGGGTAAAAGATATAATAGTGAAACTCTTAATGTAAGATATAAGGGTAAAACTATCTACGATGTGCTGGAGATGACCATCGAAGAGGGTATGATTTTCTTCCAGAATATTCCTAAGATATATAAAAAGCTGAAAACTCTTTACGATGTGGGGCTCGGTTATGTTAAAATCGGTCAGCCTGCTACTACTCTTTCGGGCGGTGAAGCACAGAGAGTGAAGCTTTCTACGGAGCTTGCCAGACCGTCTACGGGTAAGACAGTGTATATTCTTGACGAGCCAACCACAGGTCTTCACACAGCTGATGTGCACAGACTTATCAATGTTCTTCAGACTCTTGTGGATAAAGGTAACAGTGTTATAGTTATAGAACATAATCTCGATGTTATCAAATCAGCTGATTATGTTATAGATCTCGGTCCCGAGGGCGGTGATGGGGGAGGAACTGTTATAGCTACGGGAACTCCTGAAGATATTGCTTTAAATGATAAATCGTATACAGGACAATATCTTAAAAAACATTTTAAATTTAAATAAACTGTTAATATGCGAAAAGGCAAGTGTTTTTAACTTGCCTTTACTTTTTTATTGTGTTATAATTGCTAGGTTAAAAGCACATATATCGTGTGTTTTAGTGAAAATTACATATTGAAAGGAAAAAAGAAAACATGAAAGTAAATGAACTTTTACACAAACTGTTCGGTACTACTCCGGGCAAAGGTGTTCAGCCGAGGGAAGCAGTAGCTTACGGTGTTGCAGGTTTCGGTCAGAACTTTATATGTACCATTATCGGTTCTTACATCACAGTGTTTATGACTGACGCTCTTCTTTTCGGTGCTGAAGGCGTTAAAGTCGGTGCTATGGAAGGTGCGATTGCTGTTGCATTCCTTATGCTTGGAACTAGAGTATTTGACGCATTCAATGACCCTATTATGGGTTCAATAGTTGACAAAACAAGAACTAAGTGGGGTAAATGCAGACCTTACCTTAAGTGGATGGCTATTCCCATCGCTATCTGCACTATCCTTTGCTTCCTTCCTGTTTATCAGCCGAAGGCAATGTGGACATTTGTAACAATTTCTGTTCTTTATATTATTTGGTCTGTGGTTTACACTGTAGCCGATGTTCCTTATTGGGGTCTCGCTACCTGTCTTACCAACGACACAACAGTCAGAGGTAACATTCTTACTGTTGTACGTCTCGTATGTACTGTAGGTGCAGGTATCGTTACTGTTGGTGTTCCCATTATTACAGACGCTGTTACTTCTAAATTCAAATATACTGCATCAGATCTCGCTTTAATTATGTCTGATAAAGCAGAACAGATTGCCGCAATGGTAACCAATCAGGGAATAACTGCAGAAGAAGCTGCAAACTCCTTTATCGGCACTGTTATGAACAGCAGTATTGATGCAAACGCTAATACCCTTAAATGGACATATTTTATCTGTGCAGTTGTATTTGTAGTAGCTGCTGTACCTATGTTCTTCTACGGCTTCAAAAACACGACAGAACACATCACTGCTGATTATGATAAAGTTCCTTCTTTTGTTCACAACCTTAAGCTCCTCTTTAAGAACAAAGAGCTTCTGCTTATCGTTCTTTCCGGTGTTCTCGGCGGTGCAAGAATGGTTTACTCATACACAGGCGGTCTTTACTTCGCAAAGTATGTTCTCAAAAACGAAGGATTATACGGAATCATAACACTTCTCGTTATTCCCGGCGGTCTCGTTGCTTCCATTCTCGTTCCCTGGCTCACAAAGAAATTTACAAAGAAATACACCTATATCCTTGTTCACTTATTCGGCGGCGTTGTAATGGCTGTTATGTACTTTGTAGGATATGACGCTCCCTGGAAGCTTGTAGTTTCTGCTATCGGTCTCGTACTTCTCGGTATTCCTCAGGGTGTTAACAACATTATGAGTTATGCTATGATCGGTGACACCGTTGACTATCTTGAGTGGAAAACAGGTGAAAGAGGCGAAGGTATCTGCTTCGCTATGCAGACTCTTATCAATAAAATCGGTATGGCTGTCGGTGCATTCATCGGTGTTATGTCTATGAGCATTGCCGGTATCGACGCAGCTACAGGTCATGTTGCAAGTCCTGACAAGCTCTGGAATGTTCTTATTCTTTCCGGTGTTATCAGTATGTTTGCTTGTGCTGTTCCTATGTTCTTCTACACTCTTACTGAAAAGAGACAGAGAGAAATCGTTGCTGACATCGAAGCAAGAAGAGCTTCAAAAGCTAAATAATCTTACAACAGAAAAATATGAGCTGCTCGGTGACGGGCAGCTCTTTCTTTATTCTTCCGTTTTGGTGGATTCCGGAGCTTTATTATGTTTCGGAGTATCCCAATGTCACTTATGCTTTTGAAGAGTGTTTCAGAGTGATATTCGAAAAAAATATAAGGCACCTTATTAAAGATGCCTTATAGTATTAATATCCGATAGCTGTTCCGAGAGTCATAAGACCCACACTTGCTATAAATTCCATAAGAAACAGCTTCCAGGAGATTTTTATGTATTTGAAATAGGAAATATTTATAATACCGAGAGCGATAATCAGAAGCCCATTTGTGGGAAAGAGGACATTACAGAGTCCGTCGCTCAGGCAGAATGCAACAATAAGATTCTGTCTGCCTATTGAAAGCATATCTACGAGAGGTATAAGAATCGGCATAAGAAGGAAGGCTTTGGCTGAACCGCTTCCTATAAAGAATTCAAAGACACATATTACAAGGAAGATGATCACTATTGAAATATATGGGTTGATACCTTTTATAAGATTATAAACCCAATAAAGAAGAGTATCAATAATCATTCCTTGTTTGAGAATATAGGTTACACAGATGATAAGTATTATAACCGGGGCTACAGGTAAAATGGTTTTCGCACCAGCGATGAAGTTGGAGACGAGCTCCTTTCTTTTAAAGCCTGAAATATAACCTGCTCTCATACCGCCTATAGTAAAGAAGATAGCCATTGAAACGAGCGGGGCGTATCCGATAATATCCGATATAGTTCTGTTTTCAATAAATGTATTAGTGACAAGACATACAACTGTGATGATAAGCACTGTAAGCAAAGCCTTGATAAAGGCAGCGGAAGCTTTTTTCATCATCGGATTACTCAGAGCCTTTTCAGTTTCAGTTTTATTGAGAAAACGTTCGCGTAATTCCTTGTCGCTTTCGTAGCATAGTGAACGGGTGGGATCTTTTTCCACTTTTTTAGCATACCGTACCAGGAAGGCGGTAAGTATAGAGTAGATTATTACGAATACGAAGCATCTGAAAAGAACACCTGAGAACATAGGCAGATTAGCCATAGACTGAACAATACCGACATTGAACGGATTAAACGTAGCAGCCGAATAACCGAAAGCAACGGAAATAAGGCTGAAGCCGAGTCCTACAAATGAGTCCCAACCCAGAGAAAGAGATATTGCTACTGCGAGAGGAACTAACGTGATTGATTCTTCCAGAATTCCTGCAAAAGAGCTTAAAAGCATACAGAAGAAAATCATCACTGACAGAAGAATGTATTTTTTGTCGGAAAACTTATTCACGACCACGTTCATCATATATTTCAGAACGCCGCTTTTATCGAGTATCAGGAAGGTTCCTCCGATGAGAACTATGACGAGGATAATAGATATACCTGTCAGTGCATCACCGGTGGAATATATAAATGTTTCAATCGGTGACAGAAATACTCGCCAGAAGCTGTAGCCGACCTCTTCACGGTCAATTTCGTGGTAGGTGCCGTTAATAATCATGCCGTTTGAGTCGGTGTGATAAACACCTGTAGGAACTACCTGTGTAAGAACACCTGCAAAAATCATAATTGCCAAGAGCAACACGGTAATTCCGATTATGGTTTTTTTCTCGATTTTAATACCTGATGTTACATTTTCTTTTTTGTCCATTTTTTTACCTTCTTTATATTTTTAATTCCAAAATTTCTCTGTTTACATAGAAAGTAATATTCTCGAAACCGCATTCCTTAGCGATCTGAACACCTTCATTTATTCCTTTACCGCAGTCGTTCGCATCATGGGCATCCGAACCGATGGTAAGCAGCTTACCTCCGAGCTCACGGTATCTTTTTATGATGTTTACATCCGGCATGGTAAGACCGATTTTTTGTCTTAGTCCGGAGGTGTTGATTTCCAGTGCTTTTCCGTAGCTTATTATCGTTTTCAGTAGTTCATCGGTTACGGAGCTGATTTTAGAATAATCGAAGTCAATTTTATATTTTCCCTGGATTCTTCTCATAGGGCATGTAATGTGTGCAAGAGCATCACAGCCGTCCCATTTAGCTATTTCACTGAGCTGAAGAAAATAATTCTCCATAAATTTGTAAACATCGAGTTTGTCATATTCGATATTCTTTATGTCCTCTGTAAAACCGTCGGGAGTATGAATGCTCCCTAAAATGAAATCATATTTATGATGGTTTACTATTTTGTCTGCGAGCTCTTTGTCTGACAGGGGCTGGCCGATTTCGAGACCTATCAGCACCAATAGCTCACCTTCAAAAGCTGATCTTGCTTTGCTTGTTTCAAAAAATGAATGAAAAATCATATTGTTGTATTTTTCATCGAAAAAAGTATCAACTTCACAATGATCAGTAATAGCGATTGCACCGAGCTTGTTCTTTACTGCGCATTCACATATATACATGGGGGAATGGATGCCGTCAGGTGAATTATCAGAATGAACATGCATATCAATTAATCTTTGACCGCTCATCTTAACCTCTCCTAAGTTAATTTTTAGTATTATACAGCAAAAAGAAAAAATGTGCAAGTTTTTTGAAAAAATATACATATTTTTTTGCCGGAATTGTATAATTACTTTTCCAAATTGTTACATTAATATAATTGACCGATAAGCACAAAATATATTTGCAAACGCAAAAAGTATTCAGAAGGAGAGTGAAATATATGTCCAGAAGCGGTTCATCAAAGGGTATGGTACCCGAAGCAAGAGATGCTCTTGACAGATTTAAGATGGAAGCAGCAGCTGAAGTAGGTGTTGACCTTAAGCAGGGTTACAACGGTCACCTCACATCACGTGAAGCCGGCAGCGTAGGCGGTCAGATGGTTAAAAAGATGATCGAGTCATACGAAAGAAATATGAAATAAATCTTTATGAAAACAGCCCTTCGTTTCTGAACGAAGGGCTGAACCTTTTAAATATCAATCTGTTCTATTTCTACGGAAGGAAGAAATACTTCTTTTTTTACATAGGTGTTTTCGGGATAGAAAACTTCCTTTTCAGGTGATTTGTCATTTGTGATTTCTTTTGTTTTGCATTGAGACTTTGAGTCGTTTTCTTTAACTACAGGTAAAAACAACTCTTCGGAGTAATCGGTGCTTAAAGGTGCAAAAATGGGGAAATATTTCTTTCTGTTCTGCTTGTTGCGTTTGTTGATTGTCAGGACTAAGGCGAGAATTATGAATGCAGTGGCAAGTGAAACGATGACACCGAATTTGAATCCGGGAGCCTCATAAACAAATTCAATATCGTGGTTGCCTTTTTCAAGCTTTGCAGCAACAAGACATCCTCCGTATTTTATTATTTGATCCTTGTCGATTTTTTCACCGTCAACTACGATGCTCCAGCCCTTATCATAAGGAATTGATGTGTAAAGTATACAGTCTTTTTTTGCGGTAACACGACCCGTGATATGTGTATCCTCAAAGGATTCTACGAGCATCTGTGTGTCGGCGAGAATTTCGTATCCTTCACGGAACATCTCTTCATTGATTGTGTAAGCATTGAATTTAAGCGTACCGTTATTATTTTCGAAGGGAATGGTTACGGTTATGGTTTCATTTACATCGAAATATCCGAGATCTAATATGCAGTTCTGATGTGCATACTGTGTAATCGTACCGAGTGAGGAAGTGACGGTTACACTTTTGTCTGATGCTCCGGTGACATCGAAGTAGATGTAAACATTACCTTTTTTCTCTGTAGTGAGATAGAGAACTGCAGAGCCGTCTGCATCGGGAGTAGTTTTCGAGTAACTGAAATTTGTGGCTGAGAGACTCTCAGTAAACGGTGAAATATTAGAATAGGTAGCGTAGGATATATCCATCTTTTCGAAGGGATTACCAACTCCTGTAGCAAGGTCGAAATAATCGCCCTGGAGCATAAAGGGATCTGAGCCTGTTTCTAATTTCCATACATTCATGTAGTCTTCATCTGCCCAGTTTTCTGCTCTGCTGTCAATGCAGTAGGCTATAGGAAGACAGTAGTTATTCTTATATGCCGAATATTTATCGTTTCTCAGCGATGCTGAATAGAATGGTGATTCAAGTGTATTGGGAGTTTCATTGTTTACAATGTATTTCAATGAAAACATCATATTATAGACGGGAGACTGTGGATTATAGGTGTAACTGTTTATCCGGTTACTCATCATACCGAGATCATCCTGGAGATTCGATAATGACTCGAAAGCCATAGATGAGAACACCGAAGCACCGTTATAACCGTACCAGCTCGGATCCATTCTTGTTCTTAAATTTGTAAGCTCCATTCTGTAAAACTCACCGTCTTCAGCGGTGTCAAGAGCATCTTTAAGGGTTCTGAATTCGTCATAATCTGAAGAATATGAATCCTTGGTAATGGTGATGCTTATTCTGCTCGAATCGCACATTACTACCTCACTGCAGATACATACAAGCAGTAAAAGGGCAAGTGAAGCAGTGTGGTATCGTTTATCCTTGAAAAGAGTGAGGAGAATTACATAAAGCACAGTCAGAGAAAGAGAAAGTATAACTGTAACTGAGTTTACATTTTTTGAAGTAATGTCCTCTACGATAAATATGAATGCGATGATAGCTACGCCCACAGCACCTATCTGTCGGGAGGTGAATTCATTAAGTCGCATGAATACCTTGTATGACATCACGAGCAGTATAAATGAATAAATAAAAGACTGTCTGTAGGGGAGGTCATTCGGGAAATGGAAGCCGTGCCAGATATAGTTAAGATAGTTTACATTGAATGAAAAGAAAAGCACGGTGAGAAGCACAAGAGTCGCCATTTTTTCTTTCTTGGAAATGGATTTTGTGAAGAAATACAAAGGTGCGAGAATCAGAGTCGCTGCACCGCAGTATACATTCGGAAGAACATCGTCACCGCTGCTTCGGATTGTGGTTTCGAGACTTGAAAGGTGATTTGCGAAGAAATCAAAGAATGTAAAATAACTACTTAACTCATCGGGAAAGGTGCCTGATGTGGCTGAACTTGATCTGAGAATGTTATAAACGGGAAGCAGAACCGCTGCCATAAGGCCTGCAGCTGCGAGAGAAGAGAAAGCAAAAATAAAGCCTGTTCTGAAAAAGCGTCTGTTTGATAATGTCTGAATCAAGCCTCGTTTTTTACGTGCGTAAACCTTACTGATAAGAGCTCCGCTTTCATAGGAGATGATGTAATAATAGCAGAAATAAATTACTGCAAAAATACAGAGCATATATGACATATAGTAGTTAGAGAACATAGAAAGAGCGAGTCCGCAGATATAGGTTGCAGGCTTTCCGTGGTTAATAATTCTCTCTATACCGAGAAGAATTATCGGAAGAAGAATCATAGCATCCAGCCACATTACATTCCAGTAGTATGCGAGCATATATCCGCAGAATGCATAAAGTATACCAAAGGAAACGGTGGCGAAATTCTGGCTTTTAAGTGAATTTTTAATGTAATAAGTAAATGCTGAGGCGGAAAGTGCAGCCTTGATAAGCACCATAGCACCGATAGCTTCGGGAATATTTTCATGGCCGAAGAACATAATTATCGCACCGACAGGACTTGACAGATAGTTGAAATAATTTCCGAGGAAACAGCTTCCGAGACCGGATTTCCACGAATAGAAGAAGCTTCCTCCTTCCTTTACTATGTCATAAAGCTCAGCAAAAAGAGGTCCGTACTGATGGTACAGATCCATTCTGAGTATAGTTTTATCACCGAATGGTATCATCGCGTTACAGAGATATACCGCAAGCATGGTAACACTTGTGGCGAGAAAAGCGATGATAATATACTGATTATCGGCTAAAAAGGACTTCTTATTTTTAATCATAATGAACCTCTCTTTAAAGGATTAATAGATATATAATACATTAAAAACGGTCAATCTTCAAGATGTTTTCTCAAATTTGTAATAAAATCGGACACGCTTTCATAGTTTTGAATGTAGAAAAAAATAAGGCGGTATATCATATGAATTTTAAAGAAGAAAATTTCGACAGTGCGGTAAATATTCTTTCTCCACTTCTTAAAAGTAAGATGATGAATCTTAACTGTGTGATTAAAAGTGATACCTATGAAATAAGACTGCGAGCAGGAAAACCGATACTTCTTTTCGGTAAATACGGTTATCTTTTTCTGAAGAAAAACGGTGAAACAACATCCTCTTATGATGAAAGCTGTTATGTGGGGAATCCGGAGATAATAAGCGAAGCATTTAACAGACTGTGCTGTTATTCCGTTTACAGTCACATAGAAAGTATAGTAAACGGATACATAACATTTCAGGGCGGACACAGGGCAGGAATAACAGGTACTGCCGTGGTAAATCAGAAGGGTGATATTACATCTGTAAGAGATATTTCATCCTTGAATATCAGAATAGCAAGACAGATAAAAGGTGCCGCTGACAGAATAACTGAGCTTATCGGAAACGAAAGAGGTTCTGTTATTATTGCGGGTCCGCCCTCATCAGGTAAAACTACTGTTTTAAGAGATTATGTCAGACAGCTTTCACAGCAGATGAATAAAATCTGTCTCATCGATGAAAGGCAGGAAATAGCCTGTATGAGTGGAATAATCTGTCAGCATGATGTTGGCATTAATACAGATGTACTTAACAACTATCCTAAGGACAAAGGAATTATGATAGCCTTGAAAACTATGTCTCCTGATATTATCGCCCTGGATGAAATAGGAGACAAGGAAGAAATAAACGGTATAGTTAAAGGCGTCAACAGCGGAGTACGCTTTATCGCTACGGTACACGCTTCGGATTATAATGATTTACTCAGAAGAATACAGGTTAAAGATATTCTTGACACGGGAGCGTTCAGTAAGATAGTGCTTTTAAAAAATTCACTTACTCCCGGTGAAATAGAAGGTGTTTACGATGTTTCTGAGGTGAGGGATGAAATTTACAGGAGCAGTTTTATTATGGACAGCATTTACGCTGATAGGAATGAAAATTTCATTATTGCTTAAAAACAGAATAACAGTTATGGAAGAAACGTTATTTTTTCTTAATTCTCTTATGTCTGAAATTGAGTTTTCTAAAATGAATATTCCGGAAATACTTTCATCTCTGTCAGAGAGGGAAGCTGTGAGAAATCTCACTTTTCTTGGACGGTTTTCGGATTTCGGACTTTACGGAGATTTTCGTAAAGAGTGGTGCGAAGGTATAAGTTCCTTTTCTTGTTATAAGAGTGAGGAAAAAGAGAAAATGTTGCAGCTTGGTGCATTTTTAGGCACTACGGATACGGAAAGTCAGATTAAAACGTTAAAATTATATTTTAATTATTTCGAGAATTATCGTGAAAATGCTGTAAGTGAATTTAATAAATACGGAAAGGTTTCATCTCTTTTCGGTATGTTTTTAGGCGCATCAGTGTTTGTTTTACTTCTTTAAAAAATAAAAGGCTATTTCTTTGATGGGGATTTACTGAAACGGATATGGAACTGGATTTGATTTTTAAAATTGCCGCTATCGGTGTAATTGTGGCTATACTTAATCAACTGCTCACCAGGAGTGATAAAGGTGAATATGCTACTCTGACGACACTTGCGGGGATTATAATTGTTTTACTTATGATAATACCGCAGATAGAGGATCTGTTCGACAGCATAAGAAGGATCATAGATTTCTGATGTTTATTAAAATTGTTTTTACGGGTTTATCGTTATGCATACTGAACATTTTTCTGAAAAAGCAGCTTAGTGAATTTATTTTGCCAATAGAAATAGTCTTTCTTGCCCTGGCAACAGCTCTGGTTTCAGATGCTCTCAGGGAAAACTTTACGTTTCTGACTGAAATAGTAAGTCAGACGGACTACGGTGAAGAGGTGCTTTCTTCCGCAGTCAAAGGAGCAGGTATCTGTCTTATTACGAAATTTTCTTCAGATGTATGTAATGAAAACGGGAACAGGCTTATTTCTGACGTTATCGAATTTACAGGAAGGATAATGCTTCTGGTTATCGCTATGCCGTATATAGAAGCGATAGTAAAGACCGCATTTGCTTTTGTTGAATGAAAAAGATATTAATACCGTTGATTATTGCGCTGTATTTATCAATGTCGGTTTTTTCAGTCTCGGCTGTAGACGTGATAACTGATGATATATCTGACAGACTGTTTTCTGATATGGACGGTGAAATTAAAGGTATTCTTGATGAATTCGGGATTGATTCTCTCGATTATGAAGATATATACAGTATATCATTTGAAAGTGTATACCTGTATTTTAAAGATAACCTTAAACATTATTTCAGAAATATTCTTACGGTTTTTACGCATATTTTTGGTGTTATTATTCTCAGCGGAACTGTTTCACTTATTACTGATGAAAGAAAATACAAAGATATTCTGAATATTATAGTCATTCCGATAGTTACGCTCATACTTGTAGATGAAATTAATCTCTGTTTAAGCTCGGCTCTTTCTCTGTTAAAGCTTAACAGTAATTTTATGCTTTCTTTTGTTCCTGTCTATGCTATAGCAATAGCAGCAGCAGGTAATCCTGCCACAGCGCTTACATATAATACTTTTGTTCTCGGTTATGCTGAATTTACATCTGCACTGATTAATTACGGGTTTGTGGATCTTATAGGTTGCTTTTTTTGTATAAGTATAGGCTTTTCTTTGAATTGCGGGGTGAATTTTCCTCGTTTCATCAGTGCGGTTAACAGGTTTGTGTCTTTTTTTCTCGGATTTATTTCTTCAGTGTTTGCATCTCTGCTTTCGGTAAAGGGGATATTTTCTGTTGCAGCGGATTCTGTGACAGCCAAGGGTATAAGATTCACTATAGGAAGTCTTATTCCGGTAATCGGATCAGCAATAAGTGATGCTTATTCAACTTTGCTCGGTAGCATCGGAATATTGAAAAATTCAGTAGCGGTTATAGGCATATTTGCTGTGGTCATTATTAATACACCTGTGGTGGCAGAGCTGCTGATGCTTAATATATCACTGAATATATTAAGCTTTATCTCTGAACTTTATGACTGCTCACAGCTGTCGGATACTATGAAAGCATTCGCCTGCGGAATTAAAATTATAGGCCTGCTCGTGATATTCGAAGCTTTCATACTTATAATCAGCACTGCAGTAATGCTAACTGTAAGAGGAGGATAATATGGATAAGATTAACCTTTGGTGTAAACTTGCTGTGACAGTATCTGTGATTTCTTCAGTGACGACTCTTATTATTCATGACGGCTCTATGAAGAAAGCCTTCTGCACGCTGATGAGTATCATTATGGTGTTTTCTCTGATTTATCCTCTGAGCGGAAGCAAGACTGTATTTTTATCTCTCGCTGACAGTGTGGGAAGCTCAGATAATACAGAAGCAGAATCAGAAATCAGTGACTACTCAAAGGAGGTAATGATTTACGCTGTAAAAAGTGAAGTCACTGCTTATATAAAAGATCTTGTCGGTGAGTGTATATGTGAGGTTGTGTGCACCTGTGTCGGTGATAAGGTACATATCGACAGCATAAGCATAGAAGGGGAGTATGATGACGGTGAATGTGATAAATATTATAGTGAAATAAAGAAAATATGCACTGACGGTACAATAATAGAAATTAACGGAGAACGGTATGGGCGAAAAGAGTAAAGAAAAAATATTTCTGCTTTTCGAAAAAATCAGAAAGGATAAGAAATCCTTGATGATAGTTTCCTTAGGCTTAATAGGTATGCTTCTGATATCAGCGTCTGAGCTTGTTCCGCAGAAGGAAAATGAGAAAGAGGAAATATCTGCTGCTTACTACAGTGAAAGCAGTGAAAATACAGCTCAGCTTGAAGAAATAATCGGTAAAATCAAAGGTGTGGGCAAGGTAAAGGTAATGCTGATGTATGAGGGTACGGCAGAAAATGTCTATGCCAACAATGTATCAGAGCAAAAAAACGACAAGGAAAACAGAACGGAAGAGGAGCATATAATACTTGATAAAGGCAACACAGAAGACGGTCTGCTGATTAAATCTGTATATCCCCGTGTTACCGGTGTCGCAGTGGTCTGTGAGGGCGGTGAAAGTGCTTCGGTCAAAAACGAGATAACAAATATGCTTAAGGCATTATATAACATAAGCAGTAATAATATAAGCATTTCAGAAATGGAAGATTAGGAGGAATTTTTATGCTTATCAAAAAAAGACAGGTGCTCACAGCTACACTTATAATAGCTTTGTTTGCGGCTATCGGTGTGAACTGGTATTTTACCAAGCCTCAGAGCGGTTATGTCGGAACTACAGGTCCTGAAGAGGCTGTTACGGGTAATCTCGGTGACACACTTTTTGTGGCAGGTACGACTGCGGCTGATACAGATGAAGAGCTTGCTGCCGATGAAGGTTTTGAATCGGAATTAGTTAATAATGAGGTTAAAACATCAGAACATACGGCAGAAGCTACGGAATATTTTTCCTCAGCGAAATTAAAGCGTACTCAGTCATATGATGAGGTTATCAGCAAAATAGAAAAAATATTAGAAAAAGACAGTCTCGGAACCGCTGAAAAAAACAGTATTACCTCTATGCTTTCCGACTATCAGCAGGATATGAAGACCCAGACAGATACTGAAAATCTTATAACTGCAAAAACAGGGAAGGAATGTCTCGTTATAATTAATGAAGATGCCTGTCAGGTTATTTTGGAAAAAAATACACTGAATGACACACTTATTCTGCAAATCAGCGAAATTATTGAAAAAAATACGGATATTTTTTCAGAAAATTTAACAATAATTGAGCTAAAATAGTTGTAGGATTTAAAATTTGTGGTATAATGTCAGTAACTATATAAATATGAAACCAACACAATTTGTGTTGGGGGAGGAATGTTAATATGACAAGACACGAAGCGAGAGAACTGGCATTCGTACTTATTTTCGAAAAAAGCTTTCAGGAGGAGGTTTCTATTATTGAGTTAATAGAAAACGCTCTCGAGCTTGAAATTTTCCCTACTAATGCTTTCGCTGAAAATCTGGCAAAAAAAGTGTATGCCAATCTCGATGAAATCGACGCTCTTATCAATGAAAATCTCGTAGGCTGGTCTGCAAAGAGAATTTCAAGAGTTTCACGTGCTATTCTCAGACTCGCAGTCTGTGAGCTTTTATACAGTGAAAATATGCCTGTAGGTGTAGCTATTAACGAGGCTGTCGAAATAGCAAAAAAATATGCTACTACAGACGATGCATCATATGTAAACGGTGTGCTCGGTACTATTGCTAAGAAAATAAAAAAATAATATGGCTTATTTAGGTTTTGATACCAGTAATTATACGACCTCTGCAGCACTTTATTTTCCCGAGGAAAATAAAATCCTTCACAGTAAAAAGCTTCTCCCTGTCCGTGAAGGTGAGAAGGGTCTCAGACAGAGTGATGCTGTTTTTTACCATACCCGTCAGCTGCATTCTGTCTGCGGTGAGCTGTTCCACAGATCTAAATATAATCTTGATTCAATAGGGGCGTCTGCTTTTCCGAGAATGGCAGAAGGCTCCTATATGCCCTGTTTTCTGGTGGGTCTTAATACCGGGAAGATAATCAGTGATATAACCGGCGTAAATCTTCACATCAGCTCTCACCAGGTAGGTCATATACTTGCCGCTCTTTACAGTGCGGACAGGCTCGAGCTTATAAAGGAGAAGTTTATTGCTTTTCATCTTTCGGGAGGAACTACCGAGGCCTTATTTGTTGAGCCTGATGAGGATGAAATCATCAGATGCACCTTAATAGGAAAAAGCACTGATCTTAAAGCAGGACAGGCTATAGACAGGGTGGGTGTAATGCTCGGAATGAGATTTCCCTGCGGTGCTGAGCTCGATCTCCTTTCTCAGGAAAGTACAGCAGATTACAAGGTAAGACCCAGTGTCAGCGGAACGGATATCAGTCTTTCAGGTGTGGAAAATAAGTGTAAGGCTATGATCGAAAAAAATGAGAAGCCCTGCGATATAGCTAAATTCTGCATACAGTACATTTCTGCTTCTGTAGAAAAAATGACAGAAAGCATAAAAGAGATTTACGGTGACCTTCCTTTAGTTTATTCGGGTGGCGTAATGTCTAACAGCTATATGAAGTCACGCTTTACGGAAAAATTTAACGGAATTTTCGCTTCACCGGAATTTTCGAGCGATAATGCAGCAGGTATCGCAATTATGGCATATCTTAAGGAGAACGGATAATAAAATGTCAGGCGTTTTAACAGTCAGTCAGATAAATACATATCTGAAATCAATCATTGATTCTGATTATAATTTAAAAAATATATATGTAAGCGGTGAAATTTCTAATTTTACCAACCATTACCGTACGGGACATTTCTACTTTACATTAAAAGATGAAAACTCTGCGATTAAGGCAGTTATGTTCCGAAGTGCGGCACAGAGAGTTTCTTTTGAACCCGAAAACGGAATGAAGGTTCTCGTCAGAGCGAACCTGTCTCTTTATGAGCGTGACGGAATTTATCAGCTTTACTGCGAGGATATAATTCCTGAGGGTGTGGGTGAGTTGACTCTTGCTTTTGAGCAGTTGAAACAGAGACTCGAAAAAAAGGGGATGTTCAGCGATGAGTTTAAAAAAGCTTTACCCTCTTATCCGAAAAAGATAGGTGTAGTTACATCGCCTACGGGAGCAGCTCTTCAGGATATACTTTCTGTTCTTTCACGAAGATATCCTTCGGGTGAAATAATTCTCGAAGGTGTGCAGGTGCAGGGTGAAAATGCAGCTTCTCAGATTTCGGCCGCCATCAGAAAATTCAATCGTCTCAAAGGTGCTGATGTACTTATCGTCGGAAGAGGCGGAGGCTCCATCGAGGATTTATGGGCTTTTAATGAAGAAGAGGTAGCAGAGGCGATTTTCGAATCTGAAATCCCTGTCATTTCTGCAGTAGGTCACGAAACTGATTTTACTATTGCGGATTTTGTAAGTGATATGCGTGCACCGACACCGTCGGCTGCTGCTGAAATGGTCGCACCTGACTACAGGGAAATCCTTTATGCCAACGATAAAACCCTCGACCTTATGACCGAGTCTCTTTACAGAATTATTGCAGGTTATTCTATGACTATAATGGCTTGTGATAAGGTTCTTTCTGAGCATAATCCCCGTAAAACTATAGAGCTTTACTCACAGTGCCTTTCTGCCTGTGAAAACAAAATCAGAAGTGCCGTTGATTCTAAACTCGAAAATTACTGTATGGCCCTGTCGCATTATTCGGCAAGACTCGAGGGAACGAGTCCGCTTAAGGTACTCGCAAGAGGATATTCCTATGTTAAGGATGAAAACGGATTTACGGTTAAAAGTGCTTCAAATGTAAAAACAGATGACAGTATAGCTGTGGTTCTTTCTGACGGTGAACTGGAATGCCGTGTGGAACGTGTCAGCTTAAACTGATTTTTAATATGAATATGTAAAATTTCTGAAAGGAATACGAAATGGAAATGTATACACTCGATACTGCTATGATAAGACTTAAGGAAATAGCTGAAAGTCTCGAAAGCGGTGAATATGACCTTGAAATGTCGATAAAGCTTTATGAAGAAGGAGTAAAGATAATTTCCTTCTGTAATAAAACCTTAACTTCTGCTAAGCAGAAAATAAGCGAACTTACAGATGATATTCTCGGAGAAAACGATGATGAATAACAAAAGATTAAATGAGTATGTATCACTTATAAACGGCAGACTTGATTCTTTGATTCCAGGTTGTGATTTCGGTGAAGATATCGTTCACCGTGCTATGAAATACAGTCTGTCCATCGGTGGAAAAAGAATAAGACCCGTTCTCGTTCTCGAATTCTGCCGTATCTGCGGCGGTTCGGTTGAAGAAGCACTCGATCTCGCCTGTGCTCTCGAAATGGTGCACACCTATTCTCTGATTCATGATGATTTACCCTGTATGGATGACGATGACCTTCGTCGCGGAATGCCTTCCTGTCATGTAAAATTCGGTGAAGAATATGCTCTTTTGGCAGGTGACGGACTTCTTACAAGAGCCTTTGGTGTTATAGCTAACAGTGCTTTATCCCGTAGAAATCCTCTGGCTGCTCTGAATGCCGTTTCTGCTCTTTCTTATCTTGCCGGATGTAACGGAATGATAGGCGGTCAGGTTGTTGATCTTATTAATGAGGATAAGGAAGTGACCATAGAAACTCTCGAGGTTCTCGACAGACTTAAAACAGGTGCACTTATCAAATGTGCGGCACTTTTAGGCTGTCTTTGTGCAGGAGCTGATGAAGAGAAAACTGCTGTCTGTACGGGCTATGCTGAAAAGATAGGACATGCCTTCCAGGTTGTTGACGATATTCTCGACGTAATAGGCGACGAGAAAGAACTCGGAAAGCCCATCGGAAGTGATGCCGAAAATAAAAAAAGCACCTATGTTACATTACTCGGTCTTGAAAAATCAAAGGAGCTTGCTGATTCGCTGACAAATGAAGCTCTTTCTCTTATAGATTATTTCGGAAGTGAAGGAGATTTCCTTAAGGATCTGGCGATTAAGCTCACCAAACGTACAAACTGAAAGAGAAGATTAAAATGAAGTATGATATTCTTTCTAAGATTAACTGTCCCGATGACATTAAGAAACTGAATATTAATAATCTCGAGAAATTAGCTGATGAAATCAGATATAAGCTTATAGAGACTGTATCATCCAACGGAGGTCATCTTGCACCTAATCTTGGTGTGGTAGAGCTTACGATAGCTATGCACCGTGTTTTCGATTCTCCTCGCGATCAGTTCGTATTTGATGTGGGGCATCAGTGCTATACCCATAAGCTTCTCACGGGCAGATACGAAGATTTCGGCACACTCCGCACTAAAGACGGTATTTCGGGCTTCTGTAGACCCGGTGAAAGTGATCACGATATTTTTTACAGCGGACACAGCGGAACATCTGTTTCAGCGGGACTCGGTCTGGCTGAGGGAAAGAAGCTTCTTAAGGATAATCACACCGTTGTCACTGTTATCGGTGACGGTTCTTTTACGGGTGGCATGGTATATGAGGCTCTTAATAACGGAGGAAGAAGCGATGCAAAGCAGATTATCATTCTGAATGATAATAAGATGTCGATTTCCGAGAATGTCGGTGCCTTCGCTAAATATCTCGCAGTAATACGCTCGAGACCGGGATATTACTCCTTTAAAGCAAACACTGAAAAGGTTCTCAGTAAAGTTCCTTTCGGTGAAAAAATAGCTAAAGAAATTTACAACATCAAAACTGATGTAAAAAACAGAATATATAAGCAGAGTACATTTTTTGAAGATCTCGGGTACAGGTATATGGGACCTATCGACGGTCATAATATAGAAAATCTCTGTGACGCTCTAGAAAGTGCGAAAACCGTTAACGGACCTGTGCTTTTACACGTAATTACGGTTAAGGGTAAAGGATACGGACACGCTGAAAAAGCTCCGAGTCAGTTTCACGGTATTTCAAAATTTGACATCGAAACAGGCGAACCCATTTCCTCGTCGGAAAGCTTTTCATCTAAGTTCGGTGAGTATTTATGTCAGCACGCTAAGGATGATGATACTATTTGTGCCATTACTGCTGCTATGGGTATCGGTACCGGACTTGACAGTTTCAGTAAGGCTTATCCCGAAAGATTTTTCGATGTGGGAATCGCTGAGGAACACGCAGTTACTTTTTCTTCGGGACTTTCGAAAAACGGTATGAAGCCTGTATATGCAGTTTATTCCACGTTTTTACAGAGATGCTACGACCAGATTATCCACGATGTTTCTCTGCAGAAGCTTAAGGTTATTCTTGCTATAGACAGAGCAGGTTTCGTGGGAGAGGATGGAGAAACGCATCACGGACTTTTCGATGTGTCGTTTCTTAATACGGTTCCCGATATCAAGATTTATTCTCCGTGCTGTTATAAGTCTCTTTACGCTGATTTGAGCAGTGCTTTATATGCAGATGAGTACTCAGTTGCAGTCCGTTATCCCCGTGGTGCTATGGCTGAAAATATCAATAAGCTCAAATTTGACTGCATTGATTATTCTTATTACGGAAAAGATGATGCCGAAAAATTAATAGTCACCTACGGCAGAATATCTTCTGAAGCTGTGGATGCTGTGGATGCACTTGAGAACACGGCACTTATTGTTCTTAATCAGATCAAGCCTGTTCCTCTTAAGGCTTTTGAAATTATTCTTCGTAAAAAGGAAGTATTTTTCTTTGAGGAAGGACTTAAAAGCGGTGGCGTCGGTGAAAAATTAGGTTCTATGCTTTTAGAAAACGGATTCAGTGGTAAATACAGAATTACTGCTGTAAAGGATGAGTTTGTAAGACAGGCGAGCATTTCGGATTTAGTTAAGGAGTACTCGTTGGATTGTGACTCTATGATAAAAATTGTAAGTGGTGAGTTATAAGTGAAAGAAAAAATCAGACTTGATGTGGCGTTGTTTGAAAGAGGCTTTGTTGACAGCCGTGAAAAGGGGAAGGCTCTGATAATGGCTGGTCTCGTTTATGTTAACGGACAGAAAGAAACCAAGGCCGGTGCTTCTGTAAAAAGTGAAGACTGTATCGAGCTTCGCGGTGAAAAAATGCCTTATGTAAGCCGTGGCGGATATAAGCTCGCCAAAGCAATCGATGAGTTTAATCTTAAGCTCGATAACTGTGTCTGTATGGATATCGGCGCATCTACGGGCGGTTTCACAGACTGTATGCTGATGAACGGTGCCGTTAAAGTATATTCCATTGATGTAGGATACGGTCAGCTTGCGTGGAAGCTTCGTAATGATGACAGAGTCGTCAATATGGAAAGAACGAATTTCAGATATGTTACACATGAAGAAATATCTGAAGAAATTGATTTTGCCAGTGTCGATGTTTCCTTTATTTCTCTTAAGCTGATAATTCCTGTTATGAGAAATCTTCTCAGGGATAAAGGCAGAGCTGTATGCCTTATCAAGCCACAGTTTGAGGCAGGCAAGGAGAAAATCGGTAAAAAAGGTGTAGTAAGAGATATCGAAACTCATTATGAAGTAGTTCAGATGATTTATGATTTTGTTCTCGAAAACGGTTTTTCGGTCCTTAATCTTGATTTCTCGCCGATAAAAGGTCCTCAGGGAAATATAGAATATCTGATTTTTATCGAAAAAAATGATGCGCCTGAAGCATACATCGAAAAATCTGTAAAGGACATTGTTGATTCATCTCACGCACGATTAGACGGAGGTGCACAGGAATGACTGTCGCTTTCCACATAAATATAACACGTAAAAATGCTTATGAGGTTGCCTTGAAGGTTTATGATAAACTCGTTTCTCTGGGCATTGACATTATAGTAGCGGATAATGTCAGGGATGTTTTTGACTTTAAAAACGTTATTTATATGCCTATTGATGAAGCTGTGTCTGCCTGTGATGTCCTCTTGGCAGTAGGCGGTGACGGAACCATAATTCACTCTGCTCATATTGCCGCAGTTTATAATAAGCCTATTCTCGGTATCAATGCAGGAAGACTCGGCTTTCTTGCTGGTCTCGAAAAGGAAGAATTAGATTTACTCGGATGTCTCATAGATGGTAAATATCTTATTGACAACCGTATGATGCTGTCTGTAAAGAGATATGAAGAAGGTGAATTTGTTAAGGAGTACCTTTGTCTGAATGATGTAGTGGTTGCGGGCGGCGCTTCTATGCATATGTGTGAAATAGAAACACGCTGTGAAGGCAGAAGAGTCAGTAAATACCTCGGTGACGGACTCATCGTAGCTACTCCTACAGGCTCCACTGCATATTCGTTATCTGCCGGCGGACCGGTTGTTGACACGGCGATAGAGGGGCTTATTATCACTCCTATCTGTCCGCACACTATTCTGTCAAGATCAATGATTTTCAAGGCTGACTCCGAAATAGAGATTACCGTCGGAAACCCTGATGTTTCCAAAGCTTTTTTCAGCTGTGACGGTGAAGACGGAATCGAAGTAACTGATAAAACGAAGCTCATTGTCACTAAATCTGACAAAGTAACAAAAATTATCAGAATAAAATCAGATAGCTTTTCAGACATACTTACCCGTAAAATTATCGAAAGAAACGGGTTATGATTATTAAAACAGAAAGGAAAGCAGTATTCAGATTTATACTGTAGGTGAAAATATGAAAAAAAACAGACATGAAGCAATTCTTAATCTTATCAGTAAGGAGGACATAGGAACTCAGGAAGAGCTTATGGTGAAGCTGATGGAGCTTGGCTTCAAGGTAACACAGGCTACAGTGTCCAGAGATATCAAGTTTCTTAAGCTGATTAAAACTCCCGTGAACTCAGGACAGTATAAATATTCTTATGTGAATAATGACTTCGAGGATTTTTCGAGAAAATATTATTCTATTCTTGCTCATTCGGTTACAGGTATAAATTACGCAGGTAATATGGCTGTAGTTAAATGCTTTTCAGGTATGGCTCAGGCTGCATGTGCAGCTATGGACAATCTTTCTATTGATAAAATTGTAGGAACTCTTGCCGGTGATGATACTATTTTCGTACTGTGTAAGGATGTAGAGTCAGCCAAGGAATTTAAGGACTGCATAGAAGATATTCTTAGCAGTAATTCACAGTAATTTATCCGAAAGGAATTTTAAAGTATATGCTTTCAAACTTAAAAATTGAAAATGTTGCGGTAATCGAGCATTCAGAGATAATGTTCGAACCGGGACTTAATATACTTACCGGTGAAACCGGTGCGGGTAAATCCATTGTTATTGATGCAATTAATGCTGTTTTAGGTGAAAGAACATCAAAGGATATAATCCGCAGCGGTGTCGATAAAGCTAAGGTTACGGCTTTTTTCGAAAATGTACCGGAGTCAGTTTCAGATAAAGCTGACGACTACGGCATCGACAGAGATGAAGATAACAGCTTACTGATAACCCGTGTAATTAATTCAGACGGAAGAAATGTTTGCCGCGTGAACGGTAACAATGTTACTGTTTCGATGCTTAAGGCATTAGGAAGAGATCTTATAACCATCTGCGGTCAGCATGACAGTCAGTACCTTTTGCAGAAAGAGCATCACATCACTTTTATCGATGATATTGCTGATTCTCAGGAGCTTATAGATTCTTATAGGGAAGTATACAGTGAAATTAAGGCTGTGAAAAAGCAGCTGAGAAAATTACTGTCTGCAGAGGATGAAAGAGAAAAGAGAATCGATTTTCTGAAGTATCAGATTGATGAGCTTACCGCTGCCGGAATTACTGTCGGTGAGAAAGACAGGCTTTTAAGAGAAAAAGATATTCTCTCTAACCGAGAAGAAGCTTTGAGATGTCTCGATGCTGTTACGTATCTTATAAACGGTGATAATGATAGCAGAGGGCTTTCAGAAAATATATATGCTCTCGTGGAAAATCTTAATAAGCTTTCGCAATTTGACGAGAGGTTTTCTGTGTTCGGTGAAAGCTTCGGAGAGATAAGATATTCTCTTTCCGAATGTTCATCACTCGCTTGCTCATCTATTGACAGTTACAGCGGTGATTTCGGGGATGTGGATTCCATCGAAGAAAGACTCGATGAGATTTACCGACTTTCGAGAAAGTACGGAGCTACCGAAGAGGAGATGCTTGCTTATCTTGCGGAGGCTGTCGAAGAATATAATTCTCTGGTATCAAAGGATGAAACGATAGAAGAGCTTCAGGACAGATATAATGAGCTCGCTGATGAGCTTTTCAGAAGAGGGTGCTACCTTTCGGATTGCAGAAAGCAGACTGCCGTAAGATTCGAAGAGATGGTTACCTCGGAACTTCGTTTTCTCGATATGCCTAATGCACGCTTTTGTGTGGATTTCAGAGAAGCAAATGCTACTGAAAACGGTATGGATGAAGTGGAATTCCTCTTTTCTTCCAATGCCGGACAGGATATGAAGCCTCTTATAAAAATAGCTTCCGGCGGTGAGCTTTCCCGTGTTATGCTTGCTATAAGATGTGTTCTGTCTGACAGTGACAGGATAGGTGCTATGATTTTCGACGAAATCGATACGGGTGTCAGCGGAAGGGCTGCACATAAAATTGCTTATAAGATGCATGAGCTTTCAGCAAGTAAGCAGGTACTTTGTGTCACACATCTTGCACAGATAGCGGCTTATGCTGATAATCATCTTTATATAGAGAAAAATTCTTCCGAAGAAGGAACATATACAAATGTGAGATCACTGAGTGAAGAAGAAAAGGTGAGAGAAATAGCCCGTATTATCGGTGGTGATGTTCTCACTTCAGCTACTCTTGATTCGGCGAGAGAGCTGATAGAATACGCACATAAGAATTAATTCTTATTTACTCTTGACTTTATTGTTTTCTGTGTTAAAATATTAAGAAATGTAAATTATTCTGAAAGGACGAATATAAAATGAAAATTTATGAAGAACTTATTGCGCGTGGTCTGATCGCACAGGTTACTGACGAGGAGCAGATTCGCGACCTTATAAATAACGGTAAGGCTAAGTTTTACATCGGATTTGACTGCACGGCTGACAGTCTCACTGCAGGTCACTTTATGGCTCTTACTCTTATGAAGCGCCTTCAGATGGCAGGCAACACTCCCATCGCTCTTATCGGTGGCGGTACCACTATGATCGGTGACCCTTCAGGCAGAACAGATATGAGAAAGATGCTCACTAAAGAAGATATCGACCATAATGCTGAATGCTTTAAGCGTCAGATGGAAAGATTCATCGAGTTTGGCGAAGGTAAAGCTATGATGATAAATAATGCTGATTGGCTTCTTAAGCTTAATTATGTAGATATGCTCCGTGAAGTAGGTTCCTGTTTCTCTGTAAACAATATGCTTCGTGCTGAATGCTATAAGCAAAGAATGGAAAAAGGTCTTTCATTCCTTGAATTCAACTATATGATAATGCAGTCCTATGACTTCTATTATCTTTTCAAAAATTACGACTGTAATCTTCAGTTCGGCGGTGATGATCAGTGGAGCAATATGTTAGGCGGTACTGAGCTCATTCGTCGTAAGCTCGGTAAGGATGCTAATGCTATGACTATTACTCTTCTCACCGACTCTCAGGGCAAAAAGATGGGCAAGACAGCCGGTAACGCTGTGTGGCTCGATCCTAATAAGACTTCTCCCTTCGAATTTTATCAGTACTGGAGAAATGTGGCTGATGCTGATGTTCTTAAATGTATCAGAATGCTGACATTCCTTCCTATCGAGGAAATTCAGAAGATGGACAGCTGGGAAGGCGCTCAGCTTAACACAGCTAAGGAAATTCTTGCATTTGAGCTTACTAAGCTTGTACACGGTGAGGATGAAGCTAAAAAGGCTGACGAAGCAGCTAAGGCACTTTTCGGTGGCGGAAGCAATACTGACAACATGCCTACAACAGCTCTTTCAAATGAAGATTTCACTGACGGTGCAGTTTCTCTCATTGATGTCCTTATTAAAACAGGAATTATCAAATCAAGAGGTGAAGGCAGACGTCTTATTGAGCAGGGCGGTGTTTCTGTAGATGATGCTAAAGCCAAGAGCTTTGCTGATACAATTTCTCTCTCTGAGTTCGAAGAAGGTCATGTTATCATCAAAAAAGGTAAAAAAATATT
>JAZTZH010000068.1:0-18733 GCA_045637365.1 Acutalibacteraceae bacterium
ATATTCACCGCCAGAAAAGCAAAAAACGCCCTTCAAGGAGTTTTTACAGGATTGGCTTCAGATGTCAAAGGTGAATGTTGAGGTGTCAACCTACGGCGGTTATTGCCGTGTTATCAACAGAAAAATCATCCCGTACTTTGAAGAGCATTATCCGGGCATTATGCTCGAGGATGTTACACCAAAGCAGATTCAGGATTTTTACACCTTTGAAATGACGGTCAACGGGGTTTCGGCAAACACTATTATCCATTACCATGCAAACATCAGAAAAGCTCTGCATTATGCTTTTAAAATAGGTCTTATTGATGTCAACCCTGCTGACAGAATTGACAGACCGAAAAAGGAACGCTTTGTGGGTGAAGCCTATACGGAAGAAGAAATCCAGGAGCTGCTTGAAAAATGCAAAGGCGATGTTCTTGAATTCGCTATTGTAATGGGTGCTTTCTACGGACTTCGCAAAAGTGAGGTCTGCGGTCTTAAATGGGATGCAGTCGATTTCAAAAACAAAACCTTTACGGTAAAAAGAATTGTTACCGAGGTTTATGTTGACGGAAAGATTCAACTTGTTGAAAAAGAACGCACCAAAACAAAATCCTCATTCAGAAGGCTCCCTCTTATAAAGCCTATGGAAGAATATCTTCTCAAACTGAAAGAGGACGAAGAAAAGAACAGAGAGCTTTGCGGTAACTTTTACTGTCAGAAGTATAACGGGTATATTTATGTAAACAAAATCGGTGAGCTCGTGAAGCCGGGATATATAACAAAATACTTTCCTGAGTTTTTAGAGAAAATCGGAATGAGGCGAATACGCTTTCACGACCTTCGTCACAGTTGTGCAAGTCTGCTTTATGCAAACGGCGTTTCACTCAAGGAAATTCAGGAATGGCTCGGTCATAGTGACATTTCTACCACCTCAAATATTTATACCCACCTTGATTTTAATTCAAAAATAAATTCGGCAACTGCCATTATGGGTGTTCTTCCGAGTGAAAAAAAGTAATTTTTGTTGGTAATTCTGACGGATTTTCGACAGTAAAAAACATCATTTTTTGACGCCCTCGGAGGGCAAACGGAGGGCAAATGTCGATTTTCTGCCAAAAACGGGCCCAAAACAGCATTCATAAAATCAAGGTTTTCAGACAAAACAAAAACCCGAAAACCCTTGTAAATACTGGGGTTTTCGGGTATTGGTGCCGGTGACCGGACTTGAACCGGTACGGTGTTGCCACCGAGGGATTTTAAGTCCCTTGCGTCTGCCTATTCCGCCACACCGGCGTGTCTCACGACTTTACAATTATACTGTTATGAACGGCTTTTGTCAAGGGTTTTTCGGTATTTTTTTACTCTTTATTCTCCCTCTCGTCTCTCTTTATTTTTTTGGTTGAGGTGCGGATAAAGTCTTTATTTCTTAAGGTTACTTTTTTAATGTTTTTATATGAGGGCAGTTTTCGGTTCGTGCTTCTTACGGCTTCTATGACCGCTTTATGGATTTCCTGTTCCGTAAGGTCAGTCTTTTTCAGCTTACGCTCTATCTCCGCCGTGTCGGGAATAATCTGTGCGCTGACTATGCTGTCCCCCTCTGCATATACCATAACATCCGATATAACAGCGTTTCTCAGAAGATAGTATTCTATTTCTTCGGGATAAATGTTCTTTCCGTTTTTGGTAACTATGACATTTTTCTTTCTGCCCGTGATGTGGTAATTTCCGTTTTTATCCTTGTAGCCAAGATCTCCTGTGTACAGAAATCCGTTCTTCAGCACCTCGTCTGTAGCTACCTTGTTTTTATAATACCCCCGCATTACCATAGGTCCTTTTACACATATTTCACCTATGCCCTTTTCATCAGGAGCATCTATTTTCACTTCCACTCCCTCCAGCGGTTTACCTATGGAATCGGCAGTAAGTTCCTCAGGACTGTTACAGATTACTATAGGTGAGCATTCCGTAAGACCGTAACCGATGATGACAGGAATTCCGAACATAATAAAATCTTCGGCTACCTCCTTCTGAAGTGCCGCCGCACCCACCACTATTTTATTAAGCCGCCCTCCGAAAAATGCGTGAACATCAGAAAAGATTTTCTTTCGCTTTTCTTCACTGACCGCTGAAGAAACTACAGAGAAAAACTGTACCTTCTTTCTTTTTCCTTTTTCTTCGATAGAAAGCATAATCCTTCTGTGAAGCTTTTCTAAAAGAAGAGGAACTGTTACAAATGCCGTAGGTCTGTAAAAAGCAAAATCCTCTCTGAGAGTGCGCAATGATTCAGCGAAGGCGACAGAACCGCCTGAATGAATAATCATCAGAAAGGAAATCGCTTCATAAGTGTGATGTAATGGCAGAACAGAAAGAGTGCGGTCGTTTTCATCTATCCTGATCCTTTTTGAAACACATATCAGGTCGGAAATCAGATTCTTATGAGAAAGCATTACACCCTTAGCCATACCCGTAGTTCCCGATGTAAAAAGAAGTACAGCTGTTTTATCACTGTCTGTCTCTGCCGAAAAATAATCTCTCTTTCCCTGTGAAATGAGGTTTTCACCTTTTCTCAGAAGATCGTCCAAAAATACCGTGCCCTTTATATTTTCAGTACAGATAACCGTAAGCTCACGCTGTACCGTGTCTCTTACGGACAGAAGCTTTTCAGCCGTTTTTCCGTCACAGATTATGCACTCTAACCCCGCAAATGAAATAATATTCATCAGCTCCTCCGCAGGAAGCTCCTTATCCATAGGAACAGCTACACCAACCCCTCCCGTAACTGCAAGATAAGAAAGACACCACTGATAAGAATTTTCGCCCGTAATCCCTGTCTTTTTATCCTTTAACCCCAGCTCGTATATCAGTGCTGTACCAAGACTTTCCGCATCCTTTTTCAGCCTTCCGTAGGTTACGGTAAAGGCTCTGCCCTCTTCATCCTTCATAATAAAGGCAGGACGGTCAGAAAATCTTTTTTCACTTTCCGTGAGCAGTTCTCTTAAATTATTCGGAGTGTTCATTTTACCACCGCTTTCCGTTAGTTTTCCGTATAATATTTTTACACAGAAATAAATATTTATACTTTTTAAAGGCGAATAAAAGGAGTTGTTAAGTTTTTCTGATAATATATAAAAACTATTGTGTTTTTGCTTGTTTTGAGGTACAATATGACAGATAATAATATCATAAGGAGGATATTATGGACGATATATATTTTTCCGACAAAAAGAAAAAAAGTTCAGTTAATAATAAAAACTCCCGTCGCTATTCACCTAACGAGTTTACAGATACAGATTATTTCGATGAAAGCTTTTCTCTTGACTTTAAATCCAAGGGAAGCTCGCAGGCTTTTTCCGATAAAGAAAAGTTCAGAGTCCACCTTCCCGATGAAGACAGTATAAGTGAGGGACCCGTAAACAGAACACCGAAAGGCAGACCTGTTTCATCTGCAGGCGCACACAGTTATGACGAGATAAGCCGCAGACCGGCTTCTTCCGCTCCTAATAGAACCGTGTCTGACAGACAAAACACCTCATCTGTCCATCACACACGACCGGCTCAGCCGGCTGCTTCCAGAAACAGAACACCTCAGGGAGCAAGAGTAAGTCAGCCTCAGCATCAGAAGCCCGTAAGAATGAGCAGAGAAGGCTCTCACCGTACTCCCCCACCGCCTACTAAGCCTCCTGTTTCCAAAAAGAAAGTCATTATTCTTTCAGTTTTAGGTATTATCACCGTTTTCTTCGTCGCACTGATGGGATACGGTATTTCAGCCCTGAACGGTCTGAGTTATGACGAAAGCATAGTGCCGAATGCCTATGTAGACGAAAGCAAGCTGGTTTCAAGTGACGATGTGATAAATATCCTTTTCCTCGGCAGTGACGCCCGAAGTGAGGTCGAAGGTCAGCGCTCAGATACGATGATGCTCTTTTCCATCGATAAGCAGAACAAAAAAATAAAGCTTACCTCCTTCCTTCGTGACAGCTACGTATATATTCCTTCCAAAAAAATCAATACAAAGCTCAATGCAGCCTTTTCCTATGGCGGAACTCAGCTGGTAATGGACACACTTGAATATAACTTCGGTGTCAAAATCGATAACTACATTATGGTGGATTTCAAGGTATTCCGTCAGCTCGTCGACCTTTTAGGCGGAATTACCGTAGAAGGTGTCACTGAAGCAGAAGCCAAATATATGCGTGAAGAGGTCAAGCTCAAAAAGGTTAAAAAGGGCACCAACCGTATGAACGGTAAAACCGCTCTATGGTACTGCCGTATAAGATATGTCGATAATGATTTCAGAAGAACCGAAAGGCAGAGAAAGGTTATCGGTGCCATCGTAAATAAAGCCCTTAAAACAAATCCCTTCAAGCTTATGAGCATCGTAAAACAGGTACTGCCCAACATCTCAACGGATATTACAAAAAGTGAGCTTATCGGTCTTGCCGCAGGTGCTGCCTCCCGCTACATTCACTATGATATAAAGCAGCAGCAGATTCCAGCTGAAGATACCTGGACGGATGCGAGAATATCAGGGCAACTGGTTCTTAAAATGGATCTGGAGAAGAATAAAGAGATTCTTCATTCGTTCCTTTATGACAAAGAAAAAAGCAAATAATGCAAAGAGAATCGTTACATTTTCCGTGTAACGATTCTTTTTATATACAAGGCTATAGTAACCTCTCTGTTAATTTTCGTTTCAAGGAAACATTTAGTCGGCAGAGCATGATGTTTAGTAGTACGAGTATAGTGTAATAAAAAGGATTAGTTTTATGGTTTTTGTTTCAAGGAAACAATTAATCGTCATCGCTCAAGCCGCTTGGGCTCTTCCTTTGCCCTGGTCGGCAAAGGAAGCAAAGCGCCCTTTTATCGGAACCCATCCGAACACGATAACGGAATAAGAGACTACTTTCTTTTATAACTCACCCTTAATATATCGAGATAAGAAAACAACCTTTCAGGTCTACCGTTATCTATAGTTCTATGTTCAGTCACACCGACAGAGTGATCGTACAGAGTGCTTTACTGAAAAGCACTACAGAAAAATCGCTGCCGTTCATCCCTCATCGCACAGATATTTTGTCTACCCTGAGGTGATTTACATCACCTCACGCTTCGTCTCCTTAATTACCGTTAGTCCGACAGTCGCTTCCCGCTCGGTGTGTGTTTAAGATGGCTTTTACGGTTAGCGATGTATTTATTTTTAACCAACATAAAAGTAATATAGGTTAAGTAAAACCTTTCGGTAAATCCGAAGTCTTATCGGTTGTCTTTGCACCTGCCACGGTGCAACCTCTGTAGAGCGTTTTGCAAGGAGGTACTGAAAGATGAAAAAGCAGAAACACTGCTCAAGAAGGCAAGTAAGAGTAACAAAAACATTACAGTAGAACGGCAGTTTCCTGTCTGCGACCCTGCCACGGGTCGCACCCCAAGGGAAAGTACTTATTTTTGAACTTTTGCGGATGAGTAAAACCTTACTGTTTCCAAGTACTTAATTCAATAGCACGCTCTTTTCCCGCTTAACAAAAAGAGGGGCTTTGCATACTTTGGCGCCTCCGGACCAAAGTATGAGCCTCCGCGGCTCGAGCGGATGTCGACTAAATGTTTCCTTGAAACGAAAGCCATAAAACTAAATCTTATTGATACACGCTCTTCACTTAGTAGAACGAATATAGTGTAATAACAAGGTTTCATCGGCATATACAAAGAGGCTGTCACACTTATGTGTAACAGCCCCCTGCTTTTATTTCTTATACTTTTCTGCCTGTAAATTAAACATATATGCATAGGTACCGTTCTTCTTTATCAGCTCATCATGGCTTCCGCTTTCGATGATTCTGCCCTTTTCCATAACGTAGATTCTGTCAGCACCTACAGTAGTGGAAAGTCTGTGTGAGATAAAGATAACGGTTTTATTATTTGCCGCCTGTATCATCGCCTGATTAAGATTATATTCTGCTATGGGGTCCAGGTTAGCTGAAGGCTCATCGAGGATTACATAGGGGCAGTTTTTATAAAAAGCACGTGCGATAGCGACCTTCTGTGCTTCACCGCCCGAAAGCATTCTTCCCTCATTGTCGAACTCACGCAGTAGCTCGGTATCAGTCCCCTTATCCAGTTCTTTACTGAAGCCGCTGTGCCTGAGTGCCTCCTCCACCTTTTCTTTATCGAAGCTGTCACTCAGTGCCACATTCTCTCCTGTCTTACAGGCGAAAAGCTGAAAGTCCTGAAATACTGCCGCAAACCGGTCACGGTGAGAGGAAACGGTTACATCTCTTATATCCTCTCCGTCGATGATAATCTGACCGTCAGTCACATCGTAAAGCCTCAGAAGAAGATTGGTGAGAGTAGTCTTGCCTGCTCCGTTATAGCCGACCAGAGCGATTTTCTCATAGGGTTTTATGGTGAGGTTGATGTCTTCGAGGGTAGGCTCACTGTTTCCCGGATAGGTGAAATTGAGATTTTTTATGACTATTTCCTTCGGCTCTTCACAGTCAGCTGTTTTTTCGCCGTCTTTTATTTTCGGCTCATACTTTAAGAATTCACGGTATTTCTCTATCATTTTACCTCTCTCAGAGAAAATAGCCACCGCCCATACAGTAAGGAAATTTATGGAAACAGCGATGGAGTATGCACCGTTAAAAGCCGCTACGAAATCACCCGCTGTGAGCGTTTCCTTAACCAGCACACAGTAGCCGAGATATAATGGCAGGATAAACATAAAGCCGACTATCTGTATACCTGCGTCCTGAATAAAGGAGACAAGAGAAATTTTTTTCCAGTATCTTCTCTGATTATCTATAACATCGTCTGCCGCATCATTATAGCGGTCAATGAGAATAGGATGAATGTTATTCATTCTGACTTCCTTGGCATAATCCTGAAGGTAGAAGATACGCTGGAAATAGTCACTTCTGCGGTGATATTCCGTGTTATCCCTTCGTCTTGCCATCTGAAGGTCACCCCTCTTTTTACTCAGAGGAAGGAATACACCGATAATGCCGAGAATTATCAGCAAACATACAGGGTCAATCGTCAGCAGAACACCGCCTATGGTAAGAAAGGAAACAAGATTACCCACATAGTTTCTTACCAGACCTAAAAGATTGGCTATATTATCGGAGGATGATTCGATGGTGAGAATGAAGCTGTTATAAAACTCAGGATCGTCGTAGTTTGAAAGATCTACGGATTTAGCCTTTTCGTAAAGGGTTTTATTGAGCCCGTAATAGACTCTTTCTCTGGCCGCATTCCAGTAAAATTCCTGAAAGAGCCAGCTGAAAACCTTGCTTCCCACTAAAACTGCAGCTATGAACACCACAGCTGTAAAGATTCGTTCGAGTCTCACACCCTCACTCACCACATCGATTATATATTTAAGACCTACCACGCTGATAAGTCTCGTAGGCAGAGTGGTAAGAATACCCATGAGAAAATCACCGATAACGAGCACGGGTGAAATCTTAAAAAGCAGACTAACGAAAAAGAAGATATTCGAGAAGGTCGAGTGAGCTGTTTCTCTCTTTTTCTTATCAGTCATTTTCATCCGCCTCCTTTCCTGCGCAGTAGCTGGAAGCCTGAAGGGTAAACATTTCTTTGTATTTGCCCTCACTGTTCATAAGCTCCTCGTGGGTGCCCTGCTCGAGAAGCTTACCCCCACCGATAACGATGATTCGGTCAGAAAGAACAGCTGAGGAAAGTCGATGGGAAATATAAAGAACAGTCTTGTTCTCTGTGGCTTTTATAAGCTCCTCATACATTTTATATTCTGCTATGGGGTCGAGCGCAGAAGAAGGCTCATCGAGTACGGCAAACTGAAAGTCCTTGGCGAAAAGTCTCGCTGCGGAAACCTTCTGATTCTCACCGCCCGAAAGACCGATCCCGTCCTTACGGAACTCTTTGGTAATTACCGTGTCACCGCCATCGGGAAGTGAGGAAATCTTTTCCCATATACCGCTCTGCTTAAGCGCCTGCTGAGCTCTCTGCTTATCTTCTTCCTCACAGTCGTGACCGATAACATTCTCAAAAACTGAAAGAGCGAAATTTTTATAGTCCTGGAAAACCGCACCGAAGCTGTTACGGTAAGCACCGGTGTCATAATCCTTTATGTTTATTCCGTTATAAAGAATCTCACCCTCTGTGGGATCATAAAAACGCAGAAGAAGCTTTACGAGGGTGGATTTGCCTGCACCGTTAACACCGACGAGAGCGAGAGTTTCACCCTTGCTTATTTTAAAGGAAATATTTTCCAGGGAGTTTTTATTCGCAGAAGGATAACGGAAGGTAACATTTCTGAATTCGAGACTTTCGAAATCTCCGGGTATTTTTTCACCGGATTTAATCTTAGGCTCATATTCGAAAAATTCACGGAGATTCTGGAAGTAAAGAGCCATCTGCACCAAGCCGTCGAAATTTCTTGCCACGGAGAGCGTGCCTTCTTTTACAGAGTTAATGGAAGCTAGAACGACGGAAAATCCCGAAACTGTCAAGGTACTGCCGAACACGAACTGATAAGCCGCATAGGCATAGGTGCCGATAACAGGGATAAATTCACTGAAAAGAGAGCTTACGGTAGAATAGATAAAGAGCTTCAGACCGTAATTTTTAAGTATTGCCACATTGGCATCGATAGCCGCCTTAAAGCGATACATAAGCACGGCAAAGATGTTTGATGTACGCATATCCTTCGAGAAGTCTTTAAGAAAGACCGTTCTCTGTATGTAAGCCTTGACTCTGTTATTCTTCGTCATTTCCAGGTCACGCTTGTAAACGAGCTTGCTTTTCATGGTCTCCACCAGGAAAACCAGAACTACGGGAAGAAGAAAAAGAAGGTAAACAGGATCTATAACCGTAACGGTACCGATAACCATACAGAGAGTAATTATACTGCCTATAATAGATGATACAGAACCGCAGACCTGGTCGAAATAACTCCATGCTAAAACATTAGTGGCTCTCTGGTACTTATCGTAAAACTCAGGATTTTCATAGCAGTCCACATCGAGAGTGAGAGCCTTTTCGAAAATCTGATTATTAAGGACCTTCAGCACATATTTATTCGATGCACTGACCATATAACTCGAAAACCACTGGGTGCCATTCACTAAAAGGCATACACCTAAAAAGGCCAGCAGAGTAAGAAAATATTCTCTGAAATCACCGCCTCCGTCAAAAATTCCTAAAAGGACCTTAAGGAAGAGAATATTCTGAATAAAATTTCCAAAAAGGAAAGCCGTAATACTATTAAGCAGATGACCTATCATAAGCCTTTTATCGCATTTCCATACGGTTTTGATAGCATAAACTATGTTTTTAAAAACAGGTACACTTCTCGCCTCTTCCAAGGGAATACGTCTCATTTTATCACCTCATTTTTCTGTAATTTTTTCAAAAAAGCCCACGGATTTTATCCGAAGGCTGTAAAGTCATTAATCTGTTTTTGAGTGCAACGCTTGTCTGAGTACAACCGCTTTTTAATAATATCACATTTTAATATTTTGTCAATATGAGCAATAAATTTTAATCCGTCTGTTTTACACAGAAAGCCTTCTCAGACACGAAAAAAGAACCGCCGTAAAATCGCAGCGATTCTTCTCTTTTTTAAATATCCGCAAACACAAGCTGTCTCTTCGTCGCTCTCTTTTTCACCACATCACCCATCACCGCTATAAACTCAGCATTGGTAGGTTTAAGCTTATCTTTGGAAATACTGTGGGGGAAATAGTGGTAAAGAGCCTGAGTGTCCCCTCTGGTACAGCCACTTTCTATGGCGTGTCTTACGACTCTTTCCACTCGGGTGGATGTGGTACCGTGAAGATCCGCGATGGCAGGGTAAAGGCTTTTGGTTATTCCTTCTACCAGAAGCGGACTCTGTGCCACGAGAACAAGAGCCTCCTTAAGATATCGGTAACCCTTCGTGTGAGCAGGTATTCCGAATTCACCCAGAATAAATGTCGCTGCATCCTCGAAATCACTGAGCGGAACATAATTAAGCTGCTCATTTTCCTGCTGAACTATCATTCTTATTATAGTCTCAGCCATCTCCTTGCTGTTTTCTCCGCCTGCACCTTTAAGCATCTCCCTGATACGATAAGCCTTCTCATCCCAAGCAGACATACCCAGATTAATTCCCGACATATCTGTCCCCTGCCCTTTATCAGGACTTTTCTGAGCTAAATTTACGTTTTCTGACATATAATCTCTCCTAAATGTGATAAATATTAACATTTTCTTTGTCACATATTATCACAGTTTTTCTTTTAAATCAATAGTTTTTTCGATGTTTTTTGATAAAATGATAATTTTTTTCACATTTCACCCCTAAAAATAACAGACTGCTCATAAAGCAGCCTGTTATTAAAGCACATCTTTAAGTGAAGTGTCAGCGAGAAATGTGTCGAGATTATAAAGAAAGAGGATGTGTGAAAAAGTGTTTTCCTCAGTCAATGCGGAAAGTTTCTCTTTGGTATATCTCGGGTCAATAACGACAATTTTCGCAAAAAACGGTGTAAGCATAGAAAGCATACAGTTAGCATAAGAGTCCTTGACAATCAGAAGAGTATCCTTACTTGACGATGTGGTATCTATGACGATTTTTCCGTAGTTTCCGCCCGTGAAAATCTCGTACTTATTCTTCTGTTCCAGCTTTCCCCTGTCAAAAAGAGTGGCAGTTTTCTTTTCTCCGTTTTCATAATGAGCCACATAGGTCACATCCGGACTCTGCGGTACACAGATTTCGATAATGTCGCTCGAGGAGTTTACTCCCGACTTTGAGCTTAACGTACCCTGGAAGCTGTCTGCTACCGTAAGGAAATCAAACTTCACTTCGTTCGTGGTTTTTTCCCACCTTCTCATAAGCTCTCCGAAGGCAATCTCTGCCGCTCTCGTGGTCCAGTGATGGTCAGTTTTATAAAAAAGCTGTACTTCATCTTTTTTCGAGATAAAGGCTTCGGAAAGATCAATAAAGTTAATCTTTTCATTCTGCAGACAATTTTCCGTGTCCTTTATGAGGTAGCTCTGATCAGGAAGAGAAAGATTTTCGGGAAGCTTTTCACTGTAAACATAACTGCTGTTTGGACTCATCATAAAGCTTATTTTCGAGTCGCTGTTACTGTCAGCGAAAAGGCTTATCCTGTCCATAATTTCTTCGGTTCTGCTTTCATCGAAGGGAGAAGGCACGGAGAAAAGATATCCGTCCTTACCGATGTAAACGCCTCCCGCCTTTGTCTTGCCCGTCACACGGTCAAAAAGGGTCTTCAGTCCGATTATTCTGTCTCTGAAAATAAACTGATCCGTAAGATAGGTTTCGAAGTCCTTCATAAAGGTGCCTTCTTTTAAGGAACTGAGAGAAAGCGTCGGCATAGTCGCCAGAACCCTGTTCTCGGACTCGGAAAAATCTCTGTCTTCTACCGCTATTATAGAGATGCCTCCTGCGAAAATAATCAGGCAGAAAGCTCCGATGAGAAGAGAAAATATCAGCTTACCCTTTGATTTTTTAGACGTATTTTCAGCGGTGTTTTCTGATTTGTTCAATTCATTGTTTTCCATTTAAAACCTCTTTTGTTAAAATACTCGTTAATCCGAAAGCTTAAAATCTGAAATAAAGGAAAGGATTATAGGTTTCACTGATGAGGTAAATTATGCAGAGAATAAAGACTGCCGTGTAGCCTGCACTCATTACCGCTATATTGAAACGGAATTTCTTTATGCGGGGAAGGGCAGCAAAAACGCCCGTAGCGCAAAGAACCATAACTGCAAGAGAGAAGATGTTTTCGGAAAGAAGATATTCCGCCGTACTGTCCGTAAGACTGTTTCCGTAAAAGCCGAACATACTCTTTAAATAAGCGACGGCAGAGGAAAGATTTTCACTCGAGAAAAATACCCAGCCTATCATAACGATAACCATAGTCACCGTATATCTTATAAAGACAGGAAGCTTTTCAATAACACGGGCAAAGACATATTTTTCAGCGATAAGAAGAACACCGTAAAAAGCGCCCCAGGCTATGAAATTCCAGGCTGCTCCGTGCCACAGTCCTGTAAGGGACCATACTACGAGAATATTAAAAATTGCTCTGACTGTGCCCTTTCTATTTCCGCCCAAGGGAATGTAAACATAATCTCTGAACCAGCTGCTCAGACTTATATGCCATCTTCTCCAGAAATCGGTAACACTCGTAGCCTTGTAAGGAAAATTAAAGTTCTGCACGAAATCAAAGCCGAGCATTTTTCCGAGACCTACAGCCATATCCGAGTATCCGCTGAAATCGAAATAAATCTGCAGAGTGTAGCATATTATACCTATCCAGGATGTCACTACGGAAAGAGAAGAAACCTCCATTCCGATAATTTCCGTGTAAACGGCACCTACAGTATTGGCGAAGATAACCTTTTTACCGAGACCTTTTATGAAAAACATAATACCTGCAGAAAATTTTTCAGCAGTAATCTCTCTGTCCGTAAGCTGTTTTTCCACATCGTAATACTGAACGATGGGACCTGCGATAAGCTGAGGGAACATGGAAATATATGCCGCAAAGGGAATTATGTTTTTCTGAGCCTTTACATCACCGCGGTAAACATCGATAATGTAAGAAAGTATCTGAAAGGTATAAAAGGATATACCCACAGGTAAGGGGATATCCCTGACAGGCAGAGATAAAGAGAAAAGGCTGTTTATGCTTTCGACTGCAAAGCCGTAGTATTTAAAAAAGCCTAAAATGAATATATTAAATATAATCGCACAGACAAAAACAGCCTTCTTTTTCTTCGGTCTGCCTATGTAACTGTCGATATCAATAGCCGCATTATAGTTATAAAAAATACTGAGAAGCATCAATATAATATACACAGGCTCTCCCCATGCATAAAATATAAGGCTCATTATCAGTAGAACTATATTCTTTTTTACCGTCTCTCTGTTTTTATCCTTAAAAAGCTTAAGATTATATAAAACAAGAGTGAAGGGTAAAAACAAAAACAAAAAAGTGGCACTGCTGAATACCATTTTTACACCTCAAACGAATTTCTTACGGAAAAATTACTCTTCCACACACTTTAAAAATGCCTCAAGACCCTTCGAGGCATCATCGTGAACAATATATATTATCGCTCCCTTGCGATTTTCCAGAACTCTTTTTTCCAGAAGAGCCGAAGCCACAGGGTCATAATCCTTATAGGTATCATATTTCTCCTGAGCTTTTTTACTGATAAGCTCTGCCGCACTGTCAAGAGCGGATTTTTCCGCAGCACGGATAATCAGAATTTCACGTACATCCATTATATCCTCACTGCCGTAATAGACAAAGGACTCAAACTGTGTTCCGTCAAGTCCGAGCTGAGAAGAAAGCCTCTCGGCGCCGAACTGCTGAAGACCTTCGGTGCTTATCTCTGCCGTGACAGCTTCAGCTATTTCATCGGCAGTTTTCACCGTATCCCCTTTACCGAAAAAGGAAACACCGATAAAAACAGCCAGAAGGATGACACATATTAACTGTCCTGCTCCTGCCTTACTCATTAAACTATCTCCATTTCTTCGATAAGATATTTAAGCCAGTAATCCCTGTAGAAAAATTCGGGAAGATGGATACCGTCTCTACCGTAGCAATAATCGATTTCTTTAAACAGAGGATTATTATTAAGATAATCCACTTCCAGCTCCTTGCACATTTTTTTCATCGCTTTATTGTAAGCCTTGATTCTGCCGAAAAGCTTATCTTTGGCTACCTTTCTGTCCACAGGGAAAATAGAAGAGACGATAATACGGGTTTCCGGAAGCTTCTTTTTCATTTTTTTAATGTACTTACTGTACATTTTCACATAACCGTCGAGAGCTTCCTCGGTATAGCCCAGAGCATTCAGACCGTAGTGTAGCACGATAACCTTCGGCTCTTTTTTTATTACCTTTTTATAATTATCCTTCAGATGGTAAAGAGAAGCACTTACCTTACTGTAAATCTTCTTTTCATTCAGAATTTCGTAGGATTCGAGACCGTTAATAAGGGAGTCACCCATAAAATAAACATCCTTGAACACTTTTTTGTAGGTAGTTTTTCCCTTATCGAGCTTGTAAAGAATTTCAGCCACACGCTCGGAGCTGCTTTTCGGAATGTAATTTCTTATTTCCTCAGCCTCTTTTACCAGCTCTTCTGCCTTGGCTACATCAGCTTTATCCATTTTTTCTATATAAGAAATGCCTTCTGCCGTGTCTGCCTGTTCTTTATAATTTTCGCTTATCACAGCATAAAAATTACTGACAGGATAACTTACCAGAAGTACACAGACTATCAATAAAATAATCGCTTTTTTCAATCCGTTCACCTTTATTTTTTCAAAATAAGACATAATACTTCATTATACCTTTATAGTTTACATCTTTTGCGCTTTTAAATCAATAGAAAACACTCTTAATAAATGAAAAATTTTGTAAACAAAACGGAGAAAAATTGGATATATTTTTCAGCAGAAGGCTATATTTGATTTTATTTATATTTATCCTTTATTTTCGTGAATTACTTAAGCTCCACTTTTCCTGATATTGCTTCACCGATTTTGGCATAGGGGCTGACAGCTCTTACTGTTACAATGTATTCTCCCTTTTCCTGTTCACCGGCGTTGACGAAAACTCCGTCATCTACAGCACGGACATATTCGGAAATAACAGAAGAACAGAAAACTGTCTTGCCGACACTGTTTTTTACGGTGACATTATAGCTGACCGCATCGTAATAGCCCTTGGCATCGGGGAAGGTAATGTAAAGCTCGCCGTGAGGACCGTAGCTTCCTTCTATTTCACCCTCTGCGAATGTGGGCTTCGTGTCAAGTGATTTCATATTTCCCCAGGTGTAAATCTTTTCACCGATGGGGAGATAGTAGTCATTTTCGGGGTAGAACATATCATTGAATGCATCGAATACCCTTATTCTTGTGTTACCTGCGGCATCGACCTCGACTATTTCATAGCTTGATGAGGGCATCTGTGAGCCGGCATTTCCGTCGATATAATTCACATTACCCTCGAGACCTGTGATACCGCCTGTACCCATAGCAGTGAATCTGCCCTGATGGATGGAGCGTGGGTCGGAAGCACAGTAATGGGAGTGACCTGAGAAGTTAATAACCTGAGGATAATCCTTGAGAGCCATACTTATTTTTATTTCACTCCAGTTGATGCTTCCGTAAACAGTGAGAGTGGGATGGGGATGCTGATAAACGAAAACCGGCTTGTCACCTGTGTCGGCTACTGCCTTATCAAGCTCCGCCTTAAGCCATTCAATTTTTTCATCGCTGTAGTTTTCATCCTTGTCAGAATAGGAAAGACCGATGAAATGGTAGCCGTTTATGACTTCGTGGGTATCCACATTTTCGTAAACATACTTTTTGTAGTTATCGAAGGCGTTTATGCCCTCCACTTCTCTTTCCTCGATGAATTCGTGGTTACCCATACAGACGAGATGCTTAGTATCACCCTTAAGCTCTTCAGAAACTATTTTCTGATACATCTTATATTCTTTTTCTCTGCCCCATTCGGTCATATCACCGCATATCATCACGGCATCAAGATTTTTATAAACAGAGCTTTCCTCACTGTATGCGTAGCTCTGAGTGAAAAATTCACGGAATTCTGTAGCGTTCACGTCATCCTCATCACCGCTTAAATGCACATCACTGCACACTGCAAATCTCAGGACTGGCTCGAAATCATCAGGCACCTCGGGAGGTGTCTTGCCTGTACCTGCAGAAAAAGAAAAGAAACTGAAAAATGCTGTGAAAAGCATCGTCATAAGCTTTCCGAAAAGATTAGCACCGAACATTTTAATCATATTTAACACTCCTTAAATTATTGTTTATTAGCCTTTTAACCTTAACCCCTTCGGGTAATGATTTTTGCCTTTGCCTGAAACTACTTTGATTCCGCCGACGGTACAGCCGTTTACCGTTACCGCCGCCCAGCCGTTTTCCGTGTCTGCGGCGATTTCCTCTCCGTGAAGATATTTCGAAAGCTCGGGAGAATCGGCATCCAGGTCGATTTTTCTTCTGAACCTATCACCCATTGCCATAAAGAACTGATGATGAGGCTGGATGTAGTTTTTCTTTATTTCGCCGATGGTGACACCGCAGGAAAAGTACGCATCCGGAACAGAAAAGTCAGGTGTGAAATAATTTACTCGGTCACCGTTTACGATAACATTATCTTTACCGTATTCCGTCAGTACCGAGTCAAGAAAGTCTGTCACTACGGGGTTTTCTTTAGCTTTACTCTTTTTTATCACAGCTTTTACCACTGACGGCTCCACCCTACTGTGTAACACAGCCATAAACTGACCCTCACCCTTACTTTTGTGAGGATAAAATCTTCGACAGAAGTGAATGTTCTCTGTCTGACAGCCTTCGAATTCAATACCGTCACAGGTGTTTTCTCTGACTCTCGGTGTTACCTCGGCAAGCTCAAATTCCGGATATTTTCTCAGGAAGCTGTCTATGACCATTTCGTTTTCTTCGAGAGAAAAAGTACAGGTGGCATAGATTATGTATCCTCCGTCCTTAAGCAGACGGACAGCATTATCGAGAATTCCGAGCTGTCTTTCGGCACAGAGGCTGACATTTTCCTCACTCCATTCGCTGACGGCGATTTCTTCTTTACGGAACATTCCTTCACCGCTGCAGGGTGCATCCACCATAATAAGGTCGAAGTCCTTACGGAATAACTGTGTCAGCTTTTCCGTATCGGCACAGGTGGTGATAACATTTATCAGACCGAGTCTTTCGATATTACCTGTAAGTATCTTACATCGGGAGGGGATAATCTCATTAGAGACCAGAACGCCCTTTTCGCCGAGCTTGTTTTTCATCTGTGTGCTTTTGCCGCCCGGTGCGGCACACATATCCAGAACTGCCCATTCAGGGTCGAAGTCTACACACTCCGCAGGTGCCATAGCGCCCGGCTCCTGAACATAAATCATACCCGCATGATGGAAGGGGTGGTTCCCGATTTTATCGTAGGTAAAATAAAATCCGTTATCACAGTAGGGTATCTTTTCACATGGAAAGGGACAGATTTTTTCGAAATCCTCCACGCTTATTTTATCTGTATTTACTCTGAATGCTCTGACGGGAGGCTCACTGAGAGCCTTTTCGTAAGCTTCATATTCTTCACCGAGAAGTCTTTGCATTCTCTCTTTGTATTTTTCGGGTAAATTAATCATTATCGTCACCGCTTAAATTCATTTCAGTATAAAGCATACATATTCCCACAGCAGTAATAGCCGCCGTTTCTGTGCGAAGTATTCGACTTCCGAGGGAAATAACCTTTCCTCCTGCGGAAAACGCCTTTTCTACTTCCGATTCCTCGAAGCCGCCCTCAGGACCGATGAGAATACCCACAGAGGAGTTTTTCTTCATAAGAGAAAGAGCCTCTTTTGTAGCCTCCATACCCTTTTTACTCTCATAGGGGACGAGAAGAAGGTCAAGCTCAGAAGCCTTTTTCAGAGCCTCGCTGTAGGAAACAGCTATCTCTATTTCGGGCACTAGTGTTCTTTTGCTCTGTTTGGCGGCACTTTCGGCTATAGCCTGCCAGCGTGCGGTTTTAGAAGCCTTCTTTTTACCTTCGAGCTTTACCACACAGCGGTTCATTTCTACGGGTATTATTTTATGTACACCTAATTCCACAGCCTTCTGGATAATAAGCTCCATTTTGTCGCCCTTGGGAAGTCCCTGAAAAAGATAAATCTTCACAGGTAATTCCGTATCCTGAAAGTCCTCTTCGATTATTTCCGCTACAGCGAAGTCATTCTCACATTCAGTAAGAGAACAGAGATGACTTTTACCCTCACAGGAAACTAAAAAGGTATCGCCCTTTTTCATACGAAGGACATTTTTTATATGATTACAGTCAGAGCCTGTCAGATGAAAGGTGTCGCCCTGTCTGTTTTCTTCTTTCGCGAAAAAATTAAACATATATTCACCCCATTTTCTTGATTATATCAAATTATACTCTCTTTGGCAATACAAATAAAGAGGAGATTTTCCCTTAAACATCTTTACAAGTCAAGTTTTTTTATGGTAAACTTTAGAAAATATTACTTTAATATTTTAAATACTTAAACACAGGAGAAAATCTGATGAAAGCAAAAATCACAGTCGCTCCCGAATTTAAAATCGGAGAAATCGACAGAAGAATTTACGGCTCCTTTATCGAGCATTTAGGCAGAGCCGTTTACGGCGGTATTTACGAACCGGGTCATCCCACAGCCGATGAGGACGGCTTCCGTAAGGATGTCATTGATATGATAAATGAACTGAATGTACCCATCGTACGCTATCCCGGCGGTAACTTCGTTTCAGGCTACAACTGGGAGGACGGTGTAGGTCCCGTAGATAAGAGACCTCCGAGACTTGACCTTGCCTGGGGTGTTACAGAACCCAATAAGTTCGGTACAGATGAATTTATGAAATGGTGTAAAAAGGCAGGCACATCACCTATGATGGCTGTAAACCTCGGTACGAGAGGCCCCGATGAGGCAAGAGCGCTGGTGGAATACTGCAACCATAAAAGCGGCTCAAAGTATGCTGATATGCGTATAGCAAACGACTACAAGGATCCCTGGGGAGTTAAGCTCTGGTGCCTCGGTAATGAAATGGACGGTCCTTGGCAGATGGGTGCCAAAACCGCACATGAATACGGCAGAACCGCCAACGAAGCGGCTAAGCTTATGAAATGGGTGGACGGCTCCATCGAAAGTCGGAGGCGAAGCGGTCT
>JAZTZH010000069.1:0-33823 GCA_045637365.1 Acutalibacteraceae bacterium
CAGTTTCACCCGGGAACCCGGTAATAAATGTTGTACGGATTACAACGTCGGGAATTTTAGCTCTCACCTTTTCAATGAGTGCAGTAACGCTTTCTTCATTACCGGTTCTGTTCATTCTTTTAAGCACATCACCGTCAGCGTGCTCTAAAGGTAAATCAATATAGTTGCAGATTTTATCCTCACTTGCCATTACATCAATAAGCTCATCTGTAAGGCATTCAGGATAGCAGTAAAGTATTCTTATCCACTCGATGCCGTCGATTTTACACAGCTCTCTTAAAAGTGCAGGAAGCTTATATTCACCGTAAAGATCGATGCCGTAGCGGGTGGTGTCCTGTGCCACGACGATAATTTCCTTTATACCGCCCTTGGCAAGATCCTTTGCTTCGTCGATGATGCTTTCCATTTTTCGGGAGCGGAATTTACCTCTGATAGAAGGAATAGCGCAGTAGGTACAGCAGTTAGAGCATCCCTCTGCAATTTTAAGATATGCCCAATGAGGAGGTGTGGTGAGCATTCTGCCTCCGTCAAGTGAAAGGTCGTACTTGGACGGAAAAAGGGCGCATTTATCCCCTTTCAGGACCTGTCTGCACACCTCAGCTATCCTTCCGTTGGCGCCGATACCGATACAGGCATCAACCTCGGGTATTTCGTTCATTACCTCTTCCTTATACCTTTCGGCGAGACAGCCCGTAACGACTATACCCTTGATTATACCGTCATTTTTTAGCTCGGCGGCATAGAGAATATTATCTATAGCCTCTTTCTTTGCATCGTCAATAAAGCCGCAGGTATTGATAATTACCACATCGGCCTGCTCGGCTTCGGGTACAATCTGAAAGCCTTCATCACAAAGTGAAGAAAGAAGCATTTCAGCATCGACTTGATTTTTCGGACAGCCTAAAGAAATCATTCCTATTTTATTCATCGGACACCTCTAAATTATATTCTTCTTCCTCGGCAATCTTATTAAGGGCAGACTTAATTTCGCTGAAAGAATAGCCCATCCTCATAAGAGAAGCCACGGTTTTCTTTATTCCTTTTTCGTCAGAGAGGAGGCGGAGAAATTTTCTGTTAATAAGAGTGCATAGCTCATCCTCACTGAAATCTGTTTCTTCGAGGACAAGAGAGATAATCTCCCTGTCTACACCCTTTCGGTAAAGCTCCTGTTCGATTCGCCTTTTACCGTATTTTTTAATGTTTATAAGCTCTCTGACATACATACGTGCAAAGCGCTCATCATCCACATAGCCTTCACTCCGAAGTTTTTCCACGGCATATTCTCCGCTTTCATTGTAGCCCTTCTGCCGAAGCTTTAAAAGAAGCTCCTTAGCCGAATGATCACGGCGCGAAAGATAATCTACGGCACAGTTATAGGCTCGACGCTTTTCAGCTTTTTCACCTAAAAGAGCGAGTTCCTCACGGGTAACCTCTTTACCCTGATAAATACCCATAAGGGCAAAATAATTCCTGTCAACGGTGAAATAATATTCACCGTCAACAAGAACATGGATTTTATCGCCTTTGCCTTCTTTGAAATTCAGTTTCATTATAAATAAATACAGATTAATCGTCATCATCCACAGCGATGTCTATTCTCGCTCTGACACTTGACGGACTTCTCTTTAGGGGTGTGGGCACGAAAATTTCAGGCTCTTTTTCTTCCTTGACGCCTGATTTTTCATCCTTAAGCTTCTTAACGCATTCACGGATTTTATTCTCTATTTCTGCACAGAGTGACTTTTCCTTCTGAAGAAGAAGCTTTACATTATCTCTGCCCTGTCCGAGACGTGTTTCACCGTAAGAGAACCATGCACCGCTCTTTTTAATAATATCAAACTTAACACCTAAATCCACGATTTCACCGAACTTGGAAATACCTGTTCCGTACATGATATCAAATTCTGCCTCTTTAAAAGGAGGAGCAACCTTATTCTTAACAACCTTGGCACGTGTTCTGGCACCGATAAATTCGTTACCGGGAGCCTTAAGCTGTTCGATTTTTCTGACATCGATTCTGACAGAAGAATAGAACTTAAGGGCACGTCCGCCTGTGGTAACCTCAGGGTTACCGTAAACTACACCGACCTTTTCACGGAGCTGATTGATAAATATAACGAGAGTGTTCGATTTAGCTACTACGCTGGTAATCTTACGAAGCGCCTGTGACATAAGACGTGCGTGGAGACCCACGTGGCTGTCACCCATTTCGCCCTCGATTTCAGCTCTGGGTACAAGAGCCGCAACAGAGTCAACTACAATAACATCGAGAGCACCTGAACGGGCAAGAGCCTCTGTGATGGAAAGAGCATCTTCACCGTTATCAGGCTGTGAAACGAGAAGAGAGTCAACATCTACTCCGAGTCCTTTAGCATAAACAGGGTCAAGAGCGTGTTCAGCGTCAATGAAAGCAGCCTCACCGCCTGCCTTCTGTGCCTCGGCGATACAGTGAAGTGCCAGAGTAGTCTTACCCGAGGATTCGGGACCGTAGATTTCCACGATTCTGCCCTTCGGAAGTCCACCGATACCTGTGGCAAGGTCAAGACCGAGAGAGCCTGTAGAGATAGCCTCTACATTCATTTCAGTGGTCTGTCCGAGTCTCATAACGGCACCCTTACCGTACTGTTTTTCTATCTGTGCCAGAGCAGCATTAAGTGCACTGTTTTTATCTGCCATATTATTAACCTCCGTGTCGTACAAATGTTCGATAGATGTATTATACATTATTCAATATGAAAAATCAACAGTTTTTTTAAAATAGATAAAAAAATGACTTTTAAAAAATTAATTAAAATATTTTCCAAAAACACTTGCATTTTCGTTTCTTTTCTGCTATTATATCTTCTGCTTATGTATGTTTAATTATTTTAAGGAGGTGCGGTACATGGCAAAATGCGAATATTGCGGTAAAGATGTTGCTTTCGGCATCAAAGTTTCCCACTCACACAGACGTTCTAACAGAACATGGAAACCCAACGTTAAGCGTGTAAAGGCTATCGTAAATGGCTCACCCAAAAGAGTTTACGCTTGCACACGTTGCTTACGTTCAGGTAAGGTTACTCGCGCTATCTGATTTTAGTATATCGGTAATCCTTGGACTTTCCCGTAAGGGAGAGTCCTTTTTTCTTTTCTTCACACAAAAACACGGAGACTCCTCATCGGCAGTCTCCGTTTCTTATTATAAACAGATTATTTATTAGCATTTATAAATTCTATAATCTCTTCTTTAGTGTGAAGTCCGACGAGTCTGTCCTTCTCTTCGCCACCGACGAAAAGAACCATACAGGGAATGGACATAATCCCCATCATAACCGCATACTCGTTTTCCTCGTCGCAGTTAAGCTTACAGACCTTAACCTCACCGTCAAGCTCGTCAGCCAGCTCCTCGATAACGGGTGAAAGCATAAGACAAGGCTGACACCAGGGTGCCCAGAAATCCACGAGAACAGGCATTTCTGTTTCCTTGGTAACCTCCTCAGCGAAATTCATAGAATCAAGTTCAATATATGACATAATTAAAACCTCCTGTTTTAACATACTTTTCTTTGATTATAGCACAGATAACTGCCCTGTGCAATATTCCAAGGAAAATTATCTTATTACCTTATAAATAAGTTCTGACTTTTCTGGTACATCCTGTGAAACAGTGACCGCATCAAAAAACATCTCTTCCGCAGAGGCGATTCTCTCCCTGTCGTTTGTATGGAATTCGGCTATTACATCCCCTGCTTTTATTTTATCACCCGTCTTTTTGTGAAGGATGATACCCGCAGTGTAATCTATGCTGTCTTCCTTATTTACTCTGCCCGCACCTAAAATTACACTGGCAGAGCCTATTTTTTCTGCGTCTGTCTTTGAAATATAACCGCTTTCCTTTGCGGTAACCTTGTGAATTATTCTTGCCTTCGGAAGCTTATCCGTATCCGTTATCATTTCAGTTTTACCACCCTGTGCAGAAATGAACTCAAGAAATTTTTCATAAGCAGAGCCGTCAGAAAGAGCCTTTTCGCATTTTTCTCTCGCCACGGAATAATCGATACCCTGGGCAAGAGAAATAAGATTAGCTGCAAGAGTGAGACTTACCTCCCGAAGGTCGTCACTGCCTCTTCCCCTCAGAATCTCCACAGCCTCCGCAATTTCGAGGGTATTACCTATGTTTTTGCCGAGAGGGGTATCCATATCGGAAATAACCGCCGTCATTTTTCTGCCCGCCATTTTGCCGATTTCCACCATTTTCGATGAAAGCTCCTCGGCATCTGCCTTAGTCTTCATAAAAGCACCGCTGCCGTATTTCACATCGAGAACGATGCACTGTGACCCTGCGGCGAGCTTTTTACTCATAATGCTCGAAGCGATAAGTGGCATACATCCTACCGTAGCCGTAGCATCACGCAGAGCATAAAGCTTTTTGTCGGCAGGAGCAAGATTACCCGTCTGTCCTACCACACAGATACCTGTCTTTTTAACTGTGGAAATGAACTCATCGGGATTCAGAGCCACATTAAAGCCCTCTATGGACTCCAGCTTATCTACAGTACCGCCTGTATGACCGAGACCTCTTCCGCTCATTTTAGCTACCTTAGCACCCAGCGAAGCCACTATAGGAGTAACGATAAGTGTAGTCTTGTCTCCTACGCCGCCCGTGGAATGCTTGTCTACGGTAACTCCGTCAATGTCACTGAGGTCGAGCATATCCCCCGATTTCGCCATTTCGAGAGTAAGAGTGACCATTTCTCTGTCACTCATACCGTTAAGGTAAATCGCCATAAGCAGAGCCGAAGCGTGATAGTCTTTGATTTCGCTCTTTACATAGCCATCGATAAAAAAGTGAATTTCTTCATCGGTCAGCTCGAAGCCGTCTCTTTTACGGGAAATAATGTCGTATATTCTCATTTTTTATTCCTCTTTTCTTTTATCTTACTGATTTGTCATAGGGTACTCCTGATGCCTTGGGTGCTCTCGAGCTTTTCGAGGTAAAGGCAAGAACGATAAGGGTGATAATATAGGGAAGCATACGGTAGAAATTAGTGCTTATTCCGATTTCGGCAAGAGCATATACACCGTCACCGTTTATATCCAGGGTGGAGTATGCGGCGGCTATACACTTAAACAGACCGAAAACAAAGGAAGCTGCTGCGATAGTCCACGGATTCCAGTTACCGAAAATCATAACAGCCAAGGCAAGAAAGCCGAAGCCTGCCACATCACCTGTGGAAGAACAGTTCGCAGTAGTAAGTGCGAAAACGAATCCGCCGATGCCTGCCAGAGCGCCCGAAACCGTAGTACCCAGATATCTCATTTTTGAAACATTTATACCCACGGAGTCTGCCGCCTGAGGTTTTTCACCGCACGCACGAAGACGCAGACCGAACTTCGTTTTATACATTATAACAGAAAGTACTATAAAAAGTCCAATACAAATATAGGTTGTAAGATAATTTTTTACTAAAAAAGTATTTTCAAAGAAATTAAGTTCCTCTGTCTTCGAAAAACCGAAGGAGCTTCTTTTAAGCATAAACCAGCTCGCCGCATCGCCCTCAGACATGGTCAGAACATTCTGATTAACCAGAACATTGGTAGCAAAAAGTACGAAACCCGGTGCGAGCATATTAAGAGCAGTACCGCCGATAGTCTGATTTGCACGTAAGTTTATCGCCGCATAGGAAAGAAGAAGCGAAAAGAGAGCCCCCGCCACGGCACACACGAGCATAGTCACAAGCAGAAGAGACTGTGCCTGTTCCTTCTGAAAGGTATCAGTGTCCTGCATTATCTTGATAAACAGTACACCTACGAAAGCGCCGAAAATCATTATACCTTCTAAAGCGAGGTTTACTATGCCGCTTCTTTCAGCGAAAACGCCCGCAAGAGCCACAATGAGAAGAGGTATGGTGTAGGTCAGTGTCTGCTGTATGAGAAATTCCATTATGCGCCTCCCCCTTCCTCGGACTGTCTCTGCGCCTGAGAGATTATTTCCTCATCTGAATGTGTATTTTCATCAGCAGTAGTAGCTTTTCTTCTTAAAAGCTTCTTATCCGATGAAATGAAGTTTTTAATCACGAGTGAGAATGCACTCAGATAAACAATAATACCTATTATGATATTGGTAATATATTCATTATATGAGGTAAGATTTTTAAGCTGCTGACCCGCCACGGAAAGAACAGACATAAACGAGCCTGTAAAGATAACACCTATGGGATTGTTGCTGGCTAAAAGTGCGATGGGTATACCGTTGAAGCCTTCCGTGGGAAGCGACTGATAGGTAGACCAGAAAAACTCCGTGTTACCCGAAAGGTAGTAAAGCGCCGCACCTGCGCCCGAAAGAGCACCCGCAAAAGCCATAGAAAAAACTATCATTCTTTTGCTTTTTATACCTGCGTATTCCGCTGCATCCTTATTATATCCGCAGGCCTTCATTTCGTAGCCGAGAACGGTTTTAGTTATTATGATGTAAACAAGAACGGCAAAAATTACAGCAATAAAAATACCGCCGTTTACCTGTGAACCCGGAAAAAGCTTATCCAGACCGAATTTCGCCGTAGCCACACCGTTGGCTGTGGTTTTCATAATAAAGCCAACCTTACCCGATTCACCGCCATTACGAAGGTCGCTGTTTTCGAAAATCCAAGTTACAGCGTTGGCGGCTATCCAGTTAGTCATAATACAGGCTAAAACTTCATTAATCCGTAGATAAGCCTTCAGTATGCCGGGAATGGCACCCCATAAAGCGCCTGCCGCCATACCGCCGAGAAAGGCTATAATCCAAATAGCGAAGGGAGGAATAACATCCGACGGTATTTTCAGAGCCAGTATAAGGGTCGCTGCCGTACCTGCCAGATACTGTCCCGGTGCACCGATATTGAAAAGACCTGTCTTGAATGCCACGGCTACGGAAAGACCTGTCATAATCACGGGAGTAGCTCTGAAAAGGAGATTACCGATGTTTACGGGATTAAAGCCGAAAACAAGCTCACCCGTGGCATCTCTGCCTTTACTGAACACTCCGAAAAGGATAAGCTTCAGTCCCTCTATACCGCCCTTAAGACCTATATCGGAATTAAAGACTGATACGGCAATTATAATGATACCGCCTACGATAAGACCTGTCAGAATAGAAATCAGTGAAGCAAGAGCTGATTTTGTTCCATCCTTCGAATATACGGATTTTATCCGTGACTTAATTTCAGAATTTTTATTCATCGCTGTCACCCGCCTTTTTTCTTTCAGTACCCGCCATATAAAGTCCGAGCTCTGAAACATCAGTTTGATCGGGGTAAAACTCCCCTGTTATTTCACCCTCGTAAATAACGAGTATTCTGTCAGAAACATTCATAACCTCGTCAAGCTCGAAGGAAACGAGAAGCACAGCCTTGCCTTCATCTCTTTTTTTCACAAGCTCACGGTGGATATTTTCTATAGCGCCCACATCGAGACCTCGTGTGGGCTGAACAGCGATAATCAGAGGCTGATTTCTGTCCAGCTCTCTGGCTATTACCGCCTTCTGCTGATTACCGCCGGACATACTCCGTGTAAGTGTAACCGCTCCCTGATTGGAACGGATGTCAAATCTGTCAATAAGCATCTGAGCATACTTCCTCACGGCAGGACCTTTAATGAATCCTTTCTGCTGAAACTCAGGCTCGAAATAACGCTGAAGAACACAGTTGTTTTCCAGGGAAAAGTCCAGAACGAGACCGTGCTTATGCCTGTCCTCAGGAATATGGCTCATACCCGACTGAAGCTTTTCACGGACGGAATACTCCGTTATGTCTTCACCGCAGAGGATAACCCGTCCTCCGCTTACCCTGTCGAGTCCCGTAATGGCTCTGATAAGCTCTGACTGGCCGTTTCCGTCGATACCCGCTATGGCTACTATCTCTCCGCTTTTCACCTCAAAGGACACATTATTAACTGCACCCTTTTTCGTATTCTTTTCGCCTACACTCAGATTCTCCACCTTAAGAACAATCTGCTTGGGCTGTGCCTTTTCTTTTTTAACGGAAAGCTCTACAGGTCTTCCTACCATCATCTGCGAAAGCTCTTCTTTGGTAGTTTTATCGGTTTCTACAGTGCCGATATATTTACCCTTTCTGATTACACTTACTCTGTCAGAAACAGCCATAATTTCATTAAGCTTATGAGTAATGAAGAGAATGGATTTACCTTCTTCGGTGAAAGAACGCATTATATTCATCAGTTCATCCGTTTCCTGAGGAGTGAGTACAGCTGTAGGTTCATCGAAAATAAGAATCTCATTATCTCTGTAAAGCATTTTAAGTATCTCTACTCTCTGCTGCATACCTACACTGATTTCTTCTACCTTTTTATAAAGGTCGATTTTTAATGAGTATTTCTCACTCAGTTCCCTTACCTTCTTTTCTACTTCTTTTCTTTGGATGAACCCAAGCCGTGTAGTCTCCGTACCGAGGATAATATTATCAAGTACGGTAAACACATCCACGAGCTTGAAATGCTGATGGACCATTCCTATGCCGAGTGCCGTGGCATCATTAGGTCCGTAGATTTTAACAGGCTGACCGTTCTTTTTTATTACACCCTTTTCTGGCTGATAAAGACCGAAAAGAACAGACATAAGAGTACTTTTACCTGCGCCGTTTTCACCTAAAAGAGCGTGTATCTCCCCTTTTTTCAGCTGCAGGGTTATATTATCGTTGGCGATTATACCTGGAAATTCTTTCGTAATACCCACCATTTCGATTATGTATTCGGCCTTCATAACATTACCCGCTTTCTAAAATTCTTTATTCTTCAAAAGATATTTTATCCCTGTCGGATGTTTTTATGTATAAAAAAAGAGTGCTCCGAAGAACACTCATAAAAATTTGGGAATTATGATTTTTTCAGTTTTTCCACGCTTTCCTCGTAAAGATCGAAGAAGCGTTCGACGATTTTCTTATCTTCCGCATTACCTCTTACACACATAGAAAGCGTGATAACATTTTTCATCGAGGTAGCAGAAAGAAGAACATAGGGCTTATACTTTACCGCACCTGTCATAAATCCGTCTGTAGGCTCGTGACCCTCTAAAGCCAGTGCCTTATGGTCGAGAATGCCGATGTTACTCATAGCCAGAAGCGGATTGGAATAACCTATCTTGATTATTTCTTCGCTGGCGGCGTGGGGTAAAATCTTGTAGCCGAAGCGGAGAAGCGGTAAACCGTAAAGTCCCATAAATTTATCCTTTTTGAAAAGGTTGGCGGAGTTTACCACATACTTTAATGTTTCGATTATATCATCGCCGAGACGGGGTATTCTGCACTGCATAAAGGCTGTGTGATTGGTTATGCCCTGGTCAGAGCTGTCCTTTATGTGACGTCGAAGGTCGATAGCACAGGAAATGGTAACACTGTCGTCGGGATTATAGCCGGCAAGATTATAAAGAGCATCGAAATAAGCTGCGACAAGAACATCGTTTACCGTAGCACCGTATTTTTTACCGACCTGCTTAAGTGCGAGGAAATCCTCTTCGGAAAGCTTTCTGCGTGCGATGAAGCTCTTATCCTCTTTTCTGTCCTCGGTCAGAGGGAATTTATGGTCATCCTTGGCACATACATTTTTATAAAGGTTTCTCGCCATCTTCTCCTGCGCAGGAGTGAAATCCTCATAAACCGATTCATAGGAGCGGCTGCCTTCCTTGAAGTTAAGAGGTATAATCCCCTTTTCGACATAATCGTTATAGTTTTTACAGAAAGCATTTATGAAATATTTGAAATCACCGCCGTCCATGCACATATGGTTTTCAACGAAACAGATAGTAGTTTTACCGCCGTGGTAAAAAACTGCCACCTTCATCTGAAGCTCGCTTTCAGGCGGAATATACTGTGTAAGGAAGGTATCTACCGAATAATTGACCTCTTCATCGGTAATGTGCTTGACAGTAATAACATCGTCGATATCGTAAGGCTTTACCTCCCAGTAGGGTCTTACCTTATTATCCACGAAGCTCGAATGGAAGATGGGTGCCTTCTCGAAAAAGCAGATAAGAACCGTTCTGAAGGCATCGTAATTTATTTCATAATCGTAATGAAGTTCAAGATGAACCATTCTGTCATTGAAATCACGGAAGAGATAGTGCATCTTATCCCAGAGTTCAGCATTTAATCTTCGCTCCATTCGTCTTCATCCTCCTTAACTCTGGTACCTGAAAGAAGTCTTACAGCGATTATAACAAAATCAACAAAAACGCCTAAAAGAATGAGCAACCAACCGGGATGCCAGGGCAATATTCCCGAAATGCCGAGAAAAGCATAAATCATGGTAAAAATAACAGGAACATAGAAAATAATACTGAAAATCCCGGTCTTTTTATTGAACTTAAAGGACAAAAGCATATCAAATATCATAGCAAAGGGCACAGCAAGAACAAAGGAAATCCAGCTACCGGGAACAGGAACTATAATAGTGGTGAAAAGGAAGATATATGTAGCGATGAGGAATACCGATGCCACACAGAGAATTCTCGGTACAGCTCCGAATTTACCTGATTTTTTCGTAAGCTTTCCAGAAACGGCAATAAAAGCTAAAACAAGCACAGCTAAAATGCCGCCCAGAAGAATCATCCATGTCTTACCCCAGGCACCCGTAAGAAAGCTTACGGCAAGATAAACACATACGAGAGCGAAAATACCGCCCATACCTACGACTGCCAGAAGAGAGCTTCTTCTGCTCTTTTTGCTCATTTCTGTTTTTCTGTTAACAGCCGCCTTGTATCTGCCTTCGAGATCAGGGTATTCCTCCATAATGATAGCACAGATGATTTTATCATCCTTAAGGCCTGATGCCACCAGCTCATTTGCCCTTTCAGTCATCTGAGCTATAAGCTTCTGTTTATAACGGTAAAGAGATTCTGTTTCCTTCATGTTTTCGAAGGATTTATCTATGTATTCGAGAAAATTATTCATAATAAAACACCTCTTTTAATTTTTTTAAACATTTTACAACATTATTTATACTATGTAAAGTAACTTAAATTAAACTTAATTAATTGTTATTATTTATTCCGAAAAAAAACAAAAAATCCCCGTCCGTGAGGACGGGAACTCTTTCATAACAAATCAATTATACAGTTGCCTCTGTGTCTTCCTTGAGAGATTCTTCATACTCATCGATGAGCTTGTCGATTTCTGTGGTGTCACCACCGAAAACAACCATAATGTTTCTGATAAGACCTAAAATCATACCGTAAATTTCTTTAATAAAATCCATATTAAATTACCTCCGTTATTTATTAATTACATTTTAACTAATCGAATTAACTTTGTCAATAGAATAAACCAAATTATATATTGTCTGATAAAACTTTAAATTTTCTTAATCAAATTAATATATTTACAACACAATAAAAGCACCCCGAAGGATGCTTTTATTTCTTTTTTTATGCAGCGTCGGGAATTTCTTCGGGAGCTACAGATTCATCTGAAGGATCAGTAACCTCTTCTTCTGCACCGCCGTTTTCAGCGTTCTCGATAAGACCTAAGATAGCTTCGATGATGTAATCTTCCATATCCTTCTCTACGAGACCGAAGATTTTAGCAACCTTAAGGTAAACAGTTACGAGCTTAAGTGCAATCTTGGCAAACTTAAGAGCGGGACCAACTGTCCAGAAGGGAAGATCGAGAATCCAGTCATATTCACCGAGATCGGGAATGATGCTTTCAGCGTCATCTTCTTCTGAAGGAGCTGTGGTCTCTGTGTTTTCTGTGGTTCCGATATCTTCAGAAGAGTCATCCGCAGCGAAAGCTACAGAAACAAGTGAAAACATCATTAACAAAGCAAGTAAAAGTGAGATAATTTTTTTCATTGGAAATTCCTCCTTAATATTTGGTACTTAGATTATATAATTTTTTGATAATTTTGTCAATATTAAATTATATTCTTATCTCAAATCTCTGAGTGCTGTTTTTACCAAATCAATAAACTGTTCCTTTTTTTCACTGTCGAGACTTCTGTATGCCATAATTATAAATTTTTCGTTTCTCGAAATTCCATTCAGACTCTCTGAGATTTCGTCAATACGGTCCAAACGGTTGGCAAGCTTAAGCTCAGGACAGTTCTTTTCGACACCGAGGAGATATCCTACAGTTACATTGAATATATCACAGATTTTTACTATGTTTTCTTTTGTAGGTGTACTTTTACCTGCTTCGTAAAAAGTGTAAGTGCTTCTGTCTATACCGAGAATATCAGCAACCTCCTGCTGAGTAAGCTTAAAACTTTTCCTTAAAACTCTGAGATTTTCTGAAAGCATGACATTTTCTCCTTTTATCTGTTTTGCGACATTATATCACACGTAGTGAAAGAAATCAACATATTACGACAAATTTAAAATTTTATTTCGCAGTATTGAAATAAGCATAAATCCTTTCCGCATCCCTGTCACTTATGCCCTTCACGGCCTTAAGCGACTCCTTATCGGCAGTTCTTACTGCTGACAGAGTTCTGAAATGCTTCAGAAGAATTGTTGCCTTTTTTTCACCTATTCCTTCGATTTTAGTAAGTGAAAGCAAGAGACTGCTTTTACTGTGTTTCGTTTTATGATAGGTTATGGCGAAACGGTGTACCTCTTCCTGTATAGTCGAAATAAGCGTGAACACCCTTCGTCCCGAATTAATTGATATCTCCTGTCCGTCATCGGTTATCGCCCTCGTACGGTGCTTTGAGTCCTTTACCATACCGAAAACAGGAATATCCAGACCGAAGGCCTCGATAATCGGTTTAACAGCATTCACCTGCCCCTGACCACCGTCGAGAAGAATAAGATCGGGCAGCTTACCGAAGCCTTCACCGCCGCCTTCATTCTCCACATAACGGTTAAGACGTCGGCTGATTACCTCACGCATAGAGCCGTAATCATCCTGACCGGAAAAGCTCTTAATGGCGAAACGCTTATAAGCACTGCGAAGAGGTCTCGCATCCTTGAAAACGACCATACCTGCCACATTGTCACTGCCACCTGTATGTGAAATGTCATAAGCTTCAATGTATTCGGGTGTATTTTTCAGACCGAGCATTTTCTTAAGCTCATCGAGAACTGCCGTATCGGCACCGAAAAAGCCCAGATGTTCACTTAATTTCTGAGCCGCATTGGTAAGACACATCTGAGTAAGCTTCACCTTATCCCCTCTCTGCGGAATAAGAATGCTCACCTTTTTACCTCTTTTTTCCGTAAGCCACTGAGCCACCAGCTCACTATCACTTACTTCACCGTCCACAATGATAAGTGACGGTATCTTTCTGTCGAGAGAATAATAAGAGGTAATAAGAGACTGTCTTTCGTCAGCCAGGTCCTCACTGGTATCGAAGATAAAATGCTCGCTGTTTTTCAGTGCGCCCTGCTCAAAGGACAAAACTGACAGACAAGCTTTATTTCCTCTCTGAGCGATAGCGAAAACATCCTCATCACCTTCGGAATTTACCACAACCTTCTGCTTCTGTGAAATCCTTTCGATGGCCTTTATGCGGTCACGGAGCTTAGCTGCTTTTTCGAAATCAAGATTTTCAGCAGCCCTTTCCATTTCCGCACGAAGCTCTCTGACAGCAGAAGCATCGGGATTTTTAAGAAATTCCACTGCACTTTTCAGATTTTCCTCGTATTCCGACTGAGTGATTTTACCTGCACAAGGAGCACTGCATCGGGAAATAAAATAGTTAAGACAGGGTCTCGAGCTTTTTATATCTTTTGGGAAAACCTTATTACAGGTTGGAAGTCGGAATATTTCAGCCGCACGGGCACAGGCATTAGTGACCGAATAGTTTCCCGTGTACGGTCCGAGATAATCCGCGTCCGGATCATCCTTACGGAAGCAGGGTGTTATCTTGCCCCAGGGGCCCTTAGTGATTTTTATGAAGCTGTAGCCCTTATCATCCTTAAGCAGAATGTTATATTTAGGCATATTCTGTTTAATAAGACTGCATTCCAAAACGAGGGCCTCAAACTCACTGTCCGTAAGAATATAGTCGAAATCGTCCACATTTTCCACCATTTTTCTTACCTTGGTGCTGTGTCCGCTCTGTGAGCCGAAATACTGGCTGACACGGTTTTTCAGCTTTTTAGCCTTACCGATGTAAATGATTTTCCCTTCTTTGTTTTTCATTATATATACACCGGGAGTAAGAGGCAGCTTCATTGCCTTGGCGCGTAAGACAGGCAGCTTTTTATTTTCAGACACGGTATCGTCCCCCTTTCTGCATTTTTTATATTTTATCACAAGAAATAATTAAAAACAATAACGAAGATATTATTTGTTGATTTTCATTCAATAATGTTATATAATGAAAAAGCAGTCACGTTTTTCCGCAACTGCATCCATTATGCTTTCATTAAGGTAAAGGCGCCGTTTTTCCATAAATATACTAAGCAAGGCTTCTCAGCCTCTCTGCAGCATTTAATCACGAATTCAGTGCCTCTGCTTTTTCCGTCCCAGAAAACATAAACCATATCACTGAGACTGACTATAAGCTCATTTCTGACAAGGGGTGCCCTTTTCCCGTAAAGATCATATTCGGGTAAAATCTCTGTCACCTTGACACCGATTTTACCGGCCAAATCACGCACACGCCTGTCCATCCCTACGGCTCCTCCCGTATAAATCATCGAGAGATTTTCAGTCATTATGCAGTTTTCAGGGATCGGTACGTCCAGAGAACGGGAGCCTGCTATTCCGATTTTCATAATACACCTTCCCGATGAATACTTTTTACACAGGTAATTTTAACACATATAAATACATTTTTCAATACAAAGGAGAATATCAATGTTTGATATCAAGCATATTAAAGGAAATACAAGTTACATGGAAACCTTCAGCAACGTCGGAATTTACCGTCTCGATAAAAACAGAGTCGTACTTATCGACACAGGTGCACATAAAAGAATGGCTAAATCCGTTGATAATTATCTCTGTGAAAATAACCTTACCGTAGACACTATCATCAGTACACACTGTCACGTAGACCACATCTGCGGAAACAGATATTTTTACGATAAGTACAGATGTAAGATTTTAGGCACAGAAAAAGAAAAGCCCTTCATCGCACAGCCTGATCTGGAAAGTCTCTTTTACTATGCAGGTATAGACACAGATAAAACCCGAAATCCCTTCTTCACCGTAGAGCCTGCCCCCGTAGAAGCTCTCACCGAAGAGAATCTTCCCGACGGACTTGAAATAATTCCTCTGCCCGGACACGCTTTCGATATGATAGGCGTCAGAACATCCGACGGTGTACTTTTCCTCGCTGACAGTATCCTTTCCGAAAGAACATGGGAAGAATTTAAAATGCCTTTTTTCCACGAGGTCAATAAAAGCATCGAAACACTCAGAAAGATTAAAGAAATAGATGCAGACTTTTACGTTCCCTCCCATAATGAGGCTCTGACGGAAATTACCTCACTGGCAGATTATAATATCCGCAAGCTTGAGGAGCTGAAAGAAACGGTACTCGGACTATGTAATGAAAAATCCTACGATGAATTATTCACCGTTCTTATGGCCACACTCTCACTGAATATCAGAACAGAAAAATACTCAAACTATGCGATTATGCTCAGAAATGTCCTTCAAGCACTGGTTGATGATGAAAAGATAAAAGGTGTCGTAGAAGACAATAAGTATATCTATTACAGAAGATAAGACCGTAAACAACTTAAAAGGAAGTTAAAAAAGCAGCTTTTTTGAAAGATTTTTAAAAAAAGTTGCTTTTTTCTATTGACATTTTTTAGCAATGATATTATATTTGTGACAGTGGTTAGCACTCAAAGACAAAGAGTGCTAAAACCTGTTAAACAGATAACAAGACTGACAAAAAGAAGGAGTTGAAGAAATGGAACTCGCAAAGCGTAAAGAAATGATACTTGCCGCCATCGTCGAGCAGTATATTAAAACAGGCGAGCCTATCGGCTCAAAGCTGATAATGCAGTGTCTGCCTATCTCCGTTTCTTCCGCCACCATCAGAAACGAAATGAGTGAGCTGGCTGAAATGGGTTATTTAGACCAGCCACACACCTCTGCAGGCCGTGTCCCCTCTCAAATGGGCTACAGATACTACATCGACCATCTGATGAACACAGACCAGCTTCCCGACGAGGAAAGACTCGGTATCAAGCGTGAGCTTGAACGGTTTATGGGTTCTCCCGATAAGCTTCTGGAAAAAGCAGGTGAAATGCTCGCCAAGATAACAGGCTGTGCAGCTCTTGCCACCACACCCACAGATGAGGGTGCCACCATCAAGCATATCGAGCTGATGCCCGTAGGCACCAGAATAGCGATGATAGTTATGATGACCTCATCCGGTATCATTAAAAACGGCATCTGTAAAACCGACACGGAAATTTCCCGTGATATGGTAAACACCTTTTACGACATAGTGAATGAGTGCTTTATCGGCAGACCCGTTTCCGATGTAGGTACGGTTATGATACAGACTCTCGTAGCTTCTCTCGGTGCTAATGCACTTTCAATGAGTCCCCTCTTCGTAGTTCTGGCTGACATTGCTTCTCAGGCTATGCAGGCTGAAATCAGACTCGAGGGTGAACAGAATCTTCTCCACCACAGAGAGTTCGGTAACAGCATTTACGAAATGATGCAGTTCTTCGATGAAAAGGATAAGCTCGAAAGAGCCATCACCACCGATAAGCCCGGTCTGAACGTTATCATCGGTAAGGAAAATATGTACCGTCAGCTGGAAAATTCCAGTATGATTATCGCCCGTTATTCCATCGGCGGTCACGACGGCGGTACCATCGGAGTTATCGGACCTACGAGACTCGATTATGCGAAAATCATACCAAGCATTGAATATCTCACTACACTCGTTGGTGAAATGTTAACAGATACATTGGAGGAATAAACTATGGCAAATGAAACAATCGAAAAAAACGAGGAAGTCATCGAAGAGGCACAGACAGAAGAGACTCCCGTAAACGAAGCAGACACTAAAATCGAAGAGCTCGAAAAGGAGCTTGCAGCTACAAAAGAGGCTCACATCAGAACTCTCGCAGAATACGACAACTACAGAAAACGCTCTGTAAAAGAAAAGGAAAACATCTACGCAGATGCTAAGGTCTCCTGCTTAAGCGAGCTTTTACCCGTGCTCGATAATTTCGACAGAGCGCTGAATGTTCAGCAGGCTGATGCAGAAACCTATAAAAAGGGTATGGAAATGATAAGCACTAACTTCATCGAAATCCTTAAAAAATTAGGTGTCGAGGCTTTCGGCGAAAAGGGTGAAGAATTTGACCCTAACTTCCACAATGCTGTAATGTCCGTAGAGGATGACGAGCTCGGTGAAAATGTAATCGCAGAGGTATTCAATAAGGGCTACAAGCTCGGCGACAAGGTTTTAAGACACGCAGTTGTAAAGGTTGCAAACTGATTTTTTTCAGTTTAACATAAAATAAAAAATTAAAATGTAAATTATACTCGGAGGTATTATATTATGGCAAAGATTATCGGTATTGACTTAGGTACAACAAACTCATGCGTAGCAGTTATCGAAGGCGGCGAGCCCGTAGTTATCGCTAACGCAGAAGGTGCAAGAACTACTCCCTCAGTAGTTGCTTTTTCAAAGACAGGCGAAAGAATGATCGGTCAGGTAGCTAAAAGACAGGCTGTTAAGAATCCCGACAGAACCATTTCTTCCATCAAGCGTCAGATGGGCTCAAACTATCAGGTTTCCATCGACGGCAAAAACTACACTCCCCAGGAAATTTCCGCTATGATTCTTCAGAAGCTTAAGGCTGATGCTGAAGCATATCTTGGGGACACAGTTACAGAGGCAGTTATCACTGTTCCCGCTTACTTCACTGACGCTCAGAGACAGGCTACCAAGGACGCAGGTAAAATCGCAGGCCTCGAAGTAAAGAGAATCATCAACGAGCCTACAGCAGCAGCTCTTGCTTACGGCATCGACAAGGAAGCTGACCAGAAGGTTATGGTTTACGACCTCGGCGGCGGTACATTCGACGTTTCCATCATCGAAATGGGCGACGGTGTTCAGGAAGTTCTTGCTACAGCAGGTAACAACCGTCTCGGCGGTGACGACTTCGACCAGAGAATCATTGACTGGATCGTTGCTTCTTATAAGGCTGAAGAAGGTGTAGATCTCCGTGGCGATAAAATGGCTATGCAGAGACTTAAGGAAGCTGCTGAAAAGGCTAAGATCGAGCTTTCAGGTATCACTTCCACTTCCATCTCTCTCCCCTACATCACTGTAGATGCTGCAGGTAACACTCTTCATCTCGAAATGACTCTCTCCAGAGCAAAGTTCAACGAACTTACTGCTGACCTCGTAGAAGCTACAATGGGTCCCGTTCGTCAGGCTATTTCTGACTCAGGTCTCAGCGTAAGCCAGATCGACAAGGTTCTTATGGTCGGCGGTTCATCAAGAATTCCCGCAGTAAGCGATGCTATCAAAAAGTACATCGGTAAGGAACCCTTCAAGGGCATCAACCCTGACGAATGCGTAGCTATCGGTGCTTCACTTCAGGCAGGTGTTTTAGGCGGCGACGTCAAGGGTCTTCTCCTTCTCGACGTTACTCCCCTTTCACTCGGTATCGAAACCATGGGCGGTATCAACACAAAGGTTATCGAAAGAAACACCACCATCCCCACAAAGAAGAGCCAGATTTTCTCCACAGCAGTAGACAATCAGCCTTCAGTAGAAGTACACGTGCTTCAGGGTGAACGTGAATTCGCCAGAGATAACAAAACTCTCGGTGTATTCAGCCTCGACGGTATTATGCCCGCACGCCGCGGTGTTCCTCAGATCGAAGTTACCTTCGACATCGACGCTAACGGTATCGTTCACGTTTCCGCTAAGGACCTCGGCACAGGTAAGGAACAGTCAATCTCTATCACATCTTCAACAAATATGTCCAAGGAAGACATCGAAAAGGCTGTAAGAGAGGCTGAACAGTTCGCACAGGAAGACAAGAAACGCCGTGAAGAAATCGATACCAGAAACGAAGCAGATCAGATGGTTTACCAGTGCGAAAAGATTCTCTCCGAAGACGCTGCTAAAGCTCTTGACGAAAACGATAAGGCTGAAATCCAGTCAAAGATAGATTCTCTCAAGAATGCTCTCAAGGGTGAAGACATCAACCTCATCAAAAACGAGAAGGAAGCTCTCACACAGGCTTTCTACAAGCTCAGCGAAAAAATGTACCAGCAGGCTAATCCCCAGGGCGCACAGGGCTTCAACCCTAACGATTTCGCAGGTGCTCAGGGTGGCTTCAATCCGAATGATTTCGGCGGTGCTGCTGATAACGGCGGTTACACCGACGCAGGCTACACTGACGCAAACTTCACAGACGCTAACTGATTAACTTAAAAGATGGGCTGTTCCTCTGTGAACAGCCCGTGTTATGATTTATAGTCCGAGAGGAAGAATAATTAAATGGCAGAAAATAAACGCGATTACTACGAAGTCCTCGGTGTAAGCAAGGGTGCTTCAGAGGATGAGATAAAAAAAGCATACCGTAAGCTTGCCAAACAGTACCACCCCGACCTTAACCCCGGTGACGCTACGGCAGAAGCTAAATTCAAAGAGGCAAACGAAGCCTACGAGGTACTTTCCGACAGCGATAAGAAGGCTCGCTACGACCAGTACGGCCACGCAGGCGTAGACCCCAACTTCGGTGCAGGCGGAGGTTTTGGAGGCGGTTTCGGCGGATTTGGCGGCGATTTCGACCTTGGTGATATTTTAGGCAGTATGTTCGGCGGCGGTTTCGGTGGCTTCGGAGGCTTTGGCGGTGGCAGACAGCAGAATCCCAACGCACCCCGTAAAGGCTCAACAATACAGACAAATGTAACCATCTCCTTCGAGGAAGCAGCTAAAGGCTGTAAAAAGAAGGTAAACATAACCAGAGTAGACAAATGTAACGAATGCTCAGGCACAGGCGCTGCAAAGGGTACCTCACCCGAAACCTGTCCCACCTGTCACGGCAGAGGCCAGGTAAACATACAGCAGAGAACAGCCTTCGGTGTTATGAGTACTACACGTCAGTGTAACGAATGTGACGGTAAAGGAAAAATCGTAAAAACGCCCTGTCAGAAGTGCCGTGGTACAGGTCTCGAGTCAAAGCCTCAGACTGTAGAAATAAACATCCCCGCAGGTATCGACGACAGACAGTCACTTAACGTCAGCGGCGGCGGTAATCCCGGTGTTAACGGCGGTCCTTCAGGAGATCTTCGTGTAAATGTAAATGTACGTCCCCACCCCTTCTTCGAGCGTGACGGCTTCAATGTGTGGTGTGAGGTTCCCGTTACTTACGCACAGGCTGCTTTAGGTGATACCCTTTACATTCCCACCCTCGACGGAAAAGTTAAGTATGACCTTCCTGCCGGTACACAGCCCGGTGAGGTTTTCCGTTTCAGAGGCAGAGGAATTCAGCAGTTATCTTCACGCAACAAGGGCGACCAGTTCGTTAAGATAGTAGTCGAGGTACCGAAAAACCTTAACAGTGAGCAGAAGGAAATGCTCAGAAAATTCAACGATTCACTCCCGAACAAGCCGAAGAACAATATCGACGACGGTACAACCATAGGTGAAGAAAAGAAAAGATTTTTCGATAAATTCAGATAAAAAAAGAGAGACTGCTCTGATGAACAGTCTCTTTATAATTTACACTCTTATGCTTCTACACCGATATCACTGAGAAATTCAAAGATAATGGTATAAAGTCTTTTAAGCCAGTCCAAGATGCCGGCTAAATAGGCTTCTAAGTTTTCAAACATTATAATTCCTCCTACCTGTATGTTATTATAATGATTATATACCTTTAAAACTTAAAAGTCAATAACTAACGAGAAAAAACAAAACCCACCGAAAGGTGGGTTTTGTTCTTAAACAATTGTTTAATTCAAATAGAATTATTTTACGATATCTTCAAGCTTGCCGAACTTACCTGTTTCGGGATCGAAGCCATAGCCTTCGATTACGAAGTCAACACCAAGGATAGCGAGAACCTTATTGATGAGTTCGAAAAGATATGCGTACATTACGTTGATTGTACCAAAAATTTCCATTATTAGCTCCTCCTTATAAATTTTTAAGTAAAGTTTTCAGATAAAATTATTTGCTGAGCTGCTCGTTTAACCAAGCTTCAAAACCTTCAGCATCTACACCTTCAAAGTTGAAGTATTCTAAAACCTTAAGGAAATAAACAACAACTTCTACAAGAATTGCCTTAATCTGATCCATTATGACATACCTCCTATTAAAATTTATTAAGGTCCCCCCTAATATGCTTAAATTATATATTATCAAAATAAAAAAGTCAATAGTTTATTAAAAGTTTTTTAATATTTCGGCATAAAAAAAGACTGTCCGAGGACAGTCTTTTATGTAGCTGATTATCAGTTGTTTCTGCCTAAGATCTCATCGAGTCTTAAGAATTCAAAGAGTGTGTCAAAGAAATTGTCGAAGAATTCACGGAAACGATTAAGAATCTTCTGGAATGTGTCAACAATCTGTTCCTGCTGATTTTCATTAAAAATCTGATCAGGACCATTGTTTTCTACATCATCCTCAGAAAGAGTACAGCATGAACATCCGCAGCTGCAGGGAATGATACCTGTACACTTTTTGCAGCAGAGTTCTACATATCTTTCTTCTTCGGGGGCATCAGGATTTGCATACTTGAGTGTACCGTCAGCGTTTACAGCACATGAAGTAAGATAGTGGTTGTCGAGATTGGGACAGTAAATGCAGCATTTGCAGTTCTCTGCCACGTGATCTACGCACTCACACTTATAAGCAGCGGCACTTGATACCATAGCAAATGATAATGCGAGAATAAGAACTGACATTAAAATAGAGAGAGCTTTTTTCATATTTGAATACCTCCTGAAATTTAGGTGAATATATGAAACACCTTTTTAACATCTATATTATAATGAATAACTTTCCAAAAGTCAACCTTTTTATGAAATAATTAATTTCAGATAAGCATTTAAGGTTTACGCGGGGGCGGAAGCCCCGTCTACGGGGAATCAGGCTTCCCGGGAAGCCTGACTGCGAAGCATAAAATGCTTCGTCTTCCGCCCCCTCCCCAACGTTACCGCACAGTTGTTTTAAAAGATTTCTCTTTTCTGTTTAAAGGTCATCGGCATCCTGCACGGGTCTCTCATTTTTATCGAAGGGCACACCTGTATACGAGCCGTTCACATCACTTTTTATCCGTCCGTCATCAGTTCTCACCTTTATAACCGAACGGGCCTTTTTCATTATTCTGTCTCTTTTAGCTTTATCAGTCATAAAAAAATCCTTTCACGGTCAGAGTTATTAATAGTATATGATTTATATCACTTGTAAAACTAAAAAAAATTATGTAAAATAAATGCAACAGAACAGAACCTTTTTTCATCTAATAGTATGAACGGATGTGATAAATATGAGCTCAGAAATTATTAACAATCTCGTAGTCAAAGCAAAAGAAGGAAATATTGAAGCCTTCGGAATTCTCTATGAAACCTACAGCAAGGATATGTATAAGTTCGCCCTTTACTATCTGGGTTCTGCTACCCTTGCCGAGGACAGTGTAAGCGAGTGTGTACTTACGGCATTTCAGAAAATCGGCACTCTGAAAAAGCCTGCAAGCTTCAAAAGCTGGCTTTTCAAAATTCTTTATAACTGCTGTAATAAAGCACTCACTGAAAAAATCAGAGCAAGACAAACCGTGCAGTACACTTCTCTCGTTGATTTATGCGAGGAAGACTCTGACCGAAGCGAAATCATCAGTCTGAAAAATTCTCTCGAAAAGCTTACGGAAGAGGAAAGAGCCATTATTCTCCTGTCCTACACTGCAGGCTACACGAGTAAGGAGATAGGCAAAATGATGGGACTCAAGGATTCGACGGTACGCTCCAAGCTTATGCGAAGCACGGAAAAATTAAGACAAATGTTACATACAGATGAGGTGTTAAGATGAAAAAAGATATATTGACAGAGGAATTTGAAAAGGAAATAGAGCTTCCCGAAAGCCTTTCCAAAAATAATATGGTAAAAATGCTTCAGGAAAAAGGCGTTACTCCCGAAACAAAGACCAAGGTAAAAATTTTACCCAAAGTGCTTTCAGCAGCGGCTATGCTTATTATTGTAACTGTGGCAGTATTTTCCGTAAGCCTTCGCAGTGAGTTTGTGGAGGTGGATCAGCCTACAGTAGCCACCACAGTACCTGCTGTCAGCACAGTAGAGCCGACAACCGTAAAAACTGAAGCAAATAAGGAAGAAATAAAGGAAATTGCTCCCACCCCCTCTAATCTCAAGGTGGCAAAAAGCGAAAAGGACCTTAAAAACCACTTCGTAAAAATGTATGCAGAAGGTAAGATAGACGATTATATCGATTCGTTTTTCAATTACGGTGCAGAGGTAATATTTGATTATGTTTCCAGCGATAAAGCAGCCGATGTAGAATTAAATATGGCTCCTACCATGGCACCTCAGGCGCAGGCAGGGTCAAACCGCGGAGAATACACCACCGGCACCGTTCCCCACGGTACAACCAATGTACAGGTAACAGATGTGGACGAGGGCGACATAATCAAAAACGACGGCAAATACCTTTACATCGTAAACCAACCGGGTAAAAACTACTCCGACACTAACGGAATCACCATAGTAGACACGGAGACTATGAAAAGAGTTTACAGAGGTAAAATCGAGCTTAAGGATTCAGAGGTTTTAGAAAAAATCAAAGAAGACAGCAGACTCGAAAAATATCACAGTGACCTGACCACAGATATGTATATTCAGGACATTTATCTCGACGGCGACACTCTTACTGCTATCTGCACCTACAATGAAAAAACCTACGTAGTAATATATGACATCACCAAAAGACACGCCCCAGCGGAAGTCAGACGCTTCGACCAGGACGGAAGCTATGTTTCATCGAGAATGGTGAACGGCATAATCTACACCGTAACCGACTACGCCGTAAGAGGCTCATCTGCAGAAGAAGTGGAGAAAAACGCTATCCCACAGGTAAACTGTGACTGTATTCTCTACTCGAAGTGCTATATGATAGACGAGGACAGCACAAGATATATCGTTGTTTCCGCCTTTGATACAAATAATCCAGAAGGCAAAGTGGATGCCATTTCCGTATTAGGCGACGGCTTCGAAATTTATTCCACAGCGAAAAATCTTTATGTTTATTCTGCCGATTACGATAACAGAGACGACGACGGTGTAGTAAAAACTATCGTAAACTCCTTTGCTCTTAACGGAACTGAAATCACGCACAAGGCTACAGGCTCTTTCAAGGGTGAATGCCTCAATCAGTACTCCTTCGACGAGTATCAGGGAAATCTTCGTGTAGCTGCCTGCTACTACGACTACCGTAAAGCCGTGGATGTAAGCTGTGTTTATGTTCTCGACGGTCAGTTAAAGATAATCGGAGAGCTTACTGACATCGCAAAGGATGAACAGGTCAAGGCTGTACGTTTTATGGGAGAAACAGGCTATGTAGTCACCTTCCGTAATACTGACCCCCTCTTCATCATCGACTTTTCCGACCCTACGAAGCCCGATATCACAGGCGAGCTGAAAATTCCCGGCTACTCCACCTACATTCATCCCATCGCTGAAGGCTATCTTGTGGGCATAGGCTACGACGGAACAGATGAAAACGTAAAGTCAGACACCGTAAAGGTTTCCGTTTTCGATGTAAGAGACAAGACTAACCCGAAGGAAACCGACACCTTCGTTATCAAGGATGCTTACTCTCTTGTCAATGAAAACCCGAAAGCCTTCTTCTTCTACAGCCAAAGAAATATGATAGGTATACCCGTAAGCCACTACGGTGACGGAACCACCGTTAAGAGCATACAGACCGTCACGATAGAAGACGGCCAGATTAAAGACCATCTCGGCTATGTTCATTATGTAGCAAGCAGCAAGGGATATAATGTAACCTACTACGGCTATCATTTCAGTAACCTTTTCAGAGGCACTTACATCGGTAACCTTCTCTACACCATAGATAATAACGAAATTATCGAGCATAATCTCGACACAGGCGAAAGAGAGAGAAGCTGTACCATAGTTTCCGAAGAGGATATGAAGGTAGCTTCGACGGGTGTTTACGCCGAAACTACAGAAAGCGACATTATAGATCTGGTAACCGCTACCACCACTCCTCCCACAAAATAAAATATAACTATCAAGGGTACAGGTCGCTGTGCCCTTGTGTTTTAATAAAAATTAAATTGACATAAAAACAAAGGGCTGATATAATTCTCTACAGAAATAATCAAAGGAGATAAACTATGAAACCTGTTATTATCGACAAAGAAAAATGTATCGGCTGCGGAAAATGTGTCTCTGACTGCGTTTCCGGAAAGCTCAGAATTATCGACGGCAAGGCAGAATATATGTACGAGCGCTGTATTCAGTGCGGTCACTGCTATGCTATCTGTCCCGTAAATGCCGTTACTATGACGAACTATAAGGATTTCGAAGAAGAAAAGGCCTTCGATGTAACGAAGATAGACAGTGATGAACTGCTTTCGGCTATGAAAAGCAGAAGAACTGTCCGCAAATTCAAGGATAAAGAAATTCCCATAGAGGACATAGAAAAAATCATCGAAGCAGGCCGCTACTGTCCCACAGGCACTAATGCACAGGATTTTGCTTTCACTGTTCTTCGCAAATCTATTCCCGAGGTAGAAAAGGAATGTGTGAAGTTTTTCAGACTCGCTATGAAAGCCGCTTCCCCTATCAAAAAGTACATCGGTAATGTCAACATCGACGATAACTTCTTCTTTAAAGGCTCAACCTCTGTTATAATTGTCAGCAGTAAGGGAAACACCAGTGCCTGTCTCGCCTCATCATATATGGAGCTTTTAGCGGCTACTATGGGAATAGGTGTACTTTACAGTGGATTTTTCGTAGCTGCATCAAAGCTTAATCCTAAAGTAAAAAAGATGCTTAATCTGCCTGACGGACACTCCCCCGTCACCTGCCTCGTTCTCGGCTATCCCGATGTGGAATATCAGAGAATACCGCCGAGAAATAAAGCAGAAATAAGATTTGATTAAAAAAAGAGAGCCGACTTCGGCTCTCAATTATTTTTTACAAGCTCATATAATTTCTGCTTGAATGAATATCTTTCCATAAGCTCCTCTACGCCCGAAAGGTCAGGTGTAAGGGACTTTTTCAGCTTACAGCGAAGCATAAGATTTTTCGGTGAATGTGCGAAGTCAACGAACTCGATGATATCTGTTTCATAACCGCACAGACGAAGAATTTCCGCTCTGATGCTGTCGGTTAGAAGTGCTGAAAAGCGTTCCTTGATAAGTCCGTGGGAAAGAAGAATATCATAGTCTCCGCCTTTTTTGATTGAGGAACAGACTTCGTGCTGACAGCAGGGCACTGAAAAGATATGCTTCACCTTATGGCTGATGGCGTGATAAAGAGCAAAATCCGTAGCTATATCACAGGCGTGGAGAGTTATTACCATATCCACCTCACCCTCAAAAAGCTCACCCTTGGTTACGTCATTCACATAAAACTTAAGTCCGTCATAGCCGTAGCTTTCTGCTATTTTATTACAGTTTTCCACCACATCTTCTTTTAAGTCGTAGCCTAAAACAGTAGCCTTGACCTTTTTAATGTGTGTGAAATAATAATAAACGATAAAGGTCAGATAGGACTTACCGCAGCCGAAATCTAAAATTGTGATTTCATCCTTATTCATTTTATTGAAGCTGTCGTCAATAATTTCGATGAAACGGTTAATCTGCTTATATTTGTCGTATTTGCTGTTGACTACCTTGAAATCCTTCGTAAACACACCCAGGTCAACGAGAGCAGGTATGTTCTCACCCTGCTTAAGTATGTAAGCTTTTTCCTTGTTATGGCTTTTAGGCTCAACTTTTTTCACGGTATTTACCGTTTCTTTTCTTTTAATCTTGTCAGGGAAAACCGTGTAGTGAATATTCACGCCCTCTGCCGTAAGTGAAATCTGACGGAAATTCTTTTCGCCTGTTTCTGTAAGCCACAGAAGGAAGTCATCCTTCGAAAGATTTTCGTGAAAGACCTTATTGTCCTTGAACTTTTCGAGCTGCCACACTGTCCCCTTTTTACTTTTAAAGGGTCTTACAGTGATTTTCGAAAATTCAAAGTCTTTATTCTTTCTTTCGCTGAGTGCTATTTTCTTTATTTTTTCTTCCAATGAAACAATATCATCTGTAATAATACTCATATGACGCACCTCTGATTTTTTCTGTCAGTATAATAACACAAATAAAATGAAAAGTATAGCCGTAAATTTAATTTTTCGGTTGACTACTAACTTTAAATAATATATAATTTATCTATTAAAGAGAAAGGTGCCGTTCCTGAAAACGGCAAAAAGGTGAATTTATGAGCAAAAAAATCACTCTTGACACCTCGAAAAAGGTGTTCCCGATTATCCTTATGTTAGTGGGTATCGGCGTTATGGCAGCACAGCTTATCACGAGACTTAACCTCATTAACCTTGTAAGTCTTCTTTACTGCTGTATTATGTCTGCCATTATTCTTCTTTCACTCATCATCAAGAAAAAGGTTTATGCCCCTATGATTTTCGGCTATGCCGCTTCCGCAGTGGGTATGATTATCTTCCATACCGTCTGGGGTGCAGATGCTGGCTTCGGTGCTTTCATTTCCGAAAAATCCGCAGGCTGGGCAAGTGTCGCAAATGCTCTTTTTGCAGGTGAAGGCTCTTTCCTTACAAGACTCGGCGGTAACCTTCTTTTAGCTCTTCCCGCCGCCATTTGCTTATGGGGACTTTTCTTCCTTGCCAAGAAAAAATGCGAAAAGACTGCTCTTAAAAAGGTTTCTTCCTTCGGACTCAGCATTCTTCTTATGGTGTCCTCTGTTTTCGCAGTGCTTTTCGGTAATGTAAGAACTAAGCCTGTAACAGATAGACTCTGGAACGGTCACGATGATTACCTTAAAAATGTAGACAAGACAAAGAGCGACAATCCCAATGTTCTTTTCATCCTTATGGACGATATGGGTTACGGCGACACATCACTCAACGGTGCTATCTACGAAACACCCAATATGGACTCCATCGGTGAAAACGGTCTTAATTTCACAAACTTCTATTCAGGTTATTCCGTATGCTCACCCGCACGTTTCGCTACTCTTACAGGCCGTTATCCCTACAGAGGCTATGCAGACAATGTTATCTATCCCACCGTGCAGACCACAGCCACCTTCGCACAGACCAGAATTTATAACTCCTTCGAAATGGGTAACAACGTAGACGGTATGCTCGGTGACGAAATCACCATCGCAGAAGTATTCCAGAATGCGGGCTATGCCACAGGCGCTTTCGGTAAGTGGCATTTAGGCGACTACGGTGAATATCTTCCCACCAATCAGGGCTTCGATTACTTCTACGGAAGCCATCACGTAAATGATATGTATGCCTTCTATCACGTAAGAGAAGAAAACGGTGAATACGAGGTTGTACACGGCTCCGAAGAGCTTCGTGACGAAAACGGCAAAAAGGATCAGAGTCCTCTTACCGAATGGATTCACGGCGAAATCACCGACTGGATTACAGACACCGTCACCAATACAGACAAGCCTTTCTTTGCTTACTATGCTACTCCCTGGCCTCACGGTCCTGTGTTCGCAGGTGACGATTTCGACGGTGTAAGCGGTATGGGTACATATGTAGACTGTCTTACTGAATTCGATACATATCTCGGAAAACTCTTTAACACTCTCGAAGAGCTCGGTGAGCTTGAAAACACTATCATCGTCTTCACAAGTGACAACGGACCTGCTCTCGAGGGCTCTGTAGGTGATCTTCGCGGCGGTAAGTATCTCGGTTACGAGGGCGGTCAGAAGGTTCCCTTTATGCTCAGATGGGACAATAACGGCGGTCTTTTCGAAAAGGGCGACGTGAGAACAGAAAGTGTAACCTCCACTGACTTCTTCCCCACCCTTATCGAGCTCTGTGGTATCACAGGCAAGGGCGGTACTGCAAATTATCTTCCCACAGACCGTGTTATCGACGGTGTTTCTATGATTCCTGTTATCAGAAATAATACACCCGTTCACGGTGAAGAACATCCCATCCTTCACATGAAGAGAGAGGATATCAAGGCCATCCAGTACACCGTCGCTTCCGACAGCATAAAAGAAGCCTATCCCGAATATAAGTACGATATTCTCAATAACAAGTTTATCACCTTCAAATACTTCGACAAGATTCAGAATGACAACTCAGCCTTCTGGGATAAGAACAGAAAGAACTGGCTCCACATTCTTTCCGACGACTACCAGGAAAACTACAACCGTACTCCTGTTTATCCCGAAATTTCCTCTAAGATGAGCGAAAAGCTTAAGGAAATCCAGAAGGGCTTCGCAGAAAACAGAAGAGGTATCATCGAATAATGCCTGCTTTATCCATAATGATAAAGCCCGCCTCAAGTCTTTGCAATTTAAGATGTAAATATTGCTTCTACTGTGACGTCGTTTCACAGAGAGAGGTGTCCTCCTTCGGTGTGATGAAAGAGGATACAGCAGAAAACCTTATAAAAAGCGCCCTGGAATTCGCAGACGGCTGCAGTGTCGCCTTCGCCTTTCAGGGCGGTGAACCTTTAATCGCAGGACTTGACTATTTCAGATTTTTCACGGAAAAGGTAAGAGAGAACAACAGTAAAAAGTCAGAGATATTTTACTCTATCCAGACTAACGGTACTCTCGTTACCGACGAGTGGGCACGATTTTTCCGTGAAAATAAGTTTTTAGTAGGTCTCAGCCTCGACGGTGACTTCGAAGGAAACAGATTCCGTGTGGACGAAAAGAGACAGAACTCCTACTATAAAATCATTAGGGCGGCTGATAAATTCAAAAAGCATCAGGTTGAGTTCAATATTCTCACGGTTCTCACAGGCTACTGCGCAGAAAATGCCGAAAGAATATATAAATACTTCCGTGCTAACGGCTTTAAGTACATTCAGTTCATCCCCTGTCTTCGCCCTATGGGTGACGATACGGAAAGTGAGCTTTATATGACAAATGAACAGTATGCTGACTTCCTTATCAGAATCTTTAACCTTTATGTTAAAGACTTCGTAAGAGGAAACTACATCAGCATCCGTCAGTTCGACAACTGGGTGAGAATGTACTTAGGTGAAAGAGCCGAGCAGTGCGGTCTTATGGGACACTGTACCCATCAGTTCGTAGCCGAAGGTAACGGAAACATTTACCCCTGCGACTTCTACTGCACCGACGAATGGCTCTTAGGCAATATAAACAGTGAGAGTCTCGAAAACATGGCTAACAGTCAGAAGGCCAGGGACTTCATTATGGAAAGTCTGCCTGTAAGAAAAGAATGTAAGGAGTGCAGATTTTACCCCTTATGCCGTGCAGGAGGGTGCAAGAGAAACAAGGAAAGTGAAGACTACTGCGTGGCTTACAAACGCTTTTTCGGGGCGTGTATGCCGCTGTTCAGGGTGTTCAGGAAGTAAAAATTTAAGGAACTGCCATCGAGACAGTTCCTTTTTTCTTATTTAAGAATTAATGTCGCATTATAATCATCTATATCATAATTACCCGCTGTATTCTTAAGCACATCGTAAAGGTCGAGCTTATCACCTTTTTTATCCTTCAGCTCCACCTTCTTAAGAACGAAGCGGATTCTTTTAAGGAAAGCAAGAAGCAAATCTCCCTTTGCCGTCCCCTCTTTATAATACTGATTACCCTCAAAGATATTTCTTACAAGCTCTGCGGCATAATCTAAAAGCGGCATTTTTCTGATACTCTTGTCACATCTGATAAAGAGAATACGGGCAAGTGTGCCGAGCTTAATCTTACAGATTATCTTGCCCACCATACCGAGAATCTTTTTAATCATACCCTTATCCTCGATGTGGAACTTACCCATCATTCTCGGGGTGTCGTATGCCATATCCTTAAGGACATTTACTATCATATTATCGAACATATCGGAAAGATACTGCTTGCAGTCCTTACCCTTGGTGTCGAAGTCGAAATCGGGAGTGGGAATGCTCTTTATTTCCACGGTCTTTTCATCTTTGAAGGTAACGAGACGGATGAAGGCGGGGTCAGCGATAACGGCGCCCGTGCAGACATCGTAGAATTTGTTACCCTTTTCGGTTATGTATTCGTTTATGCTCTGATTATGCATATGACCTGTGAAGATGAGATGTACTCCCCTGTCGGCAAGAAAAGCAGCAAAATCAAAGCCTTTACGGATGGTAGCAGGCTTAATTACAGAAAACAAAGGCTGACCCGGTAAAACAGGATAGTGAAGCATAGCAAACATAGTCTGACCGTCTTCTTTTGCCTTTTCTGCCTGTTCGTCAATCCACTCCAGCTGTTCATCATCAAAATTATACTGACCTTCCTCTTTGAAGTCGGCATTAAGAGCTAAAAGTCTTACATTCTCAGAAATCTGTGCCACATAAGAAAGATGCTTTCTGTCACTTGCTATGGCAGAGCCGAAGCCGAAGTCGCTATAAATATCAAACAGCTCATCACGGTCTATTCCCTCGGGGCTGTATCTGCCCTTTTCACCGAAAGCAAAGGGATCGCCGCAGTCGTGGTCAGCAGTAACCACAAAGATTTTCTTGCCGCTGTCCTTAAGCTCCTTTAAAAGAGCAGTAAATTCCTCGTGGCTCTTTCTTTCACCGTTAAATACAAGGTCACCTGCAATAAGCACCGTATCAGCTTCGTCAGCCTTTTTCAGATACTCGATGACGCTTTTATTTATGCTTTCCGTCTCAGCGAAGCATTTCTGCTCGTAATGCATAAAATCGTCATACTCTGCACCGCTGCAGCCGAGACAGGATGCGAAGTAATGAGTGTCAGTTATAAGATAAAATTTAGTTTCTTTCATACTTTCTGTCCTTTCGATATTTTAACTCTTATTATCTTAACAAAAATCTGAACATAAAGCAACTGCTTACAGATTATTTTCAGGTCTTGTGTTACAGGTTCTCGGTTTACATTTAAAGTTTTCAACCGTAATATTTTCCGTATCTCTCACAAACAGACCGTAAACAGGAAGCTCCCAATAAGGCGACTCTTCATGAGAGTTAGTATAAATACTGCTCAAACGGGTAATTTCGGGATATTCTTCCATAGCCTCATAACCCACGCCACCTTCACGGATATATATTTCTTCGTCGCTGTCACGGTAGGAAATATCAATATTTTCAAGTGTTACATCCTCCACTGAGTAGAGACTACCCTTATGAACTACACCTGTAACCGCTGAAGGCAAAGAGACATTTTCTGCGCTGATATTTCTTAAGGTTATGTTTTTCATTTTACCCGGCTGTATCTGTCTTCGGTTACCGAGCCACACAAGAAAAGCCGAAGTTACACCGTCCATTTTTATGTTTTCCACAAGAATGTTTTCAACCTCGCCGCCGCAATCGGACTGAATCGAAATGCCCGAATAACCGCCTGTGGTACCTTCGGAAAAGAATTCACAGTTTCTCACCGTAACATTTTTCACGTTACGGTAAACGGTGGTGCCGATTTTAAAGCAGTTGGCAAGGCTCATAGCCTTACAGTCTTCGATAAGAATGTTTTTAATATCCTTGTCTCCGTCAGCCTTGATGCAAAGAGCATCGTCACCTGTAGCAATAAAGCAGTGGCGGACCGTAGCATTACTGCAGCAGCTCAGATCAAAACCGTCACTGTTGGCAACATGATAATTACTGTTTATTATCACATTTTCGATATTTATATTATCGCTCTCGAAAATATTACATGTCCAGCAGGCTGTTTCGTAAAGCTCAATATTATGTATATCTACACCCTTACAGCGGCAAAGCTCAATAAGATTTACCCTTTCGCTGTTTTCTTTTTCAAATCGAATTCTGCTTCTGAATTCCATGATGTATGTCTTGAGGTGAAATTTCTCAAGTGGCAAAAGCTTTTCAGGCTTTTTCGCCTCTTTGCAGTAGCTTGCACCGCTTCCGTCAATTCTGCCCCCGCCGCAGATGGTTATATTTTCGGCATTATCGGCATAAATAAAGCCTTTTCGGCATCGGCTATGAACGTAATATACATCTCCCCCACCGAGCTTTTCTGAGGCTTTTTTGTTAGTTTCATAGTCCACACATTTAAGCGTACCCTTTACAAACAAAGTTACATTACTTTTGAGAACAACTGCGGAACAGATGAAAGTTCCTTCGGGCACAAGAACAGTGCCGCCCTTTTCAGAGGCTTCATTTATTGCGCTGTTTATTGCTTTGGTATTGGTTATATAGTCGCCCGTTTCTTTCGCCCCGAAGTCGGTTATACAGAAAACTTCGCCCTTTAACTCTTCCTCGTAAAGATACTCATCAAAGGGAATATCCTTACAAAAGTCACATTTTTCTCCCGTGGGTTTAAGGTCATAATATTCAACTGCACCGTTTAACAAAGCCATTTTTTCATCCTGCCTGACAAATATTTTTTCTTTTACGATATTATAATACTGCTGAAAAACAATGTCAATAAAAGTCAGACAAATAATGCGAATTTAATTGACAACGGCAAAGCATTGTGCTATAATCATCAAGGTCAGTTAAAAACAGATATGAGGGTGTAGCTCAGTTGGTCAGAGTACTTGCTTGACATGCAAGGGGTCGGTGGTTCGAGCCCACTCATCCTCACCAAAGGAAAATCCCGTTCTCGTAATGAAGCGACCCCTGTCAAGTAGACAGACAAAAAACAAAAATATATTTAGTTGAAGGAATTCCACCCTGCTGCGCAGCAGGGTGGAATTTTCACGCAGCTTGAGCGTGGTGAAATTCCATTGGTGTCATACATTTCAGCT
>JAZTZH010000070.1:0-2136 GCA_045637365.1 Acutalibacteraceae bacterium
ACCGTCGGAGATTTTGAGGTTTTTCTTTTTATGTGGCGCCTTAAAAAAGAAAAAATCCACCCCTTGATACTACGGGTGGAAAAAGCTCATTACTTAGCCTACGTCGGTATTATCCGAATCAGGTTATGGGTATAATCTCAGCCGAAAATTCAGCACCCCCAGTAATATTCATATGTCGGGCTTATTATAACACCGTAAAAACGGATTTGTCAAGAGGTGACGGATAAGAAGGTTGCTAGACCGAGTCCCCAGATAAGAGACCACATTTTAAAGCCGGAAGCTTTCTTTTTTTAGCTCATAAATTTTCTCCTTTATTTTTTGGTGAGTTAATGATAACACAAAGTCAGAGCTTTTACAAGATTAAAGGCGGAACAAATTCGGAATGCGTCATTAGGAATTCGAAATTATATTAAATGAAAATACTACAGTGCTATTGATTTTGCTCTGTTAAAATGATAATATGAAATCAAGAAAAATATAATTCAAAAGGGAGAAATTATGAAAACTGTTATAAATATGGATTATGCTTTAGAATTATATTATGAAATAAAAAATGAAGAAAATGCTTGTTATGTGTTTGATAAATCAAAACAGGGATTTGTTGAAATTAAAAATGATTGTGATGATGAAAATTATACATTATTCATCGATTGCTTCAAAATTGCGAACGATGTTATCGATATTTATCTTTCACAAGAAGGAATGGAGCATCACAAAAAATCTTTTGAATCATTCACAAAAACGGGTAACAGAGTAACCGATATTCTATGGTATTTTGAGCATATAGACGGTGCGTATCCTTTTGAAGACTATGAATGTCTATATGTTGCTGAAATAATAAAAAAATGGTGCAATAAAAATAATTTTGCCTGTACGGAAATTGAAAATATGAGGTAAAAAAACATATGCACCACTAAAGCCTCCCTCTTTGAGGGAGGTGGATTTTTGCAAAACAAAAAGACGGAGGGAGTATCTAACATACGCCGAAAGCATTCCTGACTACTGACTACTGGCTACTGACTCAAATACCCTTGACTTTATTCCCTTTTTGTATTATTATATTGTGAACAGTTTAAGGCAATAGCCTTATCCTTAAAATTCCTTCTTACCACGCCGAAGCCATCGGTGAAAGGGAGAAGACTGAAAGGAAGTATTTTTATGCTTAAGAACACAGACAAATCAATGGAAAAGCTCGTTGCTCTCTGTAAGGGCAGAGGCTTCGTTTATGCAGGCAGCGAAATCTACGGCGGCCTTGCAAACACCTGGGACTACGGTCCTCTCGGTGTAGAGCTTAAGGACAACATCAAGAAAGCCTGGCTCAAGAAATTCGTTCAGGAAAATCCCTACAATGTAGGTCTTGACTCAGCAATCCTTATGAATCCCCAGACATGGGTTGCATCAGGTCACCTCGGCGGATTCTCCGACCCCCTTATGGACTGTAAGGAATGCAAGACCCGTCACAGAGCCGATAATCTTATCGAAAACTTCGACGGAACAAACGTTGCAGGCTGGTCCAACGACGAAATGAAAAACTACATAGATGAAAAGGCTATTCCTTGTCCCGATTGCGGTGCTCACAACTTCACCGATATCAGACAGTTCAACCTTATGTTCAAAACCTTCCAGGGTGTTACCGAGGACAGCAAGAATGAGCTTTATCTCCGCCCCGAAACTGCACAGGGTATCTTTGTTAACTTTGCAAACATCCAGAGAACAACAAGAAGAAAGGTTCCCTTCGGTGTTGCACAGATAGGTAAATCCTTCCGTAACGAAATCACACCGGGTAACTTCATCTTCCGCGTTCGTGAGTTCGTGCAGATGGAGCTTGAATTCTTCTGTAAGCCCGGCACAGACCTTGAATGGTTTGACTACTGGAGAGCATACTGCCGTGACTGGCTCTACTCTCTCAATATCAAGGAAGAAAATCTCCGTCTGCGTGACCACGATGCTGACGAGCTGTGCTTCTACTCAAAGGCTACAACCGACTTTGAGTATCTCTTCCCCTTCGGCTGGGGCGAGCTCTGGGGCGTTGCTGACAGAACAGACTATGACCTTACACAGCACATCAACACATCAGGTAAGGCTCTCGATTACTTCGATCCCACCACAAACGAAAGATACATCCCCTATGTTATC
>JAZTZH010000071.1:0-34120 GCA_045637365.1 Acutalibacteraceae bacterium
ACAGATTTAACTTCGGACCAAGTCGGACCGAAGTTGTCTGCAGATGAAATATCTGATACCGACAGTGCTTCGCAGGTTAAAAGATATATACGCCTTACTAACCTGATTCCGAGGCTTCTTGCTTTGGTAGATAGCGGTAAAATCGCACTTGGTCCCGCTGTTGAGCTTTCATATCTCAGCCAAGGCCATCAGAACTTTTTGGCTGAGGCTATTGAAAAAGAGCTCGCTACACCGTCCCTTGCACAAGCACAGAAATTGAAAAAGCTGGCACAAGAGGGAAAACTTGATGTCGGTACAATTCTTAGTATGGTTAAACAGCCTAAACCTAATCAGGTGCAGATGGTAAAAATTCCCGAAGACAGCATTAATAAGTATGTGAAATCCAATGCAACAGTAAAGGAAAAAGAAGAATTTCTTGCAAAGGCTGTTGAGTATTATGGAAAATCCCTTATGCGAAAGAAAGACAGAGGTGCGAGATAATGAAGAAAATTAATGATTTTTGCGGATTTATCGGAGAGGATGAATATGTAATCGGCGGTATACTTTACAAGGTGTCTTCCTCGTTTGCACCTGCAAATATCTGTAATCTTGAAAACACAATGAGCGAGAGAGTAGAAAAATATGTAGGCAGTGATTTTGCACATTTGACATTGGTGCCTGACGAAGATAAAATTGAAGCAGAATATGTGACGACTGCCGGAAAGGAGGACTAATGCAGTCAAACAATATAGGAATCACAGCTCTTTATTGCCGTCTTTCCCGTGATGACGGAAACGACAAGGAGAGCAACTCAATAGAAAATCAGAAGCTTATGCTTGCTCGGTATGCTAAAGAGAAAGGCTTTGAAAACACAAGGTTTTATGTGGATGACGGTTTTACAGGAACTAATTTCAACCGTCCGGATTTCAAAAGAATGATGGAAGATGTTGAAGCAGGATATATCTCAACCATTATCGTAAAGGATATGTCCCGATTCGGAAGAAATTATGTTGAAGTCGGACTTTACACCGAATCATACTTTCCCGAAAACAATATCCGCTTTATTGCTATTACAGACCTTGTTGACAGTGCTGACGGTGATAATGAAATAATCCCGTTCAAGAATGTGATGAACGAGATGTATGCAAGAGATATTTCAAAGAAGGTACGCTCTGCAAAAAGAATCCGAGGTAATATGGGAGAGCCACTTTCTCAACCGCCATACGGATATATGAAGGGCCCTGAAAATCCTAAAAAATGGATTATTGAGCACGAGGCGGCAAATGTTGTGAGAGAAATATTCAGGCTCTATCTTGAAGGCTACGGTCAGGACAAAATTGCAAGAACCCTGCAGGACAGAGGAATAAAGAACTGCACCTCATATTGGCAAGAGCGAGGCATAGGCAGAGGCGGTAAAAAGGTACAGCCTAACCCATATAAATGGAAAAGCTCTACCATAGGTCAGATTCTTATTCGTCAGGAATATTGCGGTGATGTAGTAAATTTCAAAACTTACTCCAAGAGCTTTAAGAACAAGAAACGGCTTCAGAATCCCGAAGAAAATTGGAAAATCTTCAAGGATGTTCACGAGCCGATTATTGACCGTGAAACCTTTGAAGCGGTACAGGCTCTTATCAAGAAATGCAAACGCAGAGACCCGAAGCCTGAAAACGGTGACAAGAATATCTTTTGCGATTTTCTTGTGTGTGCCGAATGTGGACATAAGCTGTGGTATCATGTGAATACACGAAACAAGGATATTCACTATTTCAGTTGCTCAAATTATGTCAAGGATTACAGAGGTAGCTGTCAGCACAGACATTATGTGAGGGCGGATTCAATCGAGCAGATTGTTATGCTTGAACTCAAAAAGATGTCAGTCTGTATAAGACATAACGAAGAACGCTTTGCCGAAATTCTTGCACGAAAAACCAACAGTGACAGACTTTCTGAAGAAAAATATCTCAAAACCGAGCTTGAAAGACTTTTGAGCAGAAATGCAAAGGTTGAGAGAAATTATGAGAAGCTGTATGAGGATAATATGGATGGCAAAGTAACAGATGAGTGGTTTATGCATATGTCAAGAAAGTATGAAGAGGAAAGAATTGAGTTAAGGACAAAGATTTCGAAACTCAGAGAACAGCAAGAACAGCTTAATAACAAGGAAAAGGAAAAAGAACTTTTCGTTTCTGCCGTTCGCAAGTTTATGGAAATGGAAACCTTAACAGCACCACTCCTTCACGAGCTTATAGACCACATTGATGTTTATGAAACCGAGGGCGTAGGTAAAAACAGAACACAGCGAATTGTAATTTATTATCGCTTTGTGGGATATATTGAAATTCCGTCAAATGCAGATAATTACAAAGCAGATACCCGTCAGGGTGTAGCAGTGGAATATCTCACTGCATAACAAAAAAGAGCAGGCTAAAACCTGCTCGATACATAAACTGAATACTATGAAGAAACACAAAAAAATAGAGTGTTCATCACATAAATCCGTAATGAACACTCTAAATGGTGGGCAGGGATGGATTCGAACCATCGAAGTCACTGACGGCAGATTTACAGTCTGCTCCCTTTGGCCACTCGGGAACCTACCCATATTAAACTGGAGCTGGTGGACGGACTCGAACCCCCGACCTGCTGATTACAAATCAGCTGCTCTACCAACTGAGCTACACCAGCGAATTGATTGTGCGTTCAACGCTCGAATATAATATCACAAGATTTTCAGTTAGTCAAGAGTTTTTTGCAATTTTTTTTACTTTTTTTGAAAAAGTTTTTTATGTCCTGAAAATAGCTGTCTGTGAGAAAAAATTTTTTGGTGTTTTTGCATATCAGTTTTTGTTTTTTGTTGAGAAATTTTGAAGTAGGGGCAGAATTTAAAAGGATTTTTAGTTAAAACTATTGATTAGTTTGTCAAATATTGTTATTATTTTCTCAGCGATATTTTTTCGCCTATATTCTTTCGATGAAGAAAAGAGGTATTTACTATGACCTTATTTGATGTGTTATCTCTCGTCGGCGGACTTTCCCTTTTCCTTTTCGGTATGAACCTTATGGGTAATTCACTTGAAAAAAAGGCAGGCGGTCAGCTTAAATCAGTTCTGAGTAAAATGACGGACAGTCCTGTAAAAGGATTTTTGCTCGGTCTTATCGTCACAGCGATTATTCAGTCTTCATCGGCTACCACAGTTATGGTCGTCGGTTTCGTCAATTCGGGTATTATGACACTGCACCAGGCCGTCGGTCCCATTATGGGTGCCAATGTGGGTACAACTGTCACTTCGTGGATTCTTTCTCTTGCCGACATCAAGGGCGGCGGATTCATGGATTTATTCAAACCGGATTCCTTTGTTCCGGTTCTTGCATTTATCGGTGTGTACCTTCTTATGTTCTCCAAAAAGAACAAAAGCAAGGATACGGCTATGATTCTTCTGGGCTTTGCTACCCTTATGACGGGTATGTCAGCTATGTCAGATGCTGTTTCCGGACTCAAGAATGACCCTGAGTTTACAAATATTCTCACACTTTTCTCTAATCCTGTTTTAGGCGTAATCGTCGGTGCGGTTCTTACTGCTATAATTCAGTCCTCCTCCGCATCTGTCGGTATTCTTCAGGCTCTTTCCACCACGGGTGCTATTACCTTCGGTGCTGCAATACCTATCGTTATGGGTATGGCTATCGGTACCTGTATCACAGCCGTTCTTTCCTCTATCGGTGCTAATAAAAATGCCAAGAGAGCCACTCTCGTTCATCTTTATTTCAATATCTTCGGTACGATCGCCGCTCTCGCTCTTTTCTACGGTGCGAATGCTATCTTCAAATTTGATTTTGTCGACGGTATGGCAACCTCAGTTGGCATCGCTGTGGTCAATACCCTTTACAAGGTATTCTGCGTAGTTATGTGGGCACCGATGATTAAGGTTCTCGAAAAGCTGGCTACTGTTTCCATCAAAGATACAGACGAAAAAGAAAAATACGAAATGCTCGACGAACGACTTCTCGCCACTCCTGCAGTTGCTGTTGAGCGCTGCCGCAGTGTGACGATGACTATGGCAGATATCGCCACCGAATGCTTCCGCCGTGCAGTTAAGCTTCTCGACGGACATAACGACGAGGATTACGATTTCGTTATCAAAGCTGAAAAGAAGACCGATAAATACGAGGATATTCTCGGAAGCTACCTCGTCAAGGTTGCTTCTCTCGAGCTTACTGATGCAGACGGTGCCGAAGCTGCAAAGCTTCTTCATATCATCGGTGATTTCGAAAGAATCTCTGACCACGCCGCAAGCATTCTCAAATCTGCCGAAGAGCTTAATGAAAAGAAGATGAGCTTTTCAGGTGAGGCAGGTAAAGAGCTTAAGGTTATGACAAATGCAGTTTTGGAAATTATGGAGCTTGCATACAGAAGCTTCACCGAAAATGACAGAGAAGCCATCAAGGGCGTTGAGCCTCTCGAACAGGTAGTTGACGACCTTAAAGCAGAGCTTAAGAGTCAGCATATCCGCCGTCTTACAAAGGGAGAATGTACCATCGAGCAGGGCTTCGTATTCGGTGACATCATCACTAACCTCGAAAGAGTCGCTGACCACTGCTCAAATATATCCGGTTGCGTTAAGGAAATCGCACATCAGGAAATGGATATGCACTCTTATGCCAAAAAGGTCAGAAAAGAAAACCTCAGCCATTATAACGAAAGATATGAGGAATATAAAGAAAAATACTCTATCTGATTTCAAAACAAAATTAAAGGACAGGTCTGTGCCTGTCCTTTTTGTTATTCTCATTTCCATAAGGGTATCGGATAAATACCCTTGTCTGTCTTTTCCTTAAGTGCATCCATAACGGACTGCTTATCTTCCTTATAGGTTACACCGTACCACTTCTCATCTGTGTCGAGAGCCTTTACCTTAGCCTTGCCCGCCTTAACGAGTTCGTCAACTACGAAGGGAATATAAAATTCACACTTGAGTGCGTTATCAGCGTTCTTTTTGAGGAAGTCTGCGAAACGGTTTTCGATTTCCGTGATGATTTCAGGAGTGAAGCCCCAGAGATTCATGGAAACGGGAGTGCCCTCAGGAATTTCCTCCCAGGTTTCCCCGTCTTCAGTAAACATAATTTTACCGTCACGGTACATAATCTTCGTTCTTTCCACGATGTCGGTCATATAGCCGTCTTCGATTTTACATACACCTCGTGCCACGTGGCCGTTTTCGGTGAGGGTGTTTTCTACTTTGAAGCCTACCATAGAGAAGGGATAAGCATCTGTGCTTTCCTTTTCTGCGGTGAGCTCATCGTGGATTACCCTGAATGTTTCCACTCCGTAATAATCGTCAGCATTGATAACGGCGAAAGGTCCGTCTACAAGACCCTTGCAGGAATAGATAGCATGAGCTGTACCCCAGGGCTTTACTCTGCCTTCAGGACAGGAAAATCCGTCGGGAAGATTATTCAGCTCCTGGAAAGCATAGTCCACTTTAATTTTACCGTCGTATCTGCCGTCGGTTATTTTACGGAAATCCTCTTCTATCTCTTTCTTTATGATGAAAATAACTTTATCGAAGCCTGCACGTACTGCATCGTAAACAGAATAATCGAGAATAATCTCTCCGCCGGGACCTACGGGCTCTATCTGCTTGAGTCCGCCGAAGCGGCTGCCCATACCTGCAGCCATAATTACTAAAGTTGCACTTTTGCTCATTTTTTATTTTTCTCCTTATTTTTTGTTTTTTAATTCCTTTTTTTATTTTACCACTATCCGCAAGAAATATCAAGTAGTAAAAAACCGAATAATTTGTCGGTTTATGTTGACAGAAAAAGCCTTATAAGTTTATAATTTAATCAGGGAAAAAGGAGGTAATTACAATGAAAAAAATGACGAAGCTTATGTCGGTTTTAATTCTTATCTGTTTAGCTACGGTTATGCTTTCGGGCGTGTCTTCGGCACAGGAAAAAATTAATCTTCAGCTGAAAAAGAAGGCTGACAGCATAGTTCTTCTCTGGAACGGAAGCAAAAAGGAAAGCTACACCGTCTACAAAAAGACAGGTGACGGTAAATTCATAAAAACAGATAAAGTCAAAGGTAAAAAATATACCGACAAAAATGTAAAAAGCGGTGAAACCTATACATACTGCGTAAAGAAAAGCAAAAGGGTTAAAAGTGAATATAAGTCGGCAGTTTATCTTGCCGGTGCCGTGATGAAAAAGCCGGGCATAAGTAATGCCGGTGTCACACTGAAATGGAAGGCAGCCGAAGGAGCAGAGGCTTACATCGTTTACCGCAAACAGGACGGCGATAAAAATAAGCGTCTGGGAAAGGTTAAGGTAACCTCCTTCACTGATACCACTGCAGAAAAAGGCGTGATTTACACCTACAGTGTAAAAACTGCGAAAGGAAAAACCACAGGTACTCCCGTAAGCATAAAAGCCGGTATACTCACTTCACCCGAGCTCACCTCTCTGAAAAAGAGCGCAGAAGGCCTTACTCTCAGCTGGAAGAAAAATGCTCAGGCGAAGGAATATCTTGTCTACAGAAAGGCTTACGGCAGTAATAAATGGAAAAAGGTAGGCAAGACAGACTCCTCTGTCCTCTCCTTCGAAGATAAGTCCGTCAATGACGGCGGTAAATACTCCTATTTCGTCAAGGCTAAGGCAGAAAAAAGTGTCAGCCTTTATGAAAATGTAAGTCTGACCGCCACCTGTATGAAGTCTCCCGAAGGCTTTACACTGAAAAAGAACGGCAAAAAAATGAAGCTCTCCTGGGATAAAAAAGAGGGAGCTGTGAAATATCAGATTTATAAAAAAACCGGTGACGGCAAATGGAAGAAATTAAAGGAAACGGACAAGCTCACTATAACAGACAAGGTGAAAAACAGCAACACCTTCGTTTCCTACAAGGTAAGAGCAGTAATCGGTAAAAGTAAAACAGCCTTTTCACACATCGTATCGAACCGTGACGTAGATCCGAAAATGCCGATGGTGGCACTGACCTATGACGACGGACCCCACCCCATTAACACTCACAGAATACTTGACACTCTCGAAAAACACGGCGCAAGAGCGACCTTCTTCGTGGTAGGCTCGAGAATACCATCCTATAATGACTGCCTTAAAAGACAGGCTGAGCTTGGCTGCGAGATAGCTAACCATTCCTACTCTCACGTCACTTTAAGTGTAAGCAAAAATTCAACCGTTCTCGAAGAAATCGAAACGACAGACAGTCTCATCAAAAAATATTCAGGTCAGACGCCCGTTCTCTGCCGTGCTCCCGGCGGCTCTGTAGGTAAGGCGGCAGTTCTCACAGACAAGCCCTTCATACATTGGTCCGTGGATACTCTGGACTGGAAAACCCTCTCCTCCTCAAAGGTGGTATCTCACATAAAGCAGACTGTCCGTGACGGCTCCATTATTCTTATGCACGACCTTTACAGCTCTACTGCTGCAGCTTCAGAAATCATTATTCCCTGGCTCATTTCCGAGGGTTATCAGCTCGTTACCGTGTCCGAAATGTTAGAAGCAAGATACGGAGAAGCAGAAGGCGGCAGAATTTATTACAACGGCTATGCAAAATAATTAACAAAAATTAAAATCCCCACTAAACCTATTGACTTTGTAGGTTTTTGTAAATATAATGAAGTCAACGCAGATGTTAAAAAACTGTTCATAAAGTTTACATTTGCGAAAAAAGAAAATATAAGAAAAGAGGTAAGAAAAATGAAAACAAAGAAATTATTATCCGTATTGATGGCTGTAGTGATGCTTTTCGGATGCCTCGGTGCAAGTGCATCAGCTCTCGAAATCAACCTTCCCGCAGAGCTCGGTGAAGGCGTAGTGAAGTTCAGAGGTCTGGCTGAACTCGCAAGTGCAGAAATCCCTGTCGCAGCGGAATACACTGAAGTAGCCGCAGATGCCAAATTCACAGTTTACTATTCAGCAGAAAAAGAAGAGAACATTTTCGATGCCCTTAACCGTAAGGAAGTAGGCATTATCGGTTCAGGTGATGCATACCTCAAGGACGGCATTCTTCATCTTAATCTTAAAGGCCTCGGTCTTGGTGATGAAGGCTTCTACTACATAACAATCGGTGGCGGCTCACTTAAGTATGACGGTCACTACAATATAACAACTTCTACAGAGGGTGTTCAGTATCAGTTTGACTCTCTCGGAATAGTAGATAAGCTCGGTGTGATTTTCGACTTCATCGCAGGCATCATCACCAACTTTATTTCCTGTGGCAAAATCTATTGATTGACAGAAAAACAGATACCGGAGGCCTGTAAAAGCTCTGATATCACGGTAAATAAATAATAAATGCTCCGCTGTAAGAGCCTGACGGCTTCTACAGCGGAGCTTATTTTATACTTTTATGTTTTTATCAGCCGACCTCTACAGTACCGTCAGCCTTTACGGTAACACTCATACCGTCCTTTACATAATCGAGGAACTCATCACCGAGAGAATCGATAACGGGCATAGTCACACCGTCAACCCATACATCAGCCAGAACTGCACCTGCTGCTGCGAGAGAGTCGATGGGCTGTGAGAAGAGCATACAGGCGGGGTTTTTCTTAAGTGCACATGCACAGTAGAGAACGAGTCCGCCGGTAGTTGAACCGATGGTCTGAGGAAGGCAAAGAGCCTTGTTCAGAAGAGATTTGCCGTATAAGTCAGCATTATTCTGGTCACCGCATTTTACTTCCTTGTCACCGAACTGGAGAGCGTTCTGGAAGGATGCGAGGGTATTGAAGCCGCTTTTGGTAACAACTGCTTCTGCTGTTACAGTACCGGGAGTTACAACTCTGCCTTTAAACTGTTTCATTATTTTTTACCTCCGTCTGTAATTATTGATAATATCTCAGATTCCTTGTAGAATTTAGCTGTGGTGTAAGTACGGAGCTTGTTAGAGCAGGTAATTACGGGCATCTTCTTACAGAGAGGATTGTTCATATACATAAGAGGACAGATGTAGGAAATGATAACACCTGTAGCACGGAGTCTGGCATAATAAGGAGTCTTTTCGAAGGCTTCGAGAACCTTGGGAGCGGCAGTGAGAACGGTGGGAACACCTATCTTTTCGTTGCCCTTTCTCTTAAGCTCGGATTCGATGTTATCTGTCCAATCCTTAAGCTGCTGAAGTGAAAGGTGGGGACAGCCGATGAAGCAAAGCTTGGGAGCGGCATCAGGCTTTTTCCAGATAACGGGATAGTTCTTCTGTACTCTTTCCAGCTCTGCATCGTCGATGATGTATTCCTTGGCACCCTCTGCGATGAGTTTCTCACCCATTTCTACAGCTTCGGGAGTGAGATTTTCGATGTGGTAAAGACCTACTGCACCGTTTGATGCTGTAGCAGCACCGAAGTCCTTGAGATATGCGCAGGCAGAGTCGTTAAGCTCTGTGCCTATCCATTTGTCGAGACCTACCACATAGGGAACATCTTCCATAACCTTCATACCGATAGCTGAGCCTAAAAGCTGAGCCTCGGGCTTCTTTTCAGTCTGAACCTTAACTACCCATGTAGCTTTTCTGCCCTCATCGGTAAGAAGACCGAAGTAGGGCACATAACCTACGATAGAGCCCATAATATCGATGATACCGGAGTTACGGTTACATCTTGCACCGAGCACGGAGTTAGCGTAAACTACGGCGCTAGACTCTGCCCAGGAGAGAATGTCGCCCTTCTTGGGCTTGTTTCCTACCTCGTCCATATAGCAGGTGCAGGTAAAGGCATCCTTATTCAGAAGACCGAGCTTCTGAAGCTGATCCTCGTAGAAGCTCTGCTTGGTATACATAAATTTATTGAAAATAAGGTTCTGAAGGAAGTTTGCGGGAACCTTTTTGTCGATGGGACGGGGATCAACAGAGAACTTCTGACCCGAAACTACACCTGCATCGAGAATAGTCTGCATAAGGTCATAAACGGGAGACATAACCTTAAGACCGAAGGATGTAACCAGGTGGTTATAATCAGAGGTGATGGGTACTAATTTCTCAGCACCGAAGGCTTCACCGTACATGACGAGGGTTTTCATAACCTTCGCCATAACGTCGCCCTTTGAGCCGTCAAGAATTGCCTGCTGTTCTTTGGTAAGAATCATAGTATTTTTTCTCCTTTACTTAAATTCAACTTACGGTTATATCTTCATAGCTATATCCCATGCGCCCCAGATAACGGTACGGAGGTTTCCGACCTTAGCGGCATCACCGATGAGGTGAACGTGCTTTGATTTGGGAGCTACGGGAGTGGGAACATAACCTACTGACATAATTACGCTGTCAGACTCGATGTCGAACACCTTGCCGTCCTTATCCTTTACGGTAACTTTACCGTCACCGATTTCTGAAAGAGAGGTTTCGAGATGAACGGGAACATTGTTTGTTTTGAAGAAGTCACGAAGGAAGGATGTATTGGCAAGACATACACCGGGAGTAGTGATAAGGTCATCCTGCATCTCCACGATAGTAGGCTTTTTGCCCTGAAGGTAAAGGTCATAAGCGATTTCACAGCCTGTAAGACCGCCGCCGATAACTGTAACCTTTTCGCCTGTTTCCTTTTCACCGAGGAGATATTCTACAGCCTCGATAGCTGTGTCTGCACCCTTTACGGGAATCTTTCTTGCCTTTGAGCCTGTAGCTACGATAACCTCATCAGCACCGAGAGAAGCGATATCCTTGATTTCGGTGTTCATCTTGACTTCGATGTCATAGCAGGAAAGCTCACGGATATACCATTTGATAAGGTCTCTGTCCTTTTCCTTGAAGGAGGGAGCAGCAGCGGCAATAAATACACCGCCGAGCTTATCGGTCTTTTCGTAAAGAGTAACCTTATGGCCTCTCTTGGCGCAGACGATAGCAGCTTCCATACCGCCGATACCGCCGCCTATAACAGCGACCTTCTTTGATTTTTTAGCGGGAACCATTTTATATTTCTTTGACTGCATTGTCTCGGGGTTAAGTGCGCAACGTGCAAGACCCATAGTGTCGAGAAGGTCCTGAGTGTTTGCGTGGCCCTTTGAGGAAGAGAAGTTGAAGCAGCCGCTGTGACAGCAGATACAGGGCTTGATTTCCTCGAGTCTGCCTTCGATAAGTTTTGTAATCCATTGAGGATCAACAAGGAACTGACGTGCAATACCCACACCGTCAATTCTGCCTTCTTCGATTGCCTTGGAAGCTACATCGGGCTCCATACGGCCAGCACATACTACGGGAATATCAACGAACTCTTTGATGTGTGCTACATCGTCAAGATTACAGTTCTGGGGCATATACATGGGAGGATGTGCCCAGTACCAGGAGTCGTATGTACCGTTGTCGGCGTTGAGCATATCGTAGCCTGCATCCTGGAGATACTTTGCAGCCTTTTCAGATTCAGCCATAGCTCTGCCCACTTCCGTGTAATCTTCGCCGGGCATAGCGCCTTCGCAGAAGCCCTTCATCTTTGACTCTACGGAGTAACGGAGAGAAACGGGATAATCATCACCGCAGGCTTCCTTGATAGCCTTGACTACTTCTGATGCGAAGCGGTATCTGTTTTCGAAGGAGCCACCGTATTCGTCAGTACGCTTATTGAAAAATTCGATAGCGAACTGGTCGAGAAGATAACCCTCGTGAACTGCGTGAACCTCTACACCGTCTACACCTGCATCACGGCAGAGCTTTGCAGTCTTTGCGAAAGCCTCGATGATTTCGTGAATCTGCTCTTTGGTCATTTCGGGACAGATGATGTCGTGTGCCCAGCGTGAACGCTGAGGAGAAGGAGAAGCAAGCTCGTGAGATGTGTCAAGAATGGGCTTCACAAGTGCACGTGTGAACTTATTCTTATGTAAAGGAGCTACAAGCTCAGTGATAGCCCAGCTTCTGCCCATACCTGCAGTAAGCTGAATGAAAAGCTTTGCGCCTGTCTTATGTATTTCGTCCATAAACTCTTTGAGCTCTTCGAACATTTTAGGATTCTGCCACAGCCATTTGCCCCAGAAGGTATCACGGAGAGGTGCGATACCGGGGATGATAAGACCTACATTATTGTTTGCTCTTTCGAGGAAAAGCTTTGCCGCTTCTTTGTCGAAGTGACAGCCGCCCAGCTCAAACCATCCGAAAAGAGATGTACCGCCCATAGGGCACATTACGATACGGTTTTTGATTTCTACATTACCGATTTTCCAGGGAGTGAACAGAGCTTCGTAATTTTTGTCGATTGTGTTCATATTTTCTTTCCTTTCGCAGTAATTTACTCTTTGCCGAAGAGATCCGAAACTACTTCAGCGTACGTAATTATTATATAACATCGGCATATGAATGTCAATGATAATTACAATGCCCGGGCGTCGGTTCTGTAGGTATGTCATTTTTCCTTTTCATAAATCCCGCCGAAAATTCACATTCCACATTTACTCCCCTGCCGCTACGAATAAAAAAACGCCGTATCAGCCTTTCAGCTTTTACAGCGCTTATGTTATATAGTTTATTTTCAGCCTTCTCTGAAAGCCTTGATCACTCTGAATACCTGTTCGGCAGTGTCGGTCATATTAGAAAAGGCAGTGTCTTTTTTCATCGCCTCTTCCAATGTGGTAATTCCTCTTACTATGGGGAAGAAAGCATCTATACCCTTTTCGTTACAGAAAACCGCATCCTTGGTCACAGCACCCGAAAAAGCCAGGACGGGTTTGCCGTGCTTTTTCGCTTTTTCCGCCACACCGCCGGGAGCCTTACCCATAACGGTCTGACTGTCGATTCTGCCTTCACCTGTAATGACGATGTCGGCCTCCTTAATCTTTTCTTCGATATGTATTTCATCGAGTATAAGCTCAATTCCGCTCAGAAGCTCAGCATCAAGATAGGACTTGAAGGCGAAGCCGAGTCCGCCTGCCGCACCTGTTCCCGGGAAATCTTTGTCGGAAAGAGGCAGTATATCCTTCGTTTTTTCAGCAAAGTTCAGAAGATAGCCGTCCATCTCACTGACAGTTTCTGCCGAAGCACCCTTCTGAGGACCGAAAACCGCACTGCAGCCGTTTTCACCGCAGAGAGGATTAGTCACATCGCAGGCGATACGGAAGGTACATCCGGAAAGCTCCTTCATTACCCCCTGCGTGCTGATGCTGTGAAGCTGAGAAAGTCCTTCTGCTCCAAAGGGAATGTCCTCCCCTTCTTTATTGAGAAAAGAAAAGCCTAAAGCCTGCAGCATACCTGCACCGCCGTCATTGGTGGCGCTTCCGCCGATACCGATTACAAATCTGCGGCATCCTTTTTCAATAGCATCCTTTATCATTTCTCCCACGCCGTAGGTGGTAGTATGAAGAGGGTTAAGTTCATCCTTTTCGAGAAGAGTTATACCTGCCGCAGAGGACATTTCCATCAAGGCTGTGCCGTCAGGAGTAATGCCGTAGCTGCAGTTTATTTTTCTGCCGAGAGGATCGCAGACCTGCACACTTACTGTCTGCCCCTCGAGAGCGGACATAAGGGAATCCACGGTACCCTCACCACCGTCAGCTACAGTGACCACATCACAGACCGCTTCGGGATAAACTCTTTTAATTCCTTCTGCCGCCGCCATGCCTGCCTCACGGGAGGTAAGACTGCCCTTGAAGGAGTCGATAGCGATTAAAACCTTCATAGCGATTTTTTTTACATCTTGCTTCCCTTAGCACCCTTGGCTCCGCCGCCGAGCTTTACGCCCTGGAGAACATTAGTGTCGAAGGAGAAGGTAATATTTTCCTGCTCTCTTTCTCTTTTAAGAGAGAGAGAAATCATTTTATCGAGAAGCTCTGTGTATTTCACACCTAAAGGCTCCCAGAGATAGAAGGAGAGAGAGCCGGGGATGGTGTTGATTTCATTGAGCCAGATTTCACCTGTGGCTGTGTCCATCATAAAGTCGATACGTGAAACACCGCTGCAGCCGAGGACCTTGAAGGCATCCACAGCCATTTTGCGAACTGTGTCTCTCTGCTCATCGGTGATTTCAGCAGGGATTTTTCTCTTAAGAGTGGCCATACCCTTACTGCCTGATGCAGAGGTTTTTACTCCGCCCTTTGCACCCTTGGATGCACCGTCACCGAGGTACTTTTCCTCGAAGGTGAGAATTTTTTCTGCGGAAACAGGCTCTTCACATTCGGAGGCCTCAGCACCGCTGTAGTCACCTAAAACGGAGCAGTTAATTTCCTTGAGATTCTGAACAGCTCTTTCGATGAGCACCTTAGTAGCGTAAGCGAAGGCTGTTTCGAGAGAAGCGTAAAGCTCCTTTCTGTCGTCAGCCTTAGAAATACCGATAGATGAACCGAGGTTAACAGGCTTTACGATAACAGGATAGCCGATTTCCTTTTCAATTTCACCGACGAGAACATCCACATCGTCATCGTACTGATCGGATGTGTAGCATTTGCAGTCGAGAACAGGGATGCCGTTATCCTTGAGCACGGTTTTCATTACATACTTATCCATACCCACTGCAGAGGAGAGAACATCGCAGCCTACAAAGGGAACGCCCATCATCTGTAAAAAGCCCTGAAGAGTACCGTCCTCCACATTGGTGCCGTGAACGATGGGGAACGCGATGTCGATGTAATCATAGAAGGATTTGCCGAACATCTTCTGAGGGTATTTTATGAGCTTTGCCTTGCCCTCGTCGTTAACCATAATAACACGCTGACTTTCCTTTAAAAGAGCGGGAATGTCAGTATATGCGCTGATGTCACCGATTTTCTCACCTACATAAAACTCATTGTTTTTGGTTATGTAGACGGGGATAACATCGTATTTTTCTCTGTCAAGATAGCCGATGGCCTGAATGGCGGAAATAACGGAGATTTCGTGCTCTGTAGTCTTACCGCCGAAAAAAACGCCGACTTTTGTTTTCATTTGAATCACCTCAAAATAGATTAATAGTTATCGGGAAGGTCATTTTCTAAAAGAACGATCTTTTTTCTGCCCTCGCTGTTTATGGCATATACGTGAGAAAGAGCCTCTTCGATAGTATTGGCTATGAAGATTTTACTTTCGTCATATTTTTCATCTGTAAGTCCTGCCTTGATGGGTACTGCCTGCTTCTGTCCTACGAGAACTACATAATCGCATACCTTGGCGGCATTTCTGCCGAATTCACGGTTAAGCTCATTCTGCTTTGCACCGAGCTCTACCATACCGGGAGTCACGAGAATTTTATAACCGTCGAAAAGACTTAAGGCTTCGAGAGCAGCCTTGGTACCGCTGGGATTAGAGTTATAGGCATCATCGATAATAGTCATATTGCCCTTATCGGAAAGCTGAAGTCTGTGGGGAACACCCTCGAGACGGCGCACCTGACCTTTAAGCTCCTTAAGAGAGATACCCATTTTATGGCTGATGGCGATGGCACCGACGATATTGAGAACATTGTGTCTGCCGATGAGCTTGGTGGAGAACTGCTCACTTTCGCCCTCGGGAGTTCTTACTGAGAAGGTGGTACCTCTTTCGCTTACGGAAATGTCGAAGGCTCTGTAGTCAGCCTCTGCATCGATGCTGTAGGAGATGTAGGGACGGCTGCTTCCGTGAGCCTTTATGTTTTCATCGTCAGCATTAAGGAAGAGCATACCGCCCTCAGGAAGAGAATCGGAAAGCTCGAATTTAGTGTTTTTAACTGCATCTAAAGTTTTAAAGGATTCCAGATGCTGAGGTCCGATAGAGGTGATAACACCGTGGTGCGGGTGAACGATGTCGCAGAGCTCTTTGATGTCGCCTACCCATTTCGCACCCATTTCGCATACGAAAATCTCGTGGGTAGCCTTGAGAGAGCCGCGGACAGTCTTTACCACGCCCATAGGAGTGTTATAGCTTTCGGGAGTCATAAGTACATTATACTTGGCTCTTAAGAGAGTGGTGAGATAGTATTTTACGCTGGTTTTACCGTAGCTGCCCGTGATACCGATGATTTTAAGGTCTGGGCAGGATTTCAGTATTCTCTTGGCATCCTTGATATAGCCGTTATTGATGGAAAGCTCCATAGGCTTGTTGATAAAGTTGGCCAGAAGAACGAGCACCGGTGAAATAGTGTAGATAAGAGTGATAATAAGAAGATAAACCGTAATATGTGTAACGTTTACGAAAACTGATCCGGCGCCCATAAGAAAAGCAATTATAACAGAAAGAGTGGTAAGCATTCTCTTTACTCTCGGAGTGTAAACGAGAGGCTTTTTAGCCTTTTTGGGCTTTTCTGCTATACAACCGAGAGCGAAAATCACCGCACAGGCACAGACCTTGAACCAGCCGGGGATCTCGAGAAATACGGCAATAAGAGCAAGAACAGAAAGAACGGAGTGAAGAAAATATTTTCTCGTGTTTTCTCTTATCCATTTGGTGTGGGTGTCGAAGCGGTAGGAGTTAAGCTGAAAAAAGTGCATCGAATCGATAAGGCACATAACTGTACTGACGGTGAAAAGCACCGTACAGAGAATAACGGAAGCTGTAAAAACCATAATCTTTTTCCCTTCTGATTACATATCAATTTTCATAAATGAAGCAAGGACTCTCAGATACTGTCCCTGTCTCTCCAGGAAGGAGTAATGTCCTGCACCCTCAAAGGTGACCAGACCTGCTTCAGGCATAAGCTTTTCCATAATCTTCGCATCACTCAGCGGAGTGGCATCGTCAGCCGTACCCCAGATGAGAAGAGTAGGACATTTCACATTCGGCATAAGGTGGGTAAGGTCTTCGTTTACTACCTTGACCAGAGTCTGTCTCATAATGGGTGAGGCGGCGTTATAGTCGGCAGAGCCGTTTTTCTTGCGCAGATTTTCCAGAGCATCGGGGAAAAGCATCATCACTATCTTAAGTGAGAAAATCCACTTGGTCATTTTGTATATACGCTGTTTGATCTTCTGCTTTAAGGTTTTCTTAGGTTTTACACCTGCGGCATCGACCAAAACAACCTTTTCCACTTCGAAGTCCGTTTCTCTCGAGCAGAGCTTGATTATCACTCTTCCACCGAAGGAGTGACCTAAAAGAGTAACCTTTTTAAATTCGTAGTCCTTTAAAAACTCCAGAACGAAGTCTACATAATCGTCTACGCTCCAGGGCTCTTTCGGTTCTTCACTTTCACCGAAGCCGGGCATATCCATGGTAACTACCCTGTAGTCTTTCTGTAAAAGGTCCACACTGGCCTGAAAGAGCTTTATGTTCGAGCCCCAGCCGTGTAAAAGCACTACAAGGTCGCCCTGACCTTCATCTACATAATTTATTTTTAAGCCTTTAACTGTTTTTATCAAAAGAATCCTTCCTTCCGACAGGATAGTATGACAACACATAGTCTTAAATATTATATCACAATGTAAATAGAATTTCTATAATAAAGGAATATTTTTTGATTTTTATAAAATTTTTCTAACTTCCGTGGTAATCTCTCTTTCTTTGTGTTAAAATATACTATGTAAAAGCAAGAAAAGAGATGCAGAAATGAAGGATATAATTATTATAGGCGCAGGTCCTGCAGGACTTACGGCGGCCATATATGCGGGAAGAAGCGGAAAATCCGTCCTTCTTTTTGAGGGTAAAAGCTTCGGCGGACAGATAAGTAAAAGCCACAAGGTAGAAAATTATCCCGGCTTTGAGGAAATAAGCGGCTTCGAATTTTCTACGAGGCTGAAAAAACAGGCAGAGCTTTTCGGTGCAGAGATTATTTCGAAAAAGGTTTCCTCCGTAAAGGAAAAGGACGGACTTTTCACTGTAACTGCCGATAAGGAATATGAGGGCAAAGCGGTGATATTCGCTTTAGGCACCGAACCGAAAAAATCGGGTATCCCCGATGAAGATAAGCTCGTAGGAAGAGGACTTTCTTACTGTGCCACCTGTGACGGAAACTTTTTCCGTTCGAAGGATGTGGCTGTTATCGGCGGAGGAAACACGGCAGTTCAGGATGCACTTTATCTCAGTGACATCTGTAAGAAGGTTTACCTTGTTCACCGCCGTGATACCTTCAGGGCTGAAAAAAATCTCGTAAAGAGAGCCGGAGAAAAAGAAAACATCGAATTCATTCTTGACAGTGTTCTCCTTTCAGCTGAGGCTTCACCTGTCATTAAGAGCATCACCGTGGAAAACAAGATAACAGGTGAAAAATCCGATCTTGCCGTAAACGGTCTCTTTATGGCTATCGGACAGACACCCCTCACGGCAGAATTTTCCGATATCTTACCGCTGGACAGCTACGGATATGTACAGGTCGGAGAAAACTGCACTGTCAGAGACGGCATTTATGTGTGCGGTGACTGCCGTAAAAAGGAAATAAGACAGCTCACTACTGCCACAGCTGACGGCACTGTGGCGGCTACGAAGGCCGTGGAGTATGTGGACAGCCGTGACTGAAAAATCTGACATATATCGGGGTAACCGTATGGTTACCTCGATTTTTATTCTTCATAAAAAACACTCCCTGACAAATAAAACAGGATGCAGATACTGTGCCTCATGAGGCAGTGTCTGCATCCCTTTTGTTTTATTTTTTCTTTTTGAATATAACGAACTTACTCGCAAAATAATTAAGTATTACTACTATGACAGCGAGGATAAGCTTTGCTATAAGCTGACCGCCTATCTCAAAGCCGAGGATTTCCACTGAATAAGCTCCGAAGCCGAGCAGATCAATAAGAAGCCACATACCGCCCTCTTCCACACCGAAGCTGAAAATTCTCGCACAGAAAAACTCTGAAATCTCCTTGAGTAAGGTTTTCTTGCCAAAGCTCTTCGACCCGAAAACGAAAAGCTTATTGGTAATGTAGGCGAAAACCACCGAAACGAACCATGCTGCGGCATTATTAAGAAGATATACCTCTTCACCGAGCAGTGCTCTTAAAAGTGAAAAGGTAAGAAAATTTACCAGAGTGGTAAGTCCTCCGAAAAAGACATAGGTTATCAGTTCTTTATATTTAATCCAGAGTTCCGTCAGTTTATTCATTATCAAAATATTCCTTTATAATATATACAGGTCTGTCTTTACCCTGCACATATATTTTTGCCAGGTACTGACCGATGATTCCGATGTTAAGAAGAATCGTACCGCCTGTAAAGAAAACAGCAGAAGCGATTCCCCACGCTGCAGTGTCGACCGCGAAATAATAAACACCGAACAGACAGAAGGCAGCGATAAGAACAAAGAGAATTCCGGTGTAGAACGGAATTTTAAGCGGTGCCGTAGTAAAAGCAAAAATACCCTCGAAAGCGTATCTGACGAGTTTTTTCATGCTCCATTTACTTTCCCCGTTTTCCCTTTCACATACAGTGTAGGGAATATAGCGGGTATTGAAGCCTATAAAGCTGAACATCCCCTTCGAAAAGCGATGATATTCCTTCATCTGCAGAAGAGCTTCAGCTACGTTCCGTCTGAAGAGTCTGAAATCCGATGCACCGTTCACGAACTCCACATCTGACACTTTATTTATACCCTTATAGAAAAGGGATTTGAGTAACGCGACAGTCTTACCCTCTTTTCTTTCCTTCTGATAGGCAGTGACACAGTCGATGTCTTTATCCTCTGAGATTATCTCCAGCATTTCGAGAACTACCTCGGGTCTCTGCTGTAAATCCGCATCGATAATACACATCAAGTCGCCCTTCGCCTTGGCAAGACCGGCATAAATAGCAGCCTCTTTACCGAAGTTACGGCTGAAGGAAAGATACTTTATATTCTTTTTTTCTTTTTTTTCGAGATAAAGCTCTCTGAGCTTTTCTCCCGTACCGTCACTGCTTCCGTCATTAACGAAAACGAACTCGTAGTCCTCTACCTTGCCGTCGAAGACTTCTGTCACAAGATCAAAGAACTTTTCCACATTACCCTCTTCATTGTAGCAGGGTACTATCAGCGATAATTTCATTTTATCATCTCCCCGAGAGAAGGATTAAGGATAAGCCGGCTGCCACAATGCAGCAGCCGGCAGATTTATCATTTAATATCCGTTGCGGCGATGATGTCACCCTTCGAAGGTGCTTCATCCTCAGAAGCAGAGTATGTGATTTTCACATTCTGTCCCTTATTCATAATAACCACGGAGGGCTCGTCAGATGCGCTAACGGTGTAGTAAATACCGTTTTCATCCAGCTCGATATAGTAGACACTTTCACCGCCCATAACAGCTGTTCTGATGTCAGTAATCGCACCCTTTACCGTTACGGTCTTCTTTTCGGGAGTAGTTACATCTGTCTGCTGATTTTCCGTGTCGGTGGCATCGATGATATCGTCGATATCCACATCGATTTTTATATTGTTATGCTCTAACTTTTCCACATATTCTTCCATACATTCTGCGATGGTAACACCTGTAACGGCTACCTGATAGTTCTGCACGTTAACCATAGCGAAACGCTTAACGAGACTGTCGGCATCCTTAAGTGACATAAAGTAGGTGGGCTGACCGCTGATATTGAGAAGAATGGGGAAGGTTGCATTGTAGGAGTAGTCCTGAACATCACCCTGAGCAGAGGACATAGCGGAGTATTCCTTAGCACCTGAAACAGCATAGAAGGAAGCATCCTTGGTTCTCATATTTACGAGAACGAAGCCGATAATAGCCTGGTCGTGACCTGCAGAAGTAACACCTGTGTACATGTAAACGTCGTCATTCTGTGCAAGATAGTTGGAGCCCTCTGTGGCAAGTCTTACGCCGTCCTGACCGAGAACGGAGTTAATGAAGCCCTTCTGATACTGACCGTAGTAATTGAACTGCTCGATGAGAAGAGCGTCGGAATAAATACCGTCAATCCACTGAAGCTCTTTGCTGTCTCTTACCTGCTCTACAGTGTATTCTGCCATTTCACCTGTAACGGCGTTAACAATAACTACACCCTTTACATCCGTACCGCCGAAAAGACCGATAGTCTTGTCTAAAACAGGGCAGAGCCAGTAGGGATCACCCTTTTCATCGATTTCGAAACGGGGTGTGTCAAAAATGTAAGTGGGATATGCGAAGCGGACATGTCTCATAAGATACTTAGAGAAATGCTCGGTGGTAGCATACTTGATGTACTGACCCTCGGGAAGAAGCACAAGCTCACTTTTCTGAGTAACCATATTTACCACTACATAGCCGGGAAGACCCTCTGAGGTGTTCTTGAGCCATTTGAAAACGTCACCATAGGAAAGAGTGGTTACCTTTACGGGAGAGTTTTTGTAGTTGATCTGTGTAAAAGCTGTGCTGATTTCGAACTGTGAAACCTTATCTATCTTTGAAAGGTCACCGAGAGTTCTGTTGGCAAGAACACTCGCTGCAGCCGTGTCAAGAACGGGAACTGAGGAGAAGTTTGCCTCCTGGATTTCCTCGGCGAAGTTCGTGTTTTCGTTTACATCGATGATTTTACTGTAGGTTTTTGCTCTGAAAAACACGGAAGAAAAAGCCATTCCCACAGCTACCACTGCTACGAGTATACCGATGAACACACCGGGGATGACGGACTTTCTTTTAACATATTCCGTGTATTCGGGCTTCATCATCGCACCTGAGGTAATATTGAGAAGTCCCACGAAAATAGCAGCTACCACACCAAAATACATATAAGTGTCGGTGCTTTTGAAGTTCATGGGAGGAAGCATAAAGTAATATGCCACCACTGCACCGATTACGGTACCGATAATGCTGATAATTAATTTTAAGCCGGCTTTCTTCGGCACCAGATAAGCAGCCTTGCCGCTGCCTTTACTTTCGCCCTTTCCGCCTGTGAAGTCAACCTTGATAGGATCCATTTGTATTAACTCCTTTTCGTTTGTTTTCAATATATTATAACATTATACATAATATTAACTTAAAAAGCAATAGAAACTCTGCAACTATTATCACTCGTCCTGTCCCGTCAGCAGCTTTACGGCATAACGGGCATAAGGAGAAAGGTACTGACCTTTTTTGATAACCACTGCAGGCTGTCTGAGAGAAAAGCTGTTTTTCAGTCTGACCACAGCCATTTTTCCGCTTTTATCCTTACCCTTTACGAACTGCATAGGAAAAAGTGCGGCGCCTACTCCTGCACATACCATTTCCCATGCACTGGTGAGATTGACCACCTCGGCTGCTATCTGAGGAGTGACACCCGACGATACACAGAGCTTTTCGAAAAGCTGTCTCATTTCCTGATTTACACCGGGAACTACGAAGGGAAGCCCTCCGAAGCAGGAGAAATCGGCTTCTTCCGTCTCACTGCATAAGGGCATCATACCTTCGGGTATAACCAGAACCAGCTTATCCGGCTCTATCAGTGTCACATCCAGCCGACTCTCATCCACAGGCATATTGATAACTGCGAAATCGAACTTACCCTCAGCCGCATCCTTTCTCAGAACCTCACTGCCCTCTTCGGCAAGCTTAACCTCTACGCCCGGGAATTTATCTCTTACCTTCTTTACTACATCAGATATAAGATAGGCACTTCTGAAGGGTGTTATTCCGATTACGAGCTGTCCTTTGTCGCCCTTTCTGAACTGTTCCATAGATTTCGTCAGCTGAGTCTGTCTGTAGAGAAGCTCCTTCGCCTCACGGATAAAATATTCACCTGCTGCCGTAAGTGTAACGGGATTACGTTCACGGTCGAAAAGCTGAGTCCCCAGCTCCTTTTCCAGAGACAGTATCTGCTTACTGAGAGCAGGCTGTGTGATATTAAGCTTTTCTGCTACCTGAGAAAAGTTTCCGATTTCAGAAAGAAGAACCGCATACTGAAGCTGTCTTGAATTCATTTCTTTCACCACCTTATGTTAATTTTGTTATAGATATTATAAGCTGTTAATTATAAGGATAACACTTTAAAAGAAAAAAATCAACAGTTATCTTTACGGAAGTGGTGAAAAGAGACATAATAAGAACCGTCGGGTTACCACTCTGACGCTTTTTCAGATAGATTATACGGAAATCTGTTAAAATCATACCGACATAAAAAACGGCGGTGTAGCTTTTCATTTTTCCCTGAACCCTTTTCCGCATTAACAAAAAACCATCATATCAGCTCTTCAGCTTCTACGATGGTTTCATCACGTTTAATTTTCTTTACGGTCAGATCAGAGACCGCTGCACATTTCAACTGCTCTGAGCACAAGCTCATAAGCCTCTTCAACCACTTTTTCATCCCCTGCGCAGAGATTCATCAGCGGTTCCCTTACTCCGCCCAGAGCGATGCCCGTTCTCTTTCCGATGACAGCCTTCGCCACAGCATACATATTGCCTTCGGCTGAGCACATTTTATAAATAACCTCATTGGCGGCATTCTGCAGCTTCTGAGCAGCAGAGAAATCACCCTTTTCCACTGCCTCATCCATTTTCACGAAAACCTCAGGCATAACTGCATAGGTACCGCCTATACCCGCAGAAGCACCGATTATTCTTCCGCTTATGAACTGCTCGTCTGGACCGTTGAAAACAGTGATTTCCTTTCCCCTAATCTGTGCCTGTCTGACGAACATCTGTATGTCCTGTACAGGCATAGATGAGTTCTTTATAGCCTTGACACGGGGATTTTCGAGCATTTTATCCAGAAGAGGAAGAGTGAGTGCCACACCCGCCAGCTGAGGAATATTATAAATCACAAAATCCGTATTAGGTGCGGCATCGGAAATGTCGTTCCAGTACTTCGCTATGGCCTTTTCAGGCAGTCGGAAATAGATGGGAGGTATAGCTGCGACGGCATCGACACCGAGACTTTCCGCATGACGGGCAAGAGTGATACTGTCTCTCGTATTATTACAGGCGACGTGAGCTATTATCTTTATTCTGCCCTTTGCCGCTTCCGTAACTGCTTCGAGAGTTTTCATTCTCTCCTCTACGGAAAGATAGATACATTCACCCGATGAACCGCCTACATAAAGACCTGACACACCCTTTTCTATGAGATGCTCTGTGAGTGCCGCCGTTCTTTCGGCGGACACATTTCCCTCGTCGTCATAGCAGGCATAAAAAGCAGGATATATTCCTTTGAATTTACTCATTTTCTTACCCTCTTTCGATTTCTTCTATCATTTTATCCAGCATAATCAGACATCTCGGCACGTGGAAGGGACCCTTGAAGGTGGAGCCGATGCAGGCAGGAAGAGTAGGCTTACCGTCTCTTCTGAGATAGCCGTACCATTCACCGCAGGGTGCCGTGGCGAAGGTGTTTTTACAGTAAGTGAGAATTTTTTCGAATATACCGAGATATTTCTCATCGCCCGTTTCCTTGTAAATCATAAGAGAAGCTATCAGCGCTTCATTATGGGGCCACCAGAGCTTCATATCGTGCTCGTATGCTTCGGGAGGATTACCGAGACAGTCGAAGAAATAGAGTATGCCCTCATATTCCTCATCCCACCCCTTGGTGAATGCCATATCGAAGATTTCCACAGCCTTTTTCATCAGAGCCTTGTCACCTGTTGCCTTGGCTCTTTCCATAAGAAACCAGCTACACTCAATGTCGTGACCGGGATTAACCACTCTGCCCTCAGTGACAGAAAGACGGGGTGTACCGTCAAGGTCCACGCTTTCGAGAGTACAGCCGAGTTCAGGCTTGACGTGGTAGGTGAGAATATCCTTCACGCACTCTTCGGCTCTCGAGTTATAAAGCTCTGCGTTTTCGGGATCCACACGCAGAAGAACAGAGGTCACATTAAGAAGTATCATCGGTATGCCCAGTGCCCTACCCTGTCTCGTTTCAGGGTCTGTTTTAGCGCCGAGACCTGTGGGGTCAGTCATTCCGTGGTTAAGATTCCAATACATTTCATAGGCTCTTTTCGCCCTTTCGAGATGCTCTTTTTCCCCCGTCACACCGTAGTATTCCGCATTTGCGATGCAGTAAAACGCCTCAGAATAGCAGTATCTCCTCTGTCTGAGTGGTTTTCCGTCGGCGGTAACGGTGAAGTAAAGTCTGTCGCCAGCCTTACGGTTCACACAGTAATTTTCGAGGAAATCAAGACAGCTTTTACTCGCCTCAAGCCATTCCTTTTTCACACCGTATATATGACACATATAAGCGAAAATCCATCCGCATCTTCCCTGCATCCACACGCTTTTATCTGTGGAAAAGACCTTTCCGTCCTTATCAAGGCAGGTATAAACACCGCCGTTCCCCTTGTCCATACCGTTTTTCAGCCAGAAATCCGTCACGGACTCAAGCTGACTCTGTATCCATTTTCTTTCTTCACTGAGATTCATTCTTTTTTCTCCTTTTTATCTTTATTGTCCGAAAAACCTACTATAATCCTTTCCGTCACTCTTCCGACAGCCTTAAAGGAATTCGACCTTCTTATTTCTGCAACGGTGAAAAAATCCAGGATTTTTCCGAGCAAAAAATACTTCACCACATAAAGCTCATCAGAAAAGAAGCTTCTTTTTATTCTGAACAGGAGTGATTTCACAGTCCTCTTCCCTCCCCGATTCTTTTATCCGAATTCTATCTTTTCCATTACTGCATCTGCCATAACCCTGTGACCGAGATTTGTCGGATGTATTCCGTCAACGGCAAGAGCTTTCGGTGCAATTGCTTTCTGTGCTTCATAAAAGACCTCCTGCATATCAAGCACTGCCGCACCGTTTTCGACCGCTATGTTTTTAAGCACCTCACGGAATTCATCGAGCTTTTCGTGAAAAGGAAGCTTTTCCTCCACCGCATCGATCATAAACGGCATCAGATAAAGAATCTGTGTGTCAGGCAGTTCTGCTCTTATGCGACGGTAAATCTCACGGATATGCGGCTCCATCGGCCTTAAAAGAGGAGGATAATCCTCAGGCACGTAATTTTCCCATGCATCATTGACACCGATGAGCATAATGATAACATCGGGCTTCAGACTTATACAGTCCTTTGTAAGTCTGTCATAAAGGTGGTATGTACGGTTACTTGCGATACCTTTGATATCAACCTTTATATGCTTGCTGTATTTCTTAAATCTCTTTTTTAGCTGTAAAGCATAGATATTTCTTCCCTTGATGTCTTTCATCATACGGAAATTAAATTTCACATCAGTTATGCTGTCGCCGATAAAAAGCACCTTACTGTCTTTTTTTATTTTTATTTTATCCATAATCCTTCTCCTTGAAGCTGTCTCATATTTTCGTCGGGCGGTCTTCCTTTTCCCTGTATCTCACCAAAGAAATAATAATCGAGCCTATAGCAAGCACCGAGCCGAGAGAAGCACCGTAAGCCTGCGACATAAAGTTATAAACAAGCCAGCAGGGTGCACTGCACAGGCCGAATTTACGGATAGTCTGCTCCTTTTCGCACCAAAGGCCACCCGTAGTAAAGAGAGCGCCCGCCACAGCTAAAAGCTCTATGGGGTCCCGTCTCACTGCGGCAACAGTAAGACCCACCACTGTAACAACAGCGAGATTACCTGCGGCAATCCATTTGGAATACGGTTTAAAAGAAGGATAATTTTTCTTGCCTGCCAAGAAGGATGACACCGTGGACATAAAATCCATCACCGCTCCCGAAAAAGCACCGAGAAGTAAATACTGAATGACATACAGGGCATTTGAAATACAGGTCGCCCACACGATATGCGCCCTTTTTTTCAGCTGAAAGCTGAGCAGATACAGACCTACAGCCGCTACACCGATAATCTGTGAAATAATCATCAGCATATATACTCCCTCCCTTATGCATGTTTATCATTTTACACCATATTTTTCTCTTTGTAAAGCAAAAAACACCGATAGCCTGTGCATACCGGTGTTTTCGGTGATATTTACTTATCAGCCGTTAAAATTAATCTTAAATCCGCCGTTTCCGCCGTCATTTGTGCTTACGGTAGGAAGATACGGTGCTATTCTGTGAGCGAGAGAGATGGCAGGCATAGACTGTACATAAACTCTGCCCGGACCGGTAATAACTGTGTTGAAGATACCCTCACCGCCGAAAAGAGCATTCTTTAATCCGCCTGTGGACTGAACCTCCATCGAGCAGCTTTCACTCATAGCAGCAAGATAGCCTGTGTCTACGATCATTTTTTCTCCCGGCTGAAGGTCATACTCTTTACAGTAGCCGTCGATTTCCACGAAAACCATACCGTCACCGCTTACCTTCTGCATAATAAAGCCTTCACCACCGAAAAATCCCGATCCGAACTTTTTCTGGAAATGAATCGAAAGGTCGAGACCCTTTTCCATAGCAAGGAAGCCTGACTTCTGGATAACAATGCTGTTACCGGGTGTAACACGGAAGGGAAGAATCTTTCCGGGAAGAGTTGCAGCGAAGGCTATCATACCCTGACCGCCACGTGCCGTGTACTCGTTCATAAAAAGTGATTCACCTGCAAAAAATCTGCCTAAAGCCTTTTTCACTCCGCCGCCCGAATTGGTTGCCATCTGCATATTAGGGCTCATCCAGCTCATGGCACCGCTCTGAGTGCAAAGAGTTTCTCCGTCCTCAGGATAGCAAATAAGTACGGGAAGGCTGCCGCCTTCAATTTCATATCTGAGCATAATTTTTTCTCCTTTTCATCAATTTATATCTGATTAAAACTCAGCACCTTCACCTGCAAGGCGAAGAGATACATAAGCTCCTTTTGAATTTTCGACAGTGCACTGTGTGCAACCTCATCGGGTGTGAATCCGCAAAAAGCAGTGTCATCCTTCATAACAACCGGATTCGCATTACCTTCACGGACATTATAGTAATTCACATAAACACTGCAACGAAGATAGGTCCTGAAAGCTTTCTAATTTCCAAAATAATTTTCTCTTTTATCCTAAAACCTTTTCTAATTCGTGTCTGTCTTCGCTTTCGCTGAACTCTGCGAACTCTTTGAAAATACGCTTACCGATGGCTCTGTAATCCATCTCTACTACCTTTTCAATGTTTGCTTTTCTTATTTCCTCGGGAACATTGTAAATAGAAAGAATAGTATCAAGAGCATTAGGAATACGCTTCTCGAGACTTGCAGATTTACTGTTTGAATTAAGAAGAGCATACTCGATACCGGAAACCATCGTTTCCGCCGCTCTGAAATCCTCTTCCGACCAGTCGGGATTATAGGGTCCGAAAACCTCCACAGCCCTTCTGAAATCATTTTCCTGAATAATCTCGAGACACAGTGTGCTCTGATACGAGGATACAAAAATATCCTTCGCTATAGCGTCTTCCTCAGCCGCTGCGGCCATACTCATCAGTTCAAGACATATAGCGAGCACCGAGCTGATACCTTCGCCTGCCTCTTTCTCTATCATTTTCCACTGGAACTTGCAGAGTCTGTCAACTATGAGAGCAAGCAGATCATCCTTATTCGGAAAGTAGAAATTCACCAGTCCTACTCTCGTATCCAGCGCCTGTGCCATATCACGGAAGGTAGTGGTGCTGTACCCCTTCTGAAGAACCATCTGTGTAACCGTGCGGGTAATATGAAGCCGAGTCATATTTACCTTGCGTCTTGCCATATTTATCCCCCTTGTTTTTCTTTTTGTCATTTGCGTTTTTGGTTATGTCCTAATTATACACATCAAGACCTGTCTTGTCAATATATCTCAGTAAAATAGCAGTGAAATGTAAAAATCCGACACATCCCTTTTCAGTTGAAGCTTCTGACCCAGTTCATAAGTGAGCCGGGATGTCTGTTCTCTCTGACTGTGCCGAGCATATAGTCTGTCACCGGGCCGTTCTTCCTCATTTTCTCTAAAATCGCTTCCTGAAGCTCATCCACAGTCATTTCCTCGTAAGGCTTATCAAGATTAAAAACAGACTTTTCAGAAGTGACTTCTTCCTTTTCTTCTGTCTCTGTGCTCTTCACTCCTTTTTCTGCCGTTTCTGTTTTCTCTGTCTTTACGGATTCACAGATAGGCTTTTTCTCTTCGGAGTTTTTCTTGATTTCGAACATATTCAAGGGAGCAAAGCTTTCCTTAGCCATTTCTGACGGAAGCCAGATTTCACCGTAATTTGAGGGCACCTCCACTGTGATGAAGCCGTCCTTTACCTTGACCTTCTGTCCTGTCAGGGCGCCTGTATATTCAGCACAGCCTTCTGCAGAAAGCTTGACACTGACATCACTGTCACCATTGTTTACCGTAACGATTACAGCCTTCCCGCCGAGAGTTCTCGAATAAGCGAAATAAGTATTTCTCAGCTCTAATTCCCTGTAATCGCCGTAGGAAAGAGCAGGTGTATTACGTCGGATTCTGCCGAGTGCGGAAATAAGCTTTGTACAGGGATTAGTTTTACGGGAATCCCTGTAATCTTCGAATTTAAGCTCAGGCCTCAAGGAATCATCGGAGCCCTTCTCCTTTTTGCCTTCAACACCAAGCTCAGAGCCGTAATAAACCGACGGTATTCCCGGAAGCGTATACAGCATTATGTGTACCGGTGCATAGTGAGCCTTATTCCTGAGTTTTGTACAGATTCGCTCGACATCGTGATTATCAACAAAGGTATAAAGCTTCAATCTGTTTCCTGTCATATTGCTTACGTATCTGACAGTGTGTGCAATTTCGAAATAATTACGGTCATTGTGGCCCGAATAAAGTGCCTTATGAAGCATATAGTCAGTTACGCTGTGCAGTGTTCCTTCATTAGCCCAGAGTGAATAATTTCCGTGTATAACCTCACCCATAAGCCAGAAATCATTTTTCACTTCATTTGCCGTCTGACGAATAGCCCTCATATAATCAAAATCCATAACATCAGCCGCATCAAGACGAATCCCGTCAATATCAAACTCTTTAACCCAGAAACGGATAACATCACAAATATAATCTCTGACGGCAGGGTTACGCTGATTAAGCTTCACCAGAAGGTCATAACCGCCCCAGTTTTCATAAGAAAATCCGTCATTATAGGAATTATTACCGCCGAAATTCACATTACAGTACCAATCCTTGTAGACAGAGCTTTCTCTGTTCTGCTTTATATCACGGAAAGCAAAAAAATCTCTGCCCGTATGATTAAACACACCGTCTAAAATCACACGTATTCCTTGCTTATGACACTCCGAAACAAAGTTTGCCAGATCCTCATTTGTTCCGAGACGGCTGTCCAGCTTTTTATAATCTGTCGTCTCATAGCCGTGACCTACAGATTCAAAAAGCGGTCCGATATATAGAGCGTTACAGCCTATCTCTTTAATATGTGAAATCCACGGCAAAAGAAAATTCAGTCTGTGCACAGGCTCACTGTAACCGTTCGTTTTAGATGCGCCTGTCATCCCTAAAGGGTAAATATGATAAAATATAGCTTCATCGTACCATGCCATATCAAATCCTCCGAATGTTTGTATTACTGTTAAAATTATAGCATATTTTACTGCTGTTTTTCAACACAGAAAGATCTTTTCTGTTCTGCCTTCAGATCAGTAAGGAATACAGCATACTGTAAAAATCATTTGTCGTATTTAAACTTATAGAACAGTAAAAGCGCAGTTATGACATTTAATTTTCATCTTGATAACAGCGATGCTTTTCTGGACGAAATCATTTCTGAGCTTCAGAAAATGAAGGAGTATCCTAAAAAAACACTTTAACAAGAGTTTTTGGTATGGTTATCCGTGTTGCTAACAAGCACGATGACAGAAATTCATTGAAGAAAAGCCTTTCAGCGATTGCTATGAGCGTTGACGGCATAGAGTATAACGAATATGAAGCCTAAAAAAATGGGACGAAGAAAAGAAATAAGGTGTCCTGTTACATAAGACGATAAAATCCTTGAAGTCAGACAACTTCAAGGATTTTTTTATGTGCATAAAAAAAGCAGCAAAAGAACATTAATTAAAAAGGAAGGATAAGGCATTTGAGTATACGCAAAAATCCCCCGCTTTTCTTAACATATCCGCCAAAAAAGCTCTGTATTTAAAACTGAAAATAAATAAACGGATTTGAGTTCGTGTATGAAAGTGCAACAATAAAAGCTACTTCAACAAAAAATATAATCAGACCACTCACTTTACCGAGATCAAACACCGGATAAAAACCGTTTATTGTCTTCTCATTATTTCTCTTTGCTTTTATAACTGCAACGGCCGTAGCAACAACTACCATTACTATACTGAAAATTGACCACGAGAAAATCTGTGTTATTCCATCACTCCATATGAACATTTTCATCAAAACATCACGCGCAATCATAAAGTTTTCCGCACGAAAAAACACCCAACAAATACACACAAAAACATATGTAAACACAACTGAAACTACAGAAGAAATTATATTTTTCTTTTCTTTTTTTCTGAATTTCAAAAACAATTTATGAACACAAAGTGCCACGCCATGCAATATTCCCCAGAAAATAAAAGTATAGTTCGCACCATGCCATAAACCTCCTAAAATCATTGTAAGCATAAGGTTTATATATCTGCGTACTTTTCCTTTTCTGTTTCCTCCCAAAGGAATGTAGAGATATTCCTGTAACCATCCCGAAAGACTGATATGCCATCTTTTCCAAAACTCGGTCACATTTTTAGAAATATACGGCATGTTGAAATTTGCAAGAAAATCATATCCAAAACATTTAGCAACGCCTATTGCCATATCTGAATAACCGGAAAAATCGCAATAAATCTGTATAGAATATGAAATCGTCGCCAATATAACCGTTAACGACGAAAATGCAAGTGGCTTCTCAAATACATCATCTACAAACACAGACAGATTATCTGCAATTACCAGCTTCTTAAACATACCGAAGGCAAATATCTGAATACCCGTAGCTAAATCCGCTAATTTTAAAGATTCATTCTTTTTTAACTGAGGCATAAAATCTGATGCTTTGACAATAGGCCCTGCCACTAATTGCGGAAAAAAAGAAACATAAAGCATAACATCCCTTAGCGGAGAACTTGATATACTGCCACGAAGAACATCAATTGTATAACTCATAGACTGGAATGTATAAAAAGAAATACCGACAGGCAAAATTATATTTAAAGTTGTTGAAGACTGTATTCCGAACAAATCGACAAATGAATCAACAAAAAAGTTATAATACTTAAAAAAGCCCAATATCACCAACGGAAATACAACACCAATTACAGTAAAGAGTTTCCTTTGGTCATTTTTTTCGATTTTCTTCGAACAAAACCATGCAACAAAGGTTAAAGAAAACATCAGAAAACAAAATCTGTAATCCCACCATCCGTAAAAGACATAACTCGCTATAAGTAAAATGGTATGTTTAAAAGCAAGTTGTCTTTTTTCAGAGAGTTTCTCACGAACGGATCTCAGATTAAAAACAAGAACAAATAAGTATACCACTATAAATAAAAGAAAAAACGGAACACTTGTAAAAGTCATAAAACTCACCTCGTAATTACACGGTTATGAATCTCATCGGCAATACACTTGTGGCCATATTTATTTGTATGACCTTCTCCTATAGCTGTATTAGAAAAACCTGTTGGTAAATATTTGACTTCTTCATACATTGTCTTGTATGGAACAAACATATTCACAAATTCTACACCATATTTTACACATGCACTTACAAAAACTTCATGTTCGTCAGTAGAGTCTTCTTCTATAACATTACCATAATAATCAATATCCAATGCAGGACAATAAACAATTATAACCTTGCAATTATTCTCCAGTGCTATTTTACTGATATTCTGAATCGCCGTATCAACAAGCTTTATATATTCTTCTGAAACATCATTATTAATATTCTGCTGTTCTTTCTCATCAGGTGCATCACTTTCATCTTTTTCTAAAAAATTGGATATTTGTGCATATGCCAAACGAAAGAAAGTGTTTTTTTGCAAATAATGAATAAGACCGGAATCATAAGAAGGCAAGAAACTATAAGTATTATTATTAAGCTTTTCCAAATCATCTATACTAAAGTCTGTTTTGTATGTTTCTATAACCACATATTCCGTCGGCTTATATTTTTTTACTGCATTTTCAAAATTTCTAAAGCATCTCAAGAGATCATGCCCGGATGTTCCTATGCTATAGGCATATTTATCATAACCGTTCTCTTTCAGATTATCATTGAGAACATAAGTGAAATTTTCATCACTATTAACATTAAATCCTTCCGCATGAGAAGAACCCATAACAAGAATATCTATCTTATCTTTTTTATCAGGAAACGTATTGACAAAGCCCTCGCTATCAGTTTCCGAAAACGAAAATCCTTCCGTGCCTCGAATCGTCACGACATTCTTATCCCAAAAATAATCAGTTGCTCCTGTTTCATTAGTGTGATGTACAGGCAAATTATAATAAAACAAACAAAACCCTGTCGCTATGCTTAAAGCTACTAATCCTGCTACAAATGCTTTTATAAGCCATATAAAAGTTTTTTTCAAAGCTTCCCCCTCCTAAAATTATTATTTTCTTCGGAATTATAACATTTCACCGCACAAAAAGCAACAAAATTTTCTGTGTTATTTACGCTTTACAATACAAAACAACATTTATACACAAAAATCCCCACCGATTTTTTACTCGGTGGGGATAACCATTATCAAAACGATAATTATTTATTTGCGATAGCTGCCTGAGCTGCTGCAAGTCTTGCGATGGGCACACGGAAGGGTGAGCAGGATACATAGTCGAGGCCAATCTTGTGGCAGAATTCAACTGATGTGGGATCACCGCCGTGTTCACCGCAGATACCGCAGTGAAGAGCGGGGTTAACAGGCTTACCAAGCTTAAGAGTCATATCCATAAGCTTACCTACGCCGTTCTGGTCAAGCTTTGCGAAGGGATCGTTTTCGAAGATCTTTGCATCGTAGTATGCATCGAGGAACTTACCTGCGTCATCGCGGCTGAAGCCGAATGCCATCTGAGTAAGGTCGTTTGTACCGAAGCAGAAGAAGTCAGCTTCCTTAGCGATTTCGTCAGCTGTAAGAGCTGCTCTGGGAATTTCGATCATAGTACCTACTTCGTACTTAAGGTCAGAGCCTGCTGCTGCGATTTCTGCATCAGCTGTTTCTACTACGAAGTTCTTAACGTACTTGAGTTCCTTAACGTCGCCTGCAAGAGGAATCATGATTTCGGGAACGATGTTCCAGTCAGGATGAGCCTTGCTTACGTTGATAGCTGCACGGATAACAGCAGCTGTCTGCATCTTAGCGATTTCGGGATATGTTACTGCGAGACGGCAGCCACGGTGACCCATCATGGGGTTGAACTCGTGGAGAGAAGCAATGATGTTCTTGATCTGCTCTACTGTCTTGCCCTGAGCTGCTGCAAGAGCTGCGATGTCAGCTTCCTCAGTGGGAACGAACTCGTGGAGAGGAGGATCAAGGAAACG
>JAZTZH010000072.1:0-30530 GCA_045637365.1 Acutalibacteraceae bacterium
CTCGCATATCCATTATAACAGATATTTTGAATTCCGCACTATACCTTTTTTGCTTTTGTCCCTTTTTTGACATAAAAATATGCACCTCCAAAAGTGTCTAACTTTTGGGGTGCATATCACTTGGTCGCTTCTTTACATTTCAAATAATCTGTAGATTACCTTCAGTTCATCGTCGGTAAAGCTGTGTCTGTTTATAAAATCCTGTAAATCACGGGAATCGACAGTTTTTTTCTTGTTATCGAGAAGCTTGCCAATTTCTTCGAGTGCATATACATCACGGGCGGCAGTATAGCTTGCAGTGTAATTGTCGCCGTTTTCTAAATTAACAGTCAGATAAATATCACTTTCTATATATCCGCCTCTTCTTGTGAATCTGTAACTGTCTATAGCCGAAATTTCATAGCTTTCAACTTCATTGTAGGAATGTTCTTCAATAATGTTATTGAAAATGCTATATGTAGTTATCCCTTCTCGGCTGAATTCGTGTCTGCCGAGAAAACCAAAGACACCTAAACACATAGTCAGAATTAAAACACAACACAATTTACTGAATTTTTTTACAAACTTTTTTCTGCTATCCATATTTTTATAACGTTTATCAAATAAGGGTAGAACAAACTTATGGTTTACAGTATTATAATAGTCTATCTTATTATTTCCGAACAAAGGTATTTTACTGTTGTGAGCGTCTGCAATAGTAGGAATAAAGATAAATACGAAAGGAAGAATCAAAAGTATAGTCCATCTTTCCTGGAAGGAAAGAACTTCAGGATTCTTGAAGATAAAAAGTCCTGCTAATGCTTCATAAGCTATTAAAGGGATGAGGATTAAAAGCACGCCGACTACCTCTAAAGCAGAGTATAAAAACTTATCTGCCTTTGACAGGGGAGGATAACCCTTATACTTTTTAGCAGGCCGTCTTTTCTTCTTTGATTTAGCCATAAATCACACTTCCCTTCCTGTTAAATGCCGAATAATTCCTTTGCGTTTTCCGTACACTTATCAATTAAGTCCTGTACGCTGATTCCTTTTATCTCTGCTATCTTTTCAGCTGTATATGCTATATGCGATGAATCACATCTTTTACCTCTGAAAGGTACAGGTGTCATATACGGAGCATCCGTTTCAAGAAGTAGCTTGTCCAAAGGCAACATCTCGACCACCTCAACAGGTTTTTTCGCATTTTTAAAGGTAACTGCACCGCCGATACCTATATAAAGACCGAGCTTAAGAATCTCTTTCGCCATTTCGGCACTACCCGAAAAGCAGTGTACTACACCTTTTGGTTTGAGTTCCTTTAAGATGTTCATTGTATCCTCGTGGGCATCTCTGTCGTGAATAATAACGGGTAGTCCGAGTCCGTTGGCTGTTATAATCTGCTTTCTGAATATCTCTATTTGCTTTTCTCTCGGTGAAAAATCATAGAAATAATCGAGTCCGATTTCACCTACAGCGATGATTTTTTCTTTTTTATAAAGCTCTTTGATTTTTTCGAGGTCATCATCTGTGGTTTCCTCTGCTTCGTGAGGATGGACACCGACAGCACCGTAAATCAAAGAGTGTTTTTCTGTAAGTTCTACGGTTTTCAGTGAGGAATTGAGGTCGCATCCGCAGTTGATAATTCCGCTTACACAGCTATCGCAAAGAGAAGACAGAAGTTCATTTCTGTCTTCATCAAAGCGTGAATCATCATAATGTGCGTGTGTGTCAAAAATATTACTGTACATTATCTTACCTTAGAGCCTTCGGGAATACCGTCTACGAAAATAACCTTAACATCGTCTTCACTGCAGTCAGCAGCTAAAATCATACCCTGACTTTCTACTCCGCAGAGAACGGCGGGTTTGAGGTTGGAAACTACGATAACACTCTTACCGATGAGTTCCTCGGGCTTGTACCATTTTGCGATACCTGAGGCTACCGTTCTGGGTGTACCTGTTCCGTCATTAAGAGTGAGCTTGAGGAGTTTCTTTGCTCTCTTTACGGGCTCGCAGTCGGTGATTTTTGCTACTCTTAAATCAACCTTGGCGAAATCCTCGATACCGATTTTAGCGATACCCTCGATTTCGCTGAAGGACTTTTCATTTGCCTGAGCAGCTTCCTGCTGAGCTTTGATTTCTTCCATCATCTTTTCAGCATCGATACGTGCGAAAAGGGGAGTAGCAGTACCTACGTTGTTTCCTGCCTTGAGTGCACCGAAGGAAGAAAGGCTTTCATAATCTTCTATATTACAGTTAATCTGCGAAAGGATCGACTTAGAGGTTTCGGGCATAAAGGAAGAAAGAAGAACAGAGATAAATCTGATACCCTCGAGAAGGTTATAAAGAACAGTACCGAGTCTCTCTTTGTTTCCTTCATCTTTAGCAAGAGCCCAGGGAGCAGTTTCGTCGATGTATTTGTTGCATCTCTTTGCGAGATTCATTACAGCCTCTACAGCATCAGCGATGTGGTAGGTTTCCATCTTGCTTTCGACTGTCTTAACGGTTTCGAGAGCAAAAGCCTTAAGCTCGTCATCGATAGCGTCAGCGCAAGTGGGAGCCATAACTGTTCCGCCGAAGTATTTATTTGTCATAGCGACAGTTCTGTTTACAAGGTTGCCAAGAGTGTTGGCAAGATCGGAATTGAATCTTTCGATAATAGTGCTGTAAGAGATTGAGCCGTCGTTGGCGTGGGGCATTTCAGAGAGAAGATAGTATCTTACGGCATCTACACCGATAAGCTTGGAAAGCTCGTCAGCATAAATAACATTACCCTTCGATTTGGACATCTTATCTTCACCGAAGAGAAGCCAGGGATGACCGTAAACCTGCTTGGGAAGCTCCTCACCGAGAGCCATAAGCATAATAGGCCAGTAGATAGTATGGAAACGAACGATATCCTTACCGATGATGTGCACATCTGCAGGCCAGTATTTTTTATAAAGGTCACCTGAGCCGTCGGGATCGTAGCCTAAGGCTGTGATATAGTTTGAAAGAGCATCAATCCAGACATAGATAACGTGCTTGTCATCGAAAGAAACGGGAACGCCCCATTTGAAGGATGTTCTGGAAACACAGAGATCCTGAAGTCCCGGCTTGATGAAGTTATTGAGCATTTCCTTTTTACGGCTTTCGGGATAGATGAAATTATCGTTATTTTCGATGTATTCCTCGAGCTGCTTCTGATATTTGGAAAGACGGAGGAAATATGCCTCTTCCTTTGCCTTGGTTACTTCACGGCCACAGTCGGGGCATTTGCCGTCAACGAGCTGTGACTCAGTCCAGAAGGACTCACAGGGAGTACAGTAGAGACCCTCATACTCACTCTTGTAAATATCATCCTGCTCATAAAGCTTTTTAAAAATCTTCTGAACTACCTTCTCGTGATAATCGTCGGTAGTTCTGATGAACTTATCGTAGGTGGTATTGAGTGTGTCGCAGATGCTTCTGATTTCTGCAGCTACATTGTCGACATATTCTTTGGGTGAAACACCTGCAGCCTTGGCATACTCCTCGATTTTCTGACCGTGCTCGTCAGTTCCTGTGAGAAAATATACATCGTAGCCCTGAAGTCTCTTATAGCGTGCGATGGCATCGGTGAGTACTATTTCGTAGCTGTTACCGATATGGGGCTTTCTCGAAGTATATGCTATAGCAGTTGTTATATAAAACTTACCTTTGTTCATATAATTACTTCCTTTCAAATTATAAAATTTCAACATATATTTTAACAATATTATCTGCCTTTTGTCAATATTAAAAACAAATAAAGAGCCTTAAAAGACTCTTTATCGTGATTATTTATCTTCAAATTTAAGTACATCCTTATTCTTTATTATGTAGTCAATCAGAGAAACGACTGTAAGAACTACTGAAACGTACATTACTATCTGTCCTAAAAGATGAAGAGCAGGGACATTCATAAGTATAATTATTATCATAGCCATCTGAGCTATGGTTTTACTTTTGCCCCACCATGTGGCAGCAATAGCTACATGGTTATCAGCCGCAACGAGTCTCACGGCACTTATTGCAAATTCTCTGCCGATAATAAGTATTGTGACCCAGGCGGGAACCTCTCCTGATGCTGTAAGACAGATGAGAGCAGAGCATACGAGCAGCTTATCCGCAATAGGATCCATAAATTTACCGAAAGTAGTTACCATATTGTATTTATGAGCTATAGTTCCGTCGAGCTTATCCGTAATAGTAGCTGCCACGAAAATTCCGAAAGCAATCCAGCGGTTATATGCTGTGAAATCAGTGAGCATAAACACTACGAAGAAGGGAACGAGAACTACTCTGAAAACCGTCAATTTGTTAGCTAAATTCATTTTGCACCTCATATTCTGTTTTTTCTTATTATAACACAAAACAATCAACTTGTCTATATATGTAAAATTATAAAAAATTTATCATTTTGTAAATTTTACCTTTGTTTCGCACTTGCATTTGACTACTATGTATTGTATAATAAGAAAAGATTTTCATTAATGGAGAGTATATATGAGAAATAAAGTAATAGTAATCGGCGCAGGTGCTGCAGGTCTTATGGCTTCGGGTATCGCTGCCGAAAACGGAAACGAAATAATTCTTATCGAAAAAAACGATAAGCCCGGCCGTAAAATTATGATAACAGGTAAAGGCAGATGTAATGTTACTAATAACTGTAACCTCATAAATGACCTTATAGCCAATGTTCCTACTAACGGCCGTTTTCTCTACAGTGCATTTTCACGCTTTATGCCTTCTGATACAATAGATTTTTTTGAAGATATGGGTGTATCACTTAAAGTCGAAAGAGGGGACAGAGTTTTTCCCGAAAGTGACAAAGCTTCCGATATCGTCGATGCTCTTAACCGTTTCAGCCAGGACTCCGATGCTAAAAGAATTAAAGGTACCGTCAGTGAGCTTATTTTAAATGACGGTGAGGTTAAAGGTGTAGTTCTTGACGACGGTAACGAACTTTATGCAGATAAGGTTATTGTAGCCACAGGCGGAGCATCGTATCCTCTGACAGGCTCTACGGGTGACGGCTATAAGCTTGCAAGACAGGCAGGTCATACCGTAACTGACATTAAACCTTCTCTTGTTCCGCTCGTCTGTCACGAAGGCTTCTGTATGGATTTACAGGGACTTTCACTGAAAAATGTAGAGATTTCAGTTTTTGACACAGAATCTTATAAGGAAATTTATAAAGATTTCGGTGAGATGCTCTTTACACATTTCGGAGTTTCCGGTCCGCTTATTCTCAGTGCAAGCTCACATATGAAGGATATAAAAGAGCGCAAATATGAAATACATATTGACCTTAAGCCTGCTCTTTCTTATGAACAGCTCGATAAAAGAATACAAAGAGATTTTCTCGAAAATTCCAACAAGAATTTCATTAATGCTCTCGACGCTCTCTTGCCTAAAAAGTTAGTACCTGTAATCGTAAAGCTTTCAGGCATAAAGCCTTCCACAAAGGTTAATCAGATTACCAAGGATATGAGAGCTAAGCTCGTTAATATTCTTAAGGATATGAAAATTACCGTTTTAAGATTCAGACCCATTGAAGAGGCTATAATAACCTCGGGCGGTGTAAGCACAAAGGAAATTGATCCCAAAACTATGGAATCCAAGCTTTGCAAAGGATTATATTTTGCAGGCGAAGTAATAGATGTTGATGCCTATACAGGCGGATTTAATCTGCAGATAGCCTTTTCTACAGGCAGACTCGCCGGCGAAAATGTTTAAGTATAAGGAGAACTGTTATGAATAAAGTAATTAATGTTGCCATTGACGGACCTGCAGGCGCAGGAAAAAGCACTATCTCTAAAGCCGCAGCTGCCAGACTCGGTTATATTTATATCGATACCGGAGCACTTTACAGAACTGTAGGCCTTAATGCCTTGAGAAAGGGTGCCGATGTAAAGGATGCCGCATCTGTTATTTCTACTCTTACAGATGAGCTTAAAATTGAGCTTAAATTTATTGACGGTGAGCAGAGAATGTTCCTGAACGGTGAAGATGTTTCGGGAGAAATCAGAACCCCCGATGCTTCTATGGCTGCATCTGCTGTTTCTGCTGTACCTGAAGTAAGAAAGTATCTTTTTGATTTACAGAAAAATCTTGCCGCAAGCAATAACTGCATTATGGACGGAAGAGACATAGGTACAGTCGTTCTTCCCGATGCAGATGTTAAAATTTTCCTCACCGCTTCACCCGAGGCAAGAGCAAAAAGAAGACATCTCGAGCTCACTGAAAAAGGCATTGAAACCAGATATGAAGATGTTCTCGCAGATATGATTGAGCGTGATTATAACGATTCACACAGAGAAATCGCTCCCTTGAAGCAGGCTGACGATGCAGTTCTTGCCGACACAAGTGATATCGGATTAGAGCAATCAATCGAATTAATAATCAGCATAATTGAGGGTAAAATATAATCAAAAAAAACAGACAGAGGATGATTTGATTGTATTTCGATTATTCAAAGGAGCCGACAGAGCATAAAATTTATTTCGCAGGAAAGTACACCGCCAAAGGCTTATCCGCACTCGCATATAAGAGTTTGACGGTAAAAGGAAAAGAAAACGTCCCTTCGGACGGTCCGCTGATAATTACCTCTAATCACATCGCTTTTTCGGACCCGGCTATCATCGTGGCAAACTGTCCGAGAACGGTGCATTTTATGGCTAAGAGTGAGCTTTTTGAAAACCCTTTTAAGGCTGCTTTTATGCGGAATATGAATGCTTTTCCCGTCAGACGTAATCACTTCGACAGAGCGGCTATCCACCGTGCTGAAAAGATAATCTCAAACGGGTGGGTTCTCGGTGTTTTCCCTGAAGGCAGAAGAGTGAAAAACTCTGCGCCTACAGAAGGAAAAAACGGTGTTGCTTATCTTGCCGGAATGACAGGTGCTGATGTTCTGCCTGTGTGTATTTACAGAAGTCCTTCAGATAAATCACGTTGGCATTCACTCGTGTTATCCTATGGAAATGTCATTAAAAATTCCGAATTTTCTTTCGAAGGTAAGCGCAGGTCGGCAGAGTTGAATAATGCATCAGAATTGATAATGAACAGAATCAAGTCTTTATGGGAGGCAGAAAATGAAAATAACAGTTGCTGAAACTGCAGGCTTCTGCTTCGGTGTAGACAGAGCAGTTAATATAGTTTACAAAATGCTGGATGAAGGTCACAAGGTATGCACACTCGGTCCGATAATTCACAATCCTCAGGTTATTGAGGATCTTCAGAACAAGGGTGTTGTTATAGCTGATTCGCCCGATGACGTTCCCGAGGGATGTGAGGTAGTCATCAGAGCACACGGCGTTACCAAGGAAACAGTAGCGTCACTCGAAAGATTACAGATAAAATATACCGACGCTACCTGTCCTTATGTTCTTAAAATTCATAAGCTTATCAAACAGCATTCCACAGAAGATAATACAGTTCTTATATCCGGCGACGAGAATCACCCCGAGGTCTGCGGCTTCAGAAGCTACTGCAAAGGTAAGTCTTATGTTTTCAAAAATGAAGATGAGCTTCTCGAATTACTCAAAAAAAATTCTGATATAGAAAAAACTGAAACAGTTTTTGTTTCTCAGACAACTTTTTCGGTAAAAGAATGGAAAAAATGTGCAAAAATTATTCAAAAAGTATGTACAAATTCGATTTCTTTTGATACAATATGTAGAGCGACTCAAAACAGACAGGAAGAAGCAAACGAATTGTCACAAAATGTTGACTGTATGCTCGTAATCGGCGGACGCTTCAGCTCAAACACCGTCAAATTAAAAAATGTCTGTAGTGAGAACTGCCGCACCTATCTCATCGAAAGTCCTGAAGAGCTGAAGGACATCGATTTTACAGGTTGCGAAAAAATTGGTATAACAGCGGGTGCATCCACACCTGCACGTATAATAAAGGAGGTTGAAGTCATTATGACCGAAAACTTTAATGAACAAAAAATCACAAAGGAGACACAGGATCAGGAGCTGTTCTTAGCAGCCGTTGATAGCATTGACGATACAAGTGATAACCCCAATGTTGTTGGTATTGTTGTTGGCATTGCACCCAACGAGATTCAAGTTGACATTGGCAGAAAATACGCCGGTTTCATCCCTGTAGAAGAATACAGCAATGATCCCACAGCCGATCCTTCAAAGGAACTCAAAATCGGCGACGAGCTCAATCTCATTATCATGAAAACAAATGATAATGAAGGCACCATGAAGCTTTCCAAGCGTCTTTACGACAGAAGAGCATCATGGAAAAACATCGTAGCAGCTAAGGAAAACGACGAAGTTCTCGAAGCAGTTGTTTCCGAAGTTGTAAGAGGCGGTGTAATTGTATATCCCTTAGGAGCAAGAGTATTTATTCCTGCTTCACTCACAGGTCTCGGCAAGGACGAGGATCTTTCTCAGCTTCTCAAGCAGACCATCAAGTTCAGACTTATTGACCTTGACGAACAGAAGAAGCGTGTAGTAGGTTCAGCACGTGCCGTTATCAGAGAAGAGCGCAAGGCTGCAACAGATGCATTCTGGGCAGACATCGCAGAAGGTCAGGAATTCACAGGTACTGTTAAGTCTCTCACTAACTACGGCGCTTTCGTAGATCTCGGTGGCGTAGACGGTATGGTACATATCTCTGAGCTTTCATGGACAAGAATCAAGCATCCTTCTGAAATCGTAAACGTTGGCGATACAGTTAAGGTTTACATCAAGGCTCTTGATACAGAAAAGAGAAAGATTTCTCTCGGCTACAAGAGAGTTGAAGACAATCCCTGGGAAATCTTCAAGAGAGATTACGAAGTTGGCTCAGTAGTTGAAGCAACTGTAGTAGGTCTTACTACCTTCGGTGCATTTGCAAGAATCATTGACGGTGTTGAAGGTCTTATCCACATTTCTCAGATTGCTAACCGTCACATCGCATCTCCCAAGGAAGTTCTTTCTATCGGTGATGTAGTAACAGTTAAGATTACTGATGTAGATTACGATAAGCATCGTATCAGCCTTTCAATCCGTGTTCTTCTCGAACCCGAAGTAGTTGAAGAAGCTGAAGTTGAAGCAGAAGAAGCTGCTGAAGAAGTTGTAGAAGAGGCTGTTGAAGCTGAATCAGTTGCAGAAGAAGCTGCTGAATAATTCTTTTTAAAGTATGCGGTACATTCTTTCGGATGTACCGCTCTTTTTTTATTATAGGTTACAAAAAAATAACTGTCACAAAATGTGACAGTTATTTTAGTTGTTTGAAGTTATTTTATTTAAGGTCGTATTTCTCGATATATTCCTGAATCTTCTGAATAGGATTAAGGAAGGGGCTAACTGATCTGTCGTGGTTAAGTGTATCAATGATGAGTGCCACATATTTTGACATATCAACTGAATAGTACCATTCTTTAGTAAGAAGCTCAGGCGTCTGATAAATAAGGTTAGTGGTGAAGATCTTATCAAAAATACCCTCAGCGTATGCCTTATCGAATCTTTCGAGACCTGATGAGAAAAGACCGAAGGATGAGAAAACGAAGATTCTCTTGGCTTTAAGGCTCTTAAGCTGCTTACAAACGTCAATCATAGAGTCGCCGCTTGAAATCATATCGTCTACAACGATAACATCCTTACCTTCTACGTTATCACCGAGGAATTCGTGTGAGATGATGGGGTTTCTGCCGTCTACGATTCGTGTGAAGTCTCTGCGCTTGTAGAACATACCGAGTTCTACACCGAGAACCTGAGAATAATAAACACATCTGCCCATACCGCCTTCGTCAGGTGAAATCATCATTGTGTTTTCAGGGCTGAACTTGATGTCGTTGTTAAGGCTCTTTGCGATAGCTTTTATCATCTGATAAGTGGGGGAAACACTTTCAAATCCGATTCTGATTGAGTTCTGCACTCTGGGGTCGTGAGCATCAAAGGTAATGATGTTGCTTACGCCCATATTTTCGAGCTCCTGAAGTGCGAGAGCGCAGTCAAGAGATTCTCTTGCTGAACGTCTGTGCTGTCTTCCTTCATAAAGCATAGGCATAATAACAGTAATTCTCTTTGCCTTACCTGCACATGCGGAGATAACTCTCTTAAGGTCTGCGAAGTGATCGTCAGGACTCATAGGAACCATAAGAGGCTCACCGTTTGCATCCTTGAGGTCGTACATTTTGTACTTTACGCTGTAATTGAAGCAGTCAGTGATAATAAAAAGATCGTATCCGCGGATAGACTCATTGATAACGCCTTTACCTTCACCGGTTGAGAAACGCGGAAAAACAGCGTTAATAATGTAGGAATCTCTGTGATAACCTTTAAGGTGAAGATTTTCATCATCCTGCTGGAATTTTGCACGGCATTCTAAAATCTGATCGCTGACTTTTTTAGCCAGTTCCTCACAGCCTCTCATAGCGATGATACCAAGTCGACCCTGAGGAATTGTGTCAAGGTATTCGATTAATGAATTGGACATTTTTATTTACCCCCATTTTTTTACATCTTGATTCGACATTATTTCTGTCATTATATATTTTACTTTTTTTCACTGACTTTTCAATAGATTTATGAAAAATAGACAGAGAATTATATTCAATATTTATTGTTTCTTTTGTGCAAAAATAACAAGCATTACACACTATATAGTGAAATCAGTTATTTATGATATGAACATCCATCTGATTGAAGGGGATAGATATACCGTTTTTATCGAATGCGATTTTTACGTTTTCCTGCATAGCGTAGTAAACATCCCAATAATCCGTACCTGCACACCATATTTTAGCAACTAAAGATACTGAACTCGCTTCATGAGAATTTACGTAAACGACAGGCTCGGGATCTCTGAGTATTTTACCGTCAGCCTTAGCCACATCGAGAATAACATTTTTAGCCATCTGAATATCATCGGTATAGCTGATAGAAAACAGGAGATCCACCCGGCGTGTATTCTCAGCCGAGTAATTAATGATGTGATTAGTGGTTATATGAGAATTGGGGATAATGATTTTTTTGTTATCAACTGTTTTGATAACAGTGTTCATAAAGCGAATATCTGCAACGGAACCGGAAACACCGTTAAGCTCTACAAAGTCTCCGGTTTTAAAAGGATGATTAATAAGAATCTGTATACCGCTGGCAAACTGTGCGACGCTTTCCTGTAAACCGAGACCTGCAGCAAGACCTGCACCGCCGAGTGCAACAAAGATAGAATTGACATCATAAAACATAGATACAGCCAGGAGTATGAAAATAAATTTAATACCCGCAGAAACGAATCTTTTAATGAAATTATAAACGGAAGGGTCGACACGCTTGGCACTGAGAGTTTTAATGATAATTTTAGATGAAAGATTTGCAAGAATAAAACCGATAATCACAAGTGCAACAGCGATAATGATTGAAGGAATGGCTGATATAAGCTTATTAACTATGTCCCACTCCTCCCATAAGGAGTTAATGTTGTCTGCAGCCTGGGATGCATCGACAAACTGTCCGTTTTCATCGAGCAGGGGATTATAAAGCATGGTAGGCTCTGAAGTTTCGGCAACGGTGGTCGCAGTTAAAAGCACGGATGATAATAAATTTTTCATTTGACATACCTCCTTTGTAATAATTTTATAATATCACATTATAATCTGTATTTCAATTTATTGCTTAAAATTTATTGACATAATTGAAAGTAAATATTATAATTTGAAAATGAAATTCAATTTCAGATTAAGAGGTGGATTATGAATACTACATATAACACTAAACAGAAAAAGATTATATCTGATTTTCTTAGTAAAAATACAGCTAAGCAATTTACCTGCGAAGAGATTTCGGAAATCCTGAGAAACGAGGGAACACCCGTAGGCAAGACAACAGTATACAGATATGTAGAAAAACTCGTAAGTGAGGGAAGACTGCGTAAAATTACGGGCGGTAACAGTAAAAGCGCTCAGTATCAGTACATTGATGAAAAAATGGACTGTAACAGTCACATGCATCTCAAGTGTCTGAAATGCGGTGAATTTATTCATCTCGGCTGTGAATTTCTTAACAATGTCAATGAACATATTTATGAACATCACCGTTTCAGAATAGATAATTCCAAGTCAGTGCTTTACGGACTTTGTGACAAATGCAGTGAGTGAAACAGGAGAAAATATATGGAACTTATAAGTTGTAAAAATGTTTATCTCAGCTATGAGAATAACAGCGTTATTGAGAATCTTAATTTTTCCGTAAATGACGGTGACTATCTCTGCATAGTAGGAGAAAACGGCAGTGGAAAGAGTACTCTGATTAAATCTATACTCGGACTGAAGGAAACCTCATCGGGACATCTGCACATCGGAGAAGGTCTTTCTGCTAAAGAAATCGGATATCTTCCCCAACAGACGACGGCACAGAAGGATTTTCCTGCCAGTGTTTATGAGGTAGTTTTATCGGGATGTATATCACGGAAAAAGAAAAAGTTTTTCTTTTCTTCGGATGAAAAGGCTCTCGCTCTCGAAAATATGAAAAAGCTCGACATTTCCGAACTTAAAAACCACTGTTACAGAGAGCTTTCAGGAGGACAGCAGCAGCGGGTTCTCCTCGCCAGAGCACTTTGTGCAGGTAAAAGAATGCTTTTACTTGACGAGCCGGTAACAGGCCTTGACCCCATCGTCACGATGGATATGTATAATCTGATAAGAAAAATCAATAAAGAGCTCGGTGTTACTATAATTATGGTTTCGCACGATTTACATGCATCGGTAGCTAATGCTGACCATATACTGCACCTTCGTAAAACTGACAGCTTTTACGGAACAGTAGAAGAGTATCTTATATCAGATGTTTACAGAAAATTCGGAGGTGTGAATTAAATTGAATGAAGCTTTGAATATTATTTTTTCTCAGAACTTTCTGATAAGAGCTCTGATTGTAGGTGTTCTCGTTTCTCTTTGCTCAGCTCTGTTAGGTGTCAGTCTGGTTCTTAAAAGGTTTTCAATGATAGGAGACGGACTTTCTCACGTTGCCTTCGGAGCTATGGCGATTGCCTGTGCAGCGAACATCGCTCCTTTATATTTTGCCTTACCTATAGTCGTTTTCGCTGCTTTTATTCTTCTGAAAATGAACGAAAGCGGAAAAATAAAAGGAGATGCAGCAATAGCTCTGATTTCTACGGGCGCATTGGCAGTTGGTGTAATGGCTACCTCTGTTACTACAGGTATGAACATAGATATTTATAACTATATGTTCGGCAGTATTCTCACTATGACGGATAATGACGTTATTATCAGTTCAGTTATTTCTTTGGTTGTTATTACGCTGTTCGTTATTTTCTATAATGAGATTTTCGCCGTAACCTTCGACGAAAGCTTTGCTAAGGCTACGGGAACTCGCACTTCACTTTATAATATGCTCATCTCTGCACTGACTGCGGTGACAATTGTGGTCGGAATGCGAATGATGGGTGCTCTTCTGATTTCCTCACTGATAATTTTCCCGACAGTTACATCAATGAGAGTGTGTAAAAGCTTCAGAAGAGTCATTATATCGAGTACGATGATATCCGTATTCTGCTTTGTTTCCGGTCTCCTGCTTTCAGTTAAATACGAAGCACCGACAGGTGCATCCGTCGTATGCTTTAACATTTTCCTTTTTGCAGCATTTTCAGTGTTTAAAGCTGTAAAAAGTAAGGATTACGCAGGAAGAAAAGGTGTCAGCAGAATACTCTCCTGTGCAGTAATCACCGCCTTTGCACTGTTATATGCAGGTATTATGACTTTCGGCGCAGCCACAGTACACAAAGACAGCAGCAAAAACCTCTCAGTAGTAACCACGGCCTTCGCACAGTATGACTTTGCACGTAACATAATCGGAGATAAGGGTGAAGTATCTATGCTTCTTTCACCCGGAGAGGAAAGTCATACCTATGAGCCTACACCTGCAGACATAATGAAAATAAAGGAATGTGATGTTTTCATATACGGTGGCGGTGAGTCTGAAAAGTGGGTGGACACCATACTCGATTCTTTAAGCGATGAAATAAGAACTGTAAGAATGATGGAGGTCACTCAGCTTTATGAGGAGGAGCACGGTGAACACGGACACATTCACCACTCCGATGAAAGTGAGGAAACAGAGTATGACGAGCATGTATGGACCTCACCTTACAACGCAGTAAAAATTACCGAAGCGATTACAGAAGCTATAATCAGAGCAGACGTAAATAATAGGGAATATTATCAGAAAAATGCTGAAGAGTATATCGGAAAGCTTGAAGAGCTCGACAGAAAATTCAGCGAAACTGTGTCAAACAGTAATAAAGGCTTTATAATCATCGGTGACAGATTTCCTCTGAGATATCTTACCGAAAGATACGGCATTGATTATTATTCAGCTTTTCCCGGTTGTTCTGCACAGGCAGAGGCCAATCCTGTTACCATTTCATCTCTTATTGACAGAGTCAACGAAAATGATGTACCTGTAATTTTTAAAATCGATCTCGGTACGGGCAAGGTGGCAGAAACCATTTCTGAGGCTACGGGAGCCGAAATCCGCACTCTTTACTCGTGCCACGTCGTTTCCTACGAGGATTTCAGTAAAGGAACCGGATACATTGAGCTTATGGAGAGAAACCTTGAAGGTATTTCTGTAGCCTTAGACTAAAAAAATTAAAATAATTTTTGTTGATTTAAATTAAGTATTGTTGTATAATCAGTGATTGATTATATATAAATTAAAGGAAATGATTAAATGGCAATAAATGTAGTATATAAAAAATTACCCACTGTCGCATTAAGAGGAATTGTTGTTTTTCCGGGTATGCGCCTTCATTTCGATGTGGGAAGAAAGAAATCAATAGAAGCAATCAAAGAGGCTATGAACGGAGATCAGAAGCTTTTTCTGGTGGCACAGAAAGATATCTCTGTAGCTGATCCTGGCGAAGCTGATTTGTATGATATGGGTGTAATCGCCTCTGTCAAGCAGGTTATCAAGGCACCCGAATCTGACTTTATGCGTGTCGTAGTAGAAGGCATAAGCAGAGCTGTTATTGACAGCTACGGTGACTTCACACCTTACATCACCGCTAATGTCAGAGAAAAGAAAAGTAAATCTCTGAAAAATTATGATGTTGCTGAAACGGAAGCACTCATCCGTAAGGTTAAGGATGCTTTTGATGAATATCTGCAGATTATGGCAAGAGATGTTGAAGACATCGCTGCGAGAGTGTTTTTCTCGGAAAATCCCTCGGAAATCGCTGATATAATAGCAGGAAACACCATCCATAATTATAAACAGCGCCAAGAGCTTCTCGAGGAGCTTAATCCAGTTACAAGACTTTACAAGCTTTATGCTATGCTCGTAAATGAGGTAAATGTACTCAGAATAGAAAATGACATCGAAGATAAAGTCGAGTCGCAGATGGAAAAGAATCAGCGTGAGTACTATTTACGTGAAAAAATCAAAACTATTTCTGAGGAGCTCGGTGAATACGAGGACTCTCTTACAGAGATACAGAAATACAGAGAAAAAATAGCCGATCTCGTCTGCAGTGATGAAGTACGTAAAAAGCTTACCTCCGAATGTGACAAGCTTTCAAAACTTCAGAGCGGCGGTGCTGATGCTTCGATAGCACGAAGCTATCTCGATACTGCACTGAGCTTACCCTTCGGGTTCTATACCGTCGATAATCTCGAGCTTAAAAGAGCTGAGGAAATTCTCGACAGGGACCATTACGGACTCGAAAAGGTTAAGGAACGCTTTATCGAAATGCTCGCTGTAAAAAGCCGTACAGATAATCAGAAGGGCAGTATAATTTGTCTTGCCGGCCCTCCGGGTGTGGGTAAAACATCTGTTGTGCGCTCTGTAGCTGCAGCTATGGACAGAAAATATGTCCGTCTTTCACTTGGCGGTGTCAGTGATGAGGCCGAAATAAGAGGTCACAGAAAAACCTATGTCGGAGCTATGCCGGGCAGAATAGTGAATTCACTTATTCAGGCAAAAACCTTTAATCCGATTATTCTTCTCGACGAAATAGATAAGCTCGGCAAGGACTATAAGGGCGACCCTGCATCAGCCTTGCTTGAGGTTCTTGACCCGGAACAGAATTTCAGCTTCAGAGATAATTATATGGAATTCCCCATCGATCTCAGTAAGGTTCTTTTTATTACCACAGCCAATGATGTTTCTACTATTCCGCAGCCACTTTATGACAGAATGGAAATAATCGAGCTTACAAGCTATACCCCCGAAGAAAAATTCTTTATAGCTAAAAACCATCTTCTGAAAAAACAGATAGCACTTCACGGTCTCAACGGAAACGATATCCGATTCAGTGACAGTGCCATCAGACTGATAATCGACTCTTACACACGTGAAGCAGGTGTAAGACGTCTGGAGCAGACCATAGCCAAAATCTGCCGTAAGTCCGCAGTAAAGCTTGGTTACGGAGATGTTAAAAGAGTTTCAGTCAGCCGTGAGCTTGTAAAGGAATTCCTCGGTCCCGAAAAATATAAAAAGGATAAGCTTCTTCCGAAGGACCCCATCGGTGTGGTGAACGGTCTGGCTTGGACGAGTGTGGGCGGTGAAATGCTCCAGGTTGAGGCAGTTACTATGGAAGGTAACGGTCAGCTCGAGCTTACAGGTTCTCTCGGTGATGTGATGAAGGAATCAGCTAAAGCGGCCCTCAGCTATATAAAAAGTACAGCCGACAAATACGCAATAGACTACACTTCTTTTACCAAAAAGAACATTCATATTCACGTTCCGCAGGGTGCTGTTCCGAAGGACGGCCCTTCGGCAGGTGTCACCATAGCTACAGCACTTCTTTCAGTTCTTACAGGTAAGCCTACCGACAGAAAAACAGCTATGACAGGTGAAATAACTCTCACAGGCAGAGTTCTTCCTATCGGCGGTCTTAAAGAAAAGTCAATGGCCGCCTATAAGGCAGGCATCAGAAAAATAATAATTCCCGAAGATAATCTCAGTGACCTTTGGGAAATCGATGATGTTATCAAGGAAAATATTGAATTCATCGGAGTCAGCAGACTTGACGATGTATTTACGAATGTCATTAAGGGTGTATCTTTTACGGATGCAAAAAGTAATGTAAAATTTTCTCCCCACGATGTGATAATAAAAAACAGAAGAGGTGAAACTGATGAGATACGATAATGCAGTTTTTGAAACATCTTTCGGTGTTGCCGCACAGCTTAAACCGTCAGATTTACCCGAAATTGCTTTTTCAGGCAAATCCAATGTGGGAAAAAGCTCGTTGCTTAATAAGATTTTAGGAAGAAAGAGCATCGCCCGTGTAAGTTCTATGCCGGGGAAAACCGTAACCATTAATTTTTTCAGACTTGATAACTGCAGATTTGTTGACCTTCCCGGTTACGGGTATGCCAAGGTGTCACATAATGAAAAGCTTCGCTGGGCAGAGCTTATGGAAACTTATTTTTCCTCAGGCAGAGATATCCGTCTTGTTGTACAGCTTATAGATATGAGACATAAGCCCTCTGAGCAGGACTTGGATATGATTGAATATATGAACGCAAACGGTATTCCTTTTATTGTTGCACTTACTAAATGCGACAAGCTCAATAAAACCGAGAGAATGAATCAGCTCGAATCAATATGCTCAATACTTTCGGAATACGGAAACATCAGCGTTGTACCTTTCTCAGCTCTTAAGGGTGACGGAACAGAAGAACTCAGAAATCTTATAGAAAAAGCGTTGGTGTAAGGCAGGTGCACAAATGAAAAGTATTTTAGTAAAAAGTCTTACCGATAAATCAATTATTGCGGGAGTTAAAGATATAGCAGATCTTGATGCTGCATTAGAGTCGGGATGTGAAGTGATATTTCTTCTCTGCGGATCTGTTTTTAATCTGAGGGAATGTGTCGAAAAGGCAAAGAAGAAAAATAAAATCATCTTCATACACGTGGATCTCGTAGAAGGCTTTTCCCGTGATGCCGTTGCTCTGAAATACATCAGTGAACAGATAAAGCCTGACGGAATTATATCAACTAAAAATAACCTTCTCAAAGCCGCCAAATCTCTCGGTATGCTTACTGTTCAGAGAGTGTTCATCATCGACTCTCTTTCCATCGGAACAGCGATAAAGGCCTCGCAGACCATAAACCCCGATGCTGTGGAAATTATGCCGGGTATAATGCCCCGTATAACAAAGCAGATGAGCTCCTCTCTGGAGGTGCCCGTAATTGTCGGCGGTCTCATCAGCAGCGAAGAAGAAGTTACTCTTGCCCTGGAAAACGGCGCTCTCGGAGTGTCGTCCTCATCTAAAAAACTCTGGAGATGATAAGATATGATCAGTATCAGAAAATATGAAAGTAAAGATAGAGAAAACCTCAGAAAAATCTGTATCGAAACCTCGGGACTTCCCACTGAAACAGAAAAAGACAAAGAATTTCTCTTTCTGATGTATAACGATTACTATGCCGAAGTCGAGCCGAAAAATATTTTCGTTGCAGTAAATGACTGTGATGAAGCAGTCGGCTATATTCTGTGTGCCGAAGATTTCGACAGATATTTATCTGTGTTCAAAAAGTCCTATTTACCCAGAATTAAAAAGTTAGGGTTTAAATATTACTCTATGGCACTCAGCGAAATTGGTGTTCATAAGCTTTTCGCCAAAAAATACAGAGCACATCTCCATATAGATATTTTAAGTGAATGTCAAGGAAAAGGGACAGGTTCTGCTCTTATGAATGAACTGAAATCCCATCTGAAAAACAAAAATATCAACAGATTAATGCTTTCGTGCGGAATGGGTAATAAGCTTGCGATAAAATTTTACAAAAAAAATAATTTTATCCTTCACAGAAATATAATGGGAAGCTGTATTATGATTTCCGAATTTTAATGAATAAGCATCTTTTTTCGGGCAAAAATACTCTTAAAGGAGTTGAGAAAAGATGCTTGACAAAATCGCGTTGATACTTACAATAATCGGCGGTGTTAACTGGGGCCTTATCGGTATTTTTCAGTTCGATCTCGTTGCATGGATTTTCGGCAGTCAGAGTTCGATAATTGCAAGAATTATTTATACCGTAATTGCTCTTGCGGCAATCTGGTGTGTATCACTCTTATTCCACGATTGTGGCAGAAGCGTAAGAGAAACAGAATAAGACAGTCTATTATTAAAATGCGAACAGGTGTTTCGGAGTTTATGACTTCAAAATGCCTGTTTTTATTTGTATTTATATTGATTTTTATATAAGTTTAGGATATAATTGTAGGGATTATAAGCTATGATGGAGGTAGTGTTTCGTGGATTTGAAAAAATTGTGTTTTGATCTTGCAGAAAAGTGCGGTACATCAGGCGATGAAGCTGAAGCAGCACTTTTTGCCAAATCAGAGCTTGAAAGATATATGGATGCCGAAATTGACACTTTAGGTAATGTTAAAGGAACATTCGGAAACGGTAAAACGCACATACTCTTAGATGCTCATATCGATCAGATAGGCCTTGTGGTAAGAGGTATAGACGATAAAGGCTTTTTACTTGTAGACAGGGTAGGCGGTCCCGACGAGCGTATACTTATCGGAAGTGAAGTTACTGTTCACGGTAAAGAGGAGCTTTTCGGAGTTATTTGTTCCACTCCTCCGCATCTTCTCACTGCCGAAGAAAAAAAAGCAGGTGTTGACATCAAAAAAATGGCTGTGGATGTAGGTCTCAGTAAGCAGGATGCCGAAAAAGCAGTTGAAATCGGTGACAGAATAACTCTCAGATGCTGTCAGCACGAGCTTCTTAACGGTAACATTACATCGGGCGCTTTCGATGACCGTTGCTCAGTCGCTGTAATTCTCAGAGCTCTCGAAATGGTTCAGGGTAAAATCAATAATTTAACTCTTACCGTTCTTTTCAGTGTACAGGAAGAAACCGGCGGAAGCGGTGCAAAGACAGGCTCATTCTCAGCTATGCCCGATTATGCTATCGCTGTAGATGTCGGCTTCGGTGATGACCCCTATACAGATAAAACCATGACCATCGGTCTCGGTAATGGTCCTTCTATAGGCATAAGTCCGACTCTCGACAGAGCGTTTACAGCTGAACTCAAGAATATATGCAAGGAAAAGGATATTCCTTATCAGCACGATGTTATGGGCGGAAGAACAGGTACAAATGCTGACTCGATAAACAATACAGGTAAAGGTGTCAGAACCGCCCTTATCTCCGTTCCTTTACGCTATATGCACACGGGTATTGAAGTAATCAATATTGACGATATCGAAAACTCAGCAAAATTAATAGCTGAATATCTTCTTAAAAAGGAGGCTGAGTGCGATGCTTGACATTTTAAAGGATCTTTGTCTCATTGATGGAATTTCCGGACGTGAGGACAAAGTAAGAGAATATATTATTTCCCGCATCGACGGTAAATGTGAATATGAAACTGACCCCATGGGAAATGTTATTGCTTTCAAAAAAGGTTTAAAAAGACCTGCAAAAAAGGTAATGCTTTCCGCTCATATGGATGAGGTAGGATATATTGTGACCTATATCTGTGATAACGGTTTCCTTAAGTTTACCAATGTAGGCGGTGTTGACAGTAAGGTAACTCTCGGTAAGACGGTTACTGTCGGAGAAAAGAACGTAAAGGGTGTCATCGGCAGTAAAGCGATACATCTGTGTAAAGGTGATGAAGAAACCTCTGCACCTTCGCTCGATAAGCTGTATATTGACATCGGTGCTAAAAATAAAGAAGATGCCGAAAAGTATGTGGAAATCGGTGACAGTGTTCACTTTGATTCCGATTTCGTTGCTTTCGGTAATAATAAGGTGAAAGCTAAGGCTATTGATGATCGCTTCGGCTGTGCAATTATGCTTAAGATGATTGATTCCGCCCTGGAATACGACACATATTTCGCTTTTCTTGTCCAGGAAGAAGTGGGATGCAGAGGTGCTTCTGCTGCTGCATTTACCGTTAAACCTGATTATGCGATTGTTCTCGAAGCTACCACTGCTGCAGATGTTGCTTTCGTTGATGATTCTGATGCTGTCTGCAGACAGGGTGAGGGTGCTGTCGTTTCCTTTATGGACAGATCTACTCTCTACAACAGAGATATGTTTAAGGGCGCTTTTAAGCTTGCGAGAGAAAATAACATTAAAATACAAACCAAAACCACAGTCGCAGGCGGAAACGATGCAGGCGCAATTCATAAAAGTAACGGCGGAATTTATACTATCGCTGTTTCACTTCCGTGCAGATATATTCACTCAGCTACATCTGTAGCTGACAAAGAAGACATGAAAGCCTGCTATGACCTTGCAGTGTTGCTCGCAGAAAATTATGCTCAGAATAAAATTAGCTGACAGTAACGATATAAGCGAAATTTCCCGATTATGTAACGGGAGTCTTATCGGAACCAAGATACTCTGTCAGGTGACTTCTTACGGATTCGAGAGGGATTTCCTTTATACCTGGCTTTGTCTTGATGTAGAAAAGACGGTCGGTGTAATTACGAAATTCGAGGACAGTATCACTCTCGAAGGAACTTTCAGCGGTTATTCCGAGGATGTAAAAGCTTTTATTGATATGATAGGCTTCAGTACTGTCTGCTGCACACAGGAAACAGCGCAGTGTCTCGGCTTCAGTGAAACAGTTATCAGAAATGCCTATGTTTACACAGGCGATTACAGCGGTGAAATTATTACTGACCTGCCCGAGGAGCTTTACAGGAAAAGTTACAGTCTTATCAGCAGAAGTATACCCGGCTCATTTTCAGCCACTGATGAAGCTTACCTTTCTTTTCTCTCTGATTTCACCTTCCGTCACCGAAGAAATTCCGCACGCATAAAAGGCTGCACTGAAAACGGAACTGTTTTATCCTGTGCTCTTACGAGTGCAGAGACAGCTTCATCAGCTATAATAAGTGGCGTAGCTTCTGACCTTGGCAGCAGAAAAAAAGGTCTCGGAAAAAAGACGGTCCTGTCACTTGCGCAGGAGCTTAAAAATGAAAATAAAACCGTATATGTTATTGCTCTTAACGAAAAAGCAGAAGGCTTTTATGTGCATATAGGGTTCAAATTTACAGAAACAATCTCTTTTATCGAAAGGAAGTAAAAATGTTTACTTTTAGCAACAGAGTCCGAGAGCTTTCTGAAAAAGCTCTCGAAACAGCAAAAAAAGAATTTGAAGCAATTGATGCTATTACTGAATATAATCAGCAGAAAATGCTTAAAGCATTTATAGATAACGGTGTAAGTGAAAACATTTTCGCCGAAAGCACCGGCTATGGCTACGGCGACAGAGGACGTGAGATAATCGACCGTGTGTTCGCACAGGCTGTCGGTGCCGAGGATGCCATCGTAAGACATAATTTCACCTGCGGTACACACACACTTACAGTAGCGCTTTTCGGTATACTTCGTCCCGGTGATACTATGCTCTGTGTTTCCGGCAGACCCTACGATACGATTCTCCCTGTAATAGGCGTAACAAAAAACGAAAACAATATGGGTTCTCTTATTGATTTCGGTGTAAAATACGAAGAGATAGAGCTTAAAAATGATGAGCTTGATTATGACGCCATCGAAGAACGCATCTCAAAAAGTAACGTAAAGATGGTATATATCCAGCGTTCACGCGGTTACAAGCTCCGCCATTCACTTTCAGTAGCGGAAATCAAAAGAGTAGTTGATATTACTAAAAAACACTCTGACGCTGTAGTTATGGTAGATAACTGTTACGGTGAATGGACAGAAAAAATCGAGCCTACAGATGTCGGTGCTGATATTATAGCCGGCTCTCTCATTAAAAATCCCGGTGGCGGTATAGCTAAAACAGGCGGATATATCGCAGGTAAGAAGGAATGCATCGAGCTTTGTGCATACAGACTTACAACACCCGGTCTCGGTAAAGAGGTAGGTGCTACATTAGGCCAGAGCAGAGATTTATTTATGGGTATATTCAACGGCCCTCACGTGGTAGGTGAAGCGCTTAAGACTGCAGCATTCACGTCTGCTCTTTTCACTCTTATGGGCTTCGACCCGACTCCAGCTGTCGGTGAAACGAGACACGATATTATTCAGGCTGTCAGACTCCGAGAAGAGAAAAACCTTATCGCTTTCTGTCAGGGCCTTCAGAAGGGCGCTCCCGTTGATTCTTTTGTAACCCCCGAGCCTTGGGAAATGCCGGGCTACGACAGCAAGGTTATAATGTCTGCAGGCGCTTTCACGTTAGGCTCATCCATCGAGCTTTCTGCGGATGCCCCCTTGCGTGAGCCTTATGCTGTGTGGCTTCAGGGCGGACTTAATTTCCACAGTGCCAAGGTAGCAGTAATGTATGCTGCTGAAGAAGTGCTTAAGGTAAATTCTACAGAGGAATGATTAAATGAACAGAAACTTTAAAGGCTTCGACCCTGACGGGTTTATGCTTTTAGAACTTAATAAATTCAATGACAGCAAAGAATTTTATGAAACGGTAAAAGAGGATATAAAAAGCAAGATTATCACTCCGATGCGTCAGCTTGCTTTAGACCTTAGCGATGAATTACTGGATGTCGATGAAAAAATGGTGCTTATTCCTACTAAAATGGTGTCAAGAATAAGAAGGGATACCCGATATTCTAAGAATAAAGAAATGTATCGTTCGAATGTTTGGTGCATGTTTATGCGCAATAAGCACGAATGGAGATTTATGCCTTGTATGTGGTTCGAGGTGTTTCCCGACCATTATTCTTACGGTGTAGGTTTATTTCATGCACAGCCTTCTGATCTGGAGGTTTTCCGTAATATTCTTTCTGAAAACCAAGATGAATTCAGATATGCTTTAAGACAGATGAATGTTGCAGGCGCATTACCTTTCATCGACTGCTTCAAAAAAGACAAACCGGGCGCAGATTTTATCGGAGAAGATATTAAACCTTTTTATAATTCCCGTTATTTTTTGTTTTCATATACGGGAACAGATATGAAAAAGCTGTTTGACGGTTCAATAGAAGAAGAGCTTATTTATGCGATAAGAACTTTCACACCTATGTATAAATTTTTGCTTAAGGTAACTGAAGAAATATACGAAAAAGGAGAATAAGTATGAATTCTTATCTTTATCTTAAAAGCGGTTCTGACATAAGAGGTACTGCCGTAGAAACTGAAAACAGTAAGCTGGAATTAACGGATGACACTGTTTACAGAATAACTGTTGCTTTCTGCAGATGGCTTGATGAAAAAGGATACAAAGGAAAAAGAATAGCTGTGGGTCACGATTCGAGAATATCCGCAGAAAGAATAAAAAAACAGGTAATTAAAGGCCTTGCACAGTTCGGCAAGGAAATTTATGACTGTTCTTATGCATCTACCCCTGCTATGTTTATGACGACCGTAGATGCTGACTGTGTCGCTTCAGTACAGATTACCGCAAGTCATCATCCTTATGACAAAAACGGTTTAAAATTCTTTACAGTTGACGGCGGACTGAACCCTGAAGATATTGAAAGAATACTGCTGCTTGCAGAAGAAGCTTTTGAACCCAAAGAAGTAACACCTAATATAATTACCGCAGATTTTATGTCTGTTTATTCTGAAAGACTCAGAGATATGATTAAGTCAGAGGTCAATGCTGACGATTACGAAAAACCTCTGAAAGGATTTAAAATAGTAGTTGACGCAGGAAACGGAGTTGGAGGATTTTACGCTACAGACGTTCTCGCACCCTTAGGTGCTGATATCAGCGGAAGTCAATATCTTGACAAAGACGGAATGTTCCCTAACCATACACCTAATCCTGAGAACAAGGAAGCAATGAAGGCAATCTGCGAGGCGACTGTAAAAAACGGTGCAGACCTCGGAATTATATTCGATACAGATGTTGACAGAGCAGGCTGTGTAGATGAAAAAGGAAAAGAAATCAACAGAAACCGTCTTGTTGCTCTCGCTTCTCTTATCGCTCTCGAAAACTGTGAAGGCGGTACTATTGTTACTGACAGCGTAACATCTACAGGTCTTACAAAGTTCATAGGCGATGATCTCGGCGGTGTACATCTCAGATTCAAAAGAGGATACAGAAATGTCATTAATAAGCAGATTGAGCTTGAGAAGGAAGGTATTTCCTGTCCGCTTGCAATGGAAACATCAGGTCATGCAGCCTTCAAAGAAAATTACTATCTTGACGACGGTGCTTATCTTATTACTAAAATCGTCATAAAAATGGCACAGCTCGGTAAAGAAGGCAAAAAGCTCGATTCTCTTATTTCTTCATTGAAAGACCCGGCAGAAGCACTCGAAATACGCTTTAAAATCAAAGAAAGTGATTTCAGAAAATACGGGTTAAATGTTATAGATGAGCTTAAAGCTTATGCTGAGAATACAGAAGGATGGCGTGTGGCTGACGATAATTACGAGGGAATAAGAGTCTACTTCGACAGCGAAGAAATCAAAGGCTGGCTTCTTCTTCGTCTGAGTGTACACGATCCGATAATGCCTCTTAACATCGAAAGTGATGTAACAGGCGGAAATAAATTGATTGCTAAAAGTTTTAATGAATTTATAAAAAAATACGACGGACTTGATTTGTCTGTGATTGAAAATATTCTGTAATTAAAGGAGGCTACTATGAAAACTGAAAACGAACAGGTTATAAGAAAAACTTCAGTAGGCGGACAAGCACTTATTGAAGGTATTATGATGATGCATCCTAAGGGAAAGGCTGCTGTTTCAGTGCGTACACCTGACGGTGAAATTGACACTGAAATGCTTGAAGTAAAGCATATAAAGGACAAAATTAAATTTTTAGGTTGGCCACTTATCCGAGGTGTAGTAAATTACATCGAATCGATGATGTTCGGTTATAAGTGTCTGATGATTTCAGCTGAAAAGTCAGGTCTTGAAGATATAGAAGAAGATGAAAATTCATCTAAACTTGATAAATGGCTCAATGACCATATCAATAAAAAGGTACTTGGTGTCATAACTGCTATTGCCTCAGTGCTGGGAGTCGGTCTCGCATTTCTCCTCTTTTTCTATCTTCCTACAGTAACTGTTGATTTTATCAATAAGTTGGCAGGGGAGAGCCTAACAAATTTCAGAGCACTGTTTGAAGGTATTATCCGTATGGCTATTTTCGTGGCATATATCGCTCTGGTATCACTTATGAAGGATATTAAGCGTACCTTTATGTATCACGGTGCAGAGCATAAGACTATATTCTGCTACGAAAAAGGACTCGAGCTTACGGTTGATAATGTGAAAAAGATGTCAAGATTTCACCCCAGATGCGGAACAAGCTTTATCTTTGTTATTATCATTATCAGCGTTGTGATTTCATCTGCTATATCCGTTGCTTTTCCCGAACTGCGAAACCAGACTGTAGTATGGATGGCGATTAAATTACTTATCCTTCCTCTTATTACGGGTATCAGCTATGAGTTTATCAGATATGCAGGAAAGCACGATAACTTACTCGTAAGAATTTTAGCAGCACCCGGTCTCTGGATGCAGAAGCTTACCACAAAAGAACCTGATGAGGCTATGATCGAGGTTGCTCTCGCATCCTTCAAAGCAGTTATAGACGATGAGGACGATGCAGTATGACACTTAACGAGCTTTACATAAGTTCAGTCGGAAAATTGCACGGAATCGAAAACAGCTCTACGGATGTTCGCATTATTATTAAAAAAGCTATGTCATTCAGCGAAACGGATTTTTTAATGAATAAAAATCTGGAGCTGACCGATGAAAGAATATCTCTTATCGAAAGTATGGTAGAAAAGAGATTATCGGGTATCCCCGTTCAGTACATAATAGGGGAGTGGGATTTTTTCGGCACTACCTTTAAGGTTAACGAAAATGTCTTGATACCACGACCTGAAACGGAGATTCTGTGTGAATACGTAATTGATTATCTCAAAGATAAAAAAAGGCCTGTTGTGGCTGATTTATGCGCAGGAAGCGGCTGTATCGGTATTACCGTAAAGAATAATATTGATGATGCGACGGTTGTTATGGTTGAAAAATCCGTCGGAGCGGCAGAGGTATGCCATGAAAACATCATAAACATTCTCGGTGATAGCAAACCTTTGTTGATTAACGGAGATATTTTTCACATCGAAAAATTAGGGGAACTTCCTCGGTTTGATGTAATAATTTCAAATCCTCCCTATATTAAATCCTCTGAAATTCCCACATTACAGTCGGAGGTTCTTCTCGAACCTGAAATGGCTCTCGACGGCGGTGCGGACGGACTTGATTTTTACCGACTGCTTGCTGAAAAGTGGACCGACTATCTTACAGATGACGGTTTGTTTGCTTTCGAGTGCGGTGAAGAACAGGCAGAGGAAATAAAAGCTATTCTTGAAAAGAAAAATTTTGATGTCAGCTTTGTAAAAGACTACAATAATATTGACAGATTTGTTATAGGAAAGAGGCGTAAAATATGATTTTTGACTTGATACGTGACGGTTTATCCTTTGATTTGATTATAAATCTGATGGTAAGAGTTTTTGTAATTTTCTGTGTACTGCCCATTCATGAATTCGCTCACGCTTTCGTATCTCACAAGCTCGGCGACGATACGGCGAGACTTTCGGGCAGAATGACCACAAACCCACTGGCTCACATTGACCCTATCGGTGCTCTTATGATTATACTTGCAGGCTTCGGATACGCTAAGGCTGTGCCTGTTAATATCAGAAACTTTAAAAAGAGAAAGCCTTATATGGCTCTTACTGCCCTGGCAGGCCCGGTGTCCAATGTGATAATGGCGCTCATATTCGTTTTCTTCGGACTACTCATACAGGTGAAGGTCGGTGTAAATGAAGGCAGTTTTTCTTACTATATCGTAGTGTTTATGCTTACAGCCGCACAGATTAACATTTCCCTGGCTGTGTTCAATCTTCTTCCCATTCCGCCTCTTGACGGCTCGAGAATATTCAGTCTTATCATTCCGGACAAGTATTACTACACTATAATGCAATATGAAAGATACATTGTTTACGGTGTTCTTGCTCTTGTTTTCTTCGGAGTACTCGACGGACCCATAAGCTTTCTTTCGGGACTTTTATTTGATTTGATTTTTAATATCGCTTCATTACCTTTAGGTATATGATTACAGGTGTAAAATGGAAAAAATACAGTATAAAATAGATGTATTTGAAGGACCGATGGACCTTCTTTTGCATCTGATCAATAAACACAAACTTAATATCAACGATATACCTATCTTTGAACTCGTCGAACAGTATACGGACTATGTCAGACAGATGAAGGAAGCTGATATGGAAATCGCCAGTGAATTCCTTGAAATGGCGGCAAGACTGGTATATATCAAATCTGTTTCTCTTTTACCCGTGTACGAAGAGGCTGAAGAGCTTAAAAAAGAGCTTTCCGGCGAGCTTATCGAGTACAGAGACTGTAAAATTATGGCAGGAAAAATAGCTGAACAGGCTAACGGTTTTGATTATTTTTACCGTGAACAGATGAAAATCGAATCCGATAAAAAGTATGAAAGACTCCACGAAAGCGAAGACCTTTTCAGATTCTATCTTTCGGCGGTAGGTAAAAGCAAACGGAAGCTACCTCCACCTATGGAAGCATTTACTGCCATCGTGTCGAAAAAGATAGTGTCGGTTGCTTCACGTATCGGCGGTATATATCATAAGTTCAGAAACAGAGGAAAAAGAAGATTTTCCGACTTCTTTGCCGATGCTACATCACGCTCAGAGATGGTTGCGACCTTCCTTGCCATGCTTGAGCTTATCAAAGCAAATAAAATCAAGATTGATGACGAAAACGGTCAGATTAATGTCACGGTGTCAGAAAACACGGATATGAATGATACTGACTTTGTAAGTGACTTTGAAGAAGAAAGCGAAAAACTCGCAGAATCGGACGGTGAAAACAATGGATAAAAAATTAATCGCAACTCTCGAAGCTGTACTTTTTGCCATGGGTGAACCCACAGAAATTTCTAAAATTTCACAGGCGCTGAGTACTGATGAAATCGTTATCGAGGAAGCCTTGGCAGTTTTAAAGGCAAGATACAGTAAAGAGGATTCGGGAATATGTCTGCTTAAGCTCGACGATAAATATCAGCTTTGCTCTAAAACCGAATTTGCTGACAGTATCAGAAAGATTATTGAAGTTAAAAAGAATGCACCTCTGTCACAGGCGGCATTTGAGGTTCTTGCTATCATTGCCTACAATCAGCCTGTAACTAAGGCTTTTGTAGAACAGATAAGAGGCGTTGACTGCTCAGCAGTTATTTCGAATCTTTGTCAGAAATCACTTATTGAAGAAAAGGGCAGACTTGATTTGCCGGGCAGACCTCTGATTTACGGAACTACACCCGAATTTTTGAGATGCTTCTGCATATCTTCTCTTGACGAGCTTCCTCCTTTACCGAAAAATGATGAAGAAACAGTAAAAAATGACGAAAAGGATGAACAGATTTCAAATTAACAGTTGACGAAATCTAATTTTTGAGGTAACATATATAAGAAGAATTATGAAAGGGTGAGAATGTGACAGGATTTCAGATTTTTTTGTTGGTTCTACTTGGAATAGTATTATTCTTTGTGTTTACGTTATCGATACCTGTCAGAATAACCCTTGCTTATGATGATAAAATCCGCGTATCGGTAAAATATCTGTTTGTAAAAAAAGACCTATTGCCCGTCGGACCTAAGAAAGAAAAAAAGCCTAAAAAACCTAAGGAGCCTAAACCTCCCAAAGAACCGAAAAAAGATGAGGCTCCCAAAGAGAAAAAGCCTAATCCTGTTCTGGAAATGATAAAGGCAAACGGACACGACGGAATGATGACTGTTATTACTAATCTGGGTAAGGTTTTCAGCACATACGGCGGAAAGCTGTTCAGAAGTGTAGTATTTGACAGATTAGAGCTTTACATTACTGTAGGTACGGGAGATTCTGCCGCTACAGCTATTAAATACGGTCAGATATGTCAGAAAGTTTTCCCTGTAATGGGTTTCATATGCTCAAACAATATAGTACGGAAGTACGATATTAATGTAGAACCTGACTTTTTAGCCAATAAAACCGAAGGAAAGTTCTACTGTGAGATGAAAATGTGTGTAAGAAAAACCATTAATTCCACAATCGGTATGGTCGTCAGATTAATTTTCAAGGTAGCTTTAAAGTTTATAACGGGCGCCAAGAAAAATAATAAAGATAATGAAGAAATCAATACACAAACAATGAAAGGATGATATACAATGGCAGAAAAATCAGCAGGTGCAATCCTCTCTTCAACAATTGAAAAAATCCGTGATCTTGTAGACACCAGTACAATCATCGGTGAAGCAATTTACGCAGAAGGCGGCACTACAATTATTCCCGTTTCAAAGGTTACATACGGCTTCGCATCAGGCGGTGCTGACTTCCCCTCAAAGGGCCAGAAAGAGCTTTTCGGCGGCGGAGGCGGTGCAGGTGTGACCATCACTCCTGTAGCTTTCCTTGTAATCAATGGCGGTGAGGTTACTCTTAAACACATCACAGCTTATGATAATGCTGCTGAAAGAGTTGTTAATCTTGTACCTGAAATGTTTGACAAGGTAACGGGTCTTATGAACAAAACAAAAAAAGAAGCTCCCGAGGCTACTGAATAAGTTCTGTAACCTACGGATAATATT
>JAZTZH010000073.1:0-22661 GCA_045637365.1 Acutalibacteraceae bacterium
GCATTCTACGGCTTCCTTGCAGGTGTATGTGCAGGCAACCACGACATCACTGATGTTCTCGTTGACGCTACTCTCCGTATCGGCGGCAGAGACTATAATGAGCTTGCATCCTTCCTTGAGAAGATTTATGAGCTTTCTTCTGTTAATGAAAAGGATTTCGTATTCACTATTTCAGCTGACAAAGAAGAACTCCCCGAATCAATCTTCAATTTCTGCAAGGTTCTTTGATTTAATTTTATCAGACAATATGGGACTGTTTCATCCGGGACAGTCCTTTTTGTGATTATTAAGGAAGTGAAATTATGAATTTTGACATAGAAAAAGAAGCCTTGAATGAAGGGTATAAGGTAATCTGCGGCGTAGATGAAGCAGGCAGAGGGCCTCTCTGCGGTCCTGTGTGTGCTGCAGCTGTTATATTACCTGTGGACTGTGAAATTGAAGGTATAAACGATTCTAAGAAGTTGAGTGAGAAAAAACGTGAACAGCTTTTCAGTATCATTACCGAAAAGGCTTTGGCTTACAGCATACAGATGGTAGATGCACAGACCATCGATGAAATAAATATTTTACAGGCTACATTTCTTGCTATGCGTACGGCTGTGGAAAATCTCAGCATTAAACCTGATATGGCTCTTATTGACGGAAACGGAAAACCGGGACTTAAAATAGCTGAAAGAACAGTGGTAAAGGGTGACGCTAAATCTGTATCTATTGCCGCAGCGTCTATTCTTGCCAAGGTTACACGAGACAGATATATGCTCGAGGCTGATGAGAAATACCCTGAATATTTTTTTGCTAAGCATAAGGGTTACGGCACAAAGCTTCATTATGAGGCTATAGCTGAGCACGGAATCTGCCCTGAGCACAGAAGAACCTTCCTGAAAAAGATTTTAGGTGAGTGAAATGGAAAAGGGGATAACAGGTAAAAAAGGTGAGAATTTCGCTGCTGAGTATTACCGTAAGCTTGGTTATACCGTTACGAAGATGAATTATCATTCACGCTACGGAGAAATTGATGTTGTCGCCGAAAATGATTTTCAGATAGTTTTCTGTGAGGTTAAAACGAGAAGCAATAATACCGGGGTAAATCCCCGAGAAGCTGTCGATGTGAAAAAGCAGCAGAAAATCATTCTGACGGCCTTTAAATATCTCGAAAAGACCGGCTGTGATAAAGCACCCAGATTTGATGTTTTTGAGGTGTGGATAAATGACGGCAGAATTTATAGGTTCAATAACATCGAAAACGCGTTTGAAGGTGTTGATTTTTCGGGCAGATATGATATATTCTGAGGCTTTATAATGAAATTGATAAAGGCTGTTGTTTTACCGCAACAGCCTTTAGTATATAAAAAGAGACGGCTGACACTTTAATGTATCAGCCGTCAGTATTTTTAGTAAGAGAAGATTACATCGAGTCCGTTTGTTTCGTAGCTTATTACCTGGTTTCTGAGTGCGCCGGTGAAAGCTTCGAGCATATCATAATCTTTCATTGTAATTCTTGCTGTTAATCTGAGGTTTTCGAATTCGCCTAACTTATTGCCGGGAAGGAAGCCTGTGCACCACCAGTAATCACCGTAGGGTCTGGAGAATTTCTTTTCCCATGCAGGCTTTTTAAGGAAGCCTGTTTCGTATTCGTAAAAATCCATGGACATTTTAAGAAGATGTTCATCATCTGCACAGTCGTAGATTCCGAAGTTTCTTTCGACAGGCTTAGTGTAAACGCCTATCTCTGCTCCGTAGAATAACATACCGTACTGACCTTTCCATACCTGAATCATCCAGTTTTCACCGGCGTAATCGAATTTAAGCCTTACGGTATCGAAGTTAATCCATACAAAGGGGCTTGCAACGTCATATATAAGAGTATATGCCATAGCTCTCTGCCAGGGGTCGGAAGCGGTGTAGAAACATTTTTCAGCGGGATCGTAAAGATAACCAGCCAGACCGTTTTCCTGAAGGTTAAAGTGTGTTAAAACACCGAAAACTTCCGTCAGAGTCTTTTTGATGAATAACAAGAACTGTTTGATTCTTGTAAAATTTGTTTCTGCTGAAACTTCGTTTTTGATGTTTGTTCCGATAGCATCGAGATCATTATTTTCTAAATATGTGCTGATTGTTTTAAGCGCAGCCGCAGCTTTTCTCATTTCTTCTGCAGCATTATCAGGAAGAATTTCTCTGAGGATGTAACCTTTAAGGCTTGTATAGTCCACAGAATTGAGGTGAAGAGCGATCTCTTCGAAAAGTATAGCAACTTCTTTGAGTGTGTTCACATCACTCTCTGACAAATCACTGCCTGCAGAAGTATCGTCTCCGCTGAGATAAACCACAGCATCGGAGAGAATTTCTGTAGTATCGTCGATTTTTTCCATATCATCGTCTGATACAAGACTCTTTGCGAGGAAGGAAACTTTTGAGCTTTTGAAATAAGATGATACACTGTTGAGAGTAGCGGCAGCGTCGCTGAGGGTATCAAGTGTTACAGTCGGTTCTGATGTGTATGATTCTGCAGCGTAAATGTTCATTGGTGCGACACTGAGAAGCATAATGCAAGCCATAACAAGTGCGATTGATTTTGAGAAAAACTTTTTCATTGTGCAGTTCCTTTCAATAATTATATCATTACAACATAGAATTATAACACTTTTTCAAAAAAAATCAATCTTTATATTACATTTTATTATTATTATTTTCTATTTGTTAATAAAAAGATTGCGACGGGACTTAAATAAAAAATAAAACTTTACTTTTTTATTTTATTGTGTTAAAATAAAACGAATATTCTCTTTAAAATAACGGAGGTAATATTATGCTCTACACAAGTACAAGAGATAAAAACGTTAAAGTTACATCTGCACAGGCTATAGCTCAGGGTATTTCAGCTGACGGAGGACTTTTTGTTCCCGAATCAATACCTCAGATTGATTCTGAATTTATTGATTCATTGGTTGGCCTTGATTACATTTCACGTGCTAAAAAGGTGCTTTCACTTTATCTCACTGATTATACTGAGGAGGAAATCGACTACTGTGTAAGCGGCGCTTATGCCGAAGGAAAATTCTCAAGTGAAAAGGTTTCTCCCATTAACACCATAGCCAAGGGGGAAAACATTCTCGAGCTGTGGAGAGGTCCTACCTGTGCGTTTAAGGATATGGCTCTTCAGCTTCTTCCTTATCTTCTCACTACTGCTGTTAAAAAGATAAAGCTCGATAAGACAGTGGTAATCCTCGTTGCCACATCAGGTGATACAGGCAAGGCTGCACTTGAAGGCTTCAGGGATGTGGAAGGCACCAAGATAATGGTATTTTATCCCGATGACGGTGTAAGTCCTATGCAGAAATTACAGATGACCACACAGGCAGGTGAAAATGTGGCTGTCTGTGCCATTAACGGTAATTTCGATGATGCACAGAGCGGTGTTAAGAAAATCTTTACCGATAAGGCTGTGGCAGAAAAGCTCGCAGAAAAGGGTATGATGTTCTCCTCTGCTAACTCCATTAACTGGGGCAGACTTGTTCCGCAGATAGTTTACTACATTTCCGCTTACTGTGACCTTATCGAGCAGGGTACTATCAAAAACGGTGATGAAATAAATGTAGTTGTTCCCACAGGTAACTTCGGTAATATTCTCGCCGCTTACTATGCCAAGAAAATGGGTATCCCCGTTAAAAAGCTTATCTGCGCTTCAAATGCAAACAATGTTCTTACAGATTTCCTTAAAACAGGTGTTTACGATAAGAACAGAAAGTTCTTTACCACCACTTCACCCTCTATGGATATTCTCATTTCTTCTAATCTTGAAAGACTTCTTTTCCATCTTTGCGGTGAAAATGATGTTACAGTCAAGACATGGATGGAAGCTCTCGCATCAGAAGGAAAATATAAGGTAAATGAAGAAGTGAAAGAGCTCGTTCTTTCTCTCTTTGATGCAGGTTGCTGTGATGATGAAATTACTGCAGACACCATCAGTGAAACCTATAAAAACGGTTATCTCTGTGATACACACACAGCTGTAGCAGTTAATGTTTACCGTGAGTATCTCAAGCAGACAGGTGATACAACTGAAGCAGTTATCGCTTCCACAGCTAATCCCTACAAATTCTCAGCGGCGGTTCTTAAAGCTGTCAAGGGTGAAGTACCTGCTGATGCAGATGAATTCGAGCAGGTTGACCTTCTTATCGCAGAAACGGGTGCAGAATGTCCCTCTCAGCTTGTCACTCTTAAGGGTAAAGAGCCGAGATTCACTGATTGCTGCGAAAAAGAAGATATGATTGAAATGGTATATAAAATGCTTGGCGTATAATTGAATTGGCGGGTTCGTGTTATCTAAGGGAGGTGTCAGCTTGTCGATATTTGCCATAGGGGACACCCATCTTACCTTCAGCACCGACAAACCGATGGATATTTTCCGCGGGTGGACGGACTATGTCGAAAGACTCGAAAAAAACTGGAGAGCCGTCGTGAATGAAGATGACACTGTGGTTATCCCGGGAGATATTTCCTGGGCGATGTCTCTGGAGCAGGCTAAAAAGGATTTTGCCTTTCTTGACGCTCTTCCCGGTAAAAAACTAATAATGAAGGGTAACCACGATTACTGGTGGACCACTAAAAAGAAAATGGATACCTTTCTTTCTGAAAACGGATTTGATTCACTGTCTATTCTCCATAATAATGCTTTCCGTGTGGGTGACTTTACTCTTTGCGGTAGCAGAGGCTGGTTCTTCGATGCGGAAAATTCAGACAGTAAGGTTCTCCTGAGAGAAGCAGGAAGACTGGATATGTCCATAGAAGAGGGGAAAAAGCTCGGTGGTGAGCTGATAGTTTTCCTCCATTATCCGCCCGTTATGTCGAATACGGTGTGTAATGAGATGATGGCTGTACTGAAAAAACACGGCATCGAAAGATGCTATTACGGTCATCTTCACGGTGAATCTACTCTCAGAGCAGTAAAAGAAACGGTAGACGGTATTAAATTTTCCTTGGTTTCTGCTGATTTTCTCGAGTTTTGTCCCAAATTAATAGAAAAATTTTAAAAAAACTATGGAAAAAATTTTTTAATGTGATATAATACTATAGTTAAAAATGTAAATGGGTAACCTTGTGTGATTTGCTTTAATAAAAAGGTGCCCGGATAGGAGTTTTAAAATGAGCTTAAAATCATCAAAAAACGTTGAAACAAATGTTTATGCACTCGAAATTTCCATCGATGCAGCTACTTTTGAAGCAGCACAGAACAAAGCCTTTGCAAAGCAGAAGAATAAGATTTCTCTTCCCGGCTTCCGTAAGGGTAAGGTAACACGTAAAATGGCTGAGAACTTTTACGGTAAAGGCTTCCTTTATGAGGATGCTCTTGATTACTGCTACGGTGAAGCTGTAGAAGCTGCTATCGTAGAAGCAGGTCTCGATATGGTAGGCACTAAGAGCGCTGATATCAAGGAAATCGGCGAAAACGGCGTAGAAATGGTTGTTGAAATTTTCGTTAAGCCCGAAGTAGAAGTAACAGAGTACAAAGAACTCAAGGCTACCAAGAAAAAGGTAGAAGCTACTGAAGAAGAAATCCAGGCAAAGATTGACGAACTCGTTGAAAGAAATGCACGTCTTGTTGCAGTAGAAGACAGAGCAGTAGTTGACGGTGACATCACAGTTATCGACTTCGAAGGCTTTGTTGACGGTGTAGCATTGGACGGCGGTAAAGGCGAAAATTATGAGCTTACCATCGGTTCAGGTCAGTTCATTCCCGGTTTTGAAGAGCAGATCATCGGTCACAGCATCGGTGAAGAATTCGATGTAAACGTTAAGTTCCCCACCGAGTACACTCCCGAACTCGCTGATAAGGATGCAGTTTTCAAAATCAAGCTTCACGAAATCAAAGTTAAGGAGCTTCCCGAAGTTGACGATGAATTCGCACAGGATGCAGCAGACTGCGACACAGTAGCAGCTCTTAAGAAGAACCTTGAAAAAGAAATCAAGGATCAGAAGGAAGCAGCAAACAACAGAGAAATTGAATCTCAGCTTCTCGAAAAGCTCAGCGAAAATGTAAAGGGCGAAATCCCCGAATGTATGTTTGAAGCTGAAATCGACAATCAGATCAAAAACCTTGACTACAGACTTTCCATGCAGGGTATGAGCCTCGAGCTTTACCTTCAGTATACAGGTATGACTATGGAAGCATACAGAGGCACTCTCAGAGAAGCAGCTGAAAAGCAGGTTAAGATCCGCCTTGCTCTCGAAGCTATCGCTAAGCTCGAAAACCTCGAAGTTTCCGATGAAGAACTCGAAGCTGAATTCGCTAAGTTTGCAGAGCAGTACGGTATGGAAGTAGAAAAGATTAAGGAAGTTGTTCCCGCAGAAGGACTCCGCGGCGACCTTCTCAACGAAAAAGCACTTGCATTCGTTAAGGACAATGCAAAGGTAACCACAGCAAGAAAGCCCCGTGCAAAGAAAGAAGAAGCAAAGGCTGACGACGCTGAATAATTAATTACTGTTTATAAAGGTTAATTTTAACCAACAATAGTATAAAGTAATCGGAGCCGTACAGGTACGGCTCCGAATTTGAATATTTATTAATTGTTGTTTTAAGGAGGATATATTATGCCTTTAGTACCTTATGTAGTAGAGCAGACAAGCAGAGGAGAGAGAAGTTACGATATTTATTCCCGTCTTCTTAATGACCGTATTATCGTTCTTTCCGATGAAGTAAACGATGCCACAGCATCTCTTGTCGTAGCACAGCTTTTATTCCTTGAAAGCCAGGATTCCGAAAAGGATATCAGTTTTTACATCAACAGCCCCGGCGGCTCAGTAACCGCAGGTATGGCTATCTATGACACAATGAAGTACATCAAATGTGATGTATCCACCATCTGTATGGGTCTTGCCGCAAGCATGGGTGCATTCCTTCTTTCTTCCGGTACGAAGGGAAAAAGATACTGCCTTCCCAACAGTGAGGTAATGATTCATCAGCCTTCAGGCGGTGCGAAGGGTCAGGCTACAGACATTAAAATCGTTGCTGACCACATTTTAAGAACTAAAGAAAAGCTTAACAAGATTTTAGCCGAAAACACAGGTAAAGATATTTCAGTTATCGCTGAAGATACTGAAAGAGATAACTTTATGACTGCTGAAGAGGCACTCGAATACGGTCTTGTTGATAAGATTTTATATAAGAGAGATTAAGGGGTAGAAATTATGGCAAGAGACGGCGACATCAAAGATAAAAATGTTAGATGTTCCTTTTGCAACAAATCCCAGAATGATGTTAAAACTCTGATAGCAGGTCCCGGTGTGTACATCTGTAACGAATGTGTGGCTCTTTGCCGTGAAATCGTGGAAGAAGAAACAGATAAAAAAGCAGGGAAAAGCGAAAACGATTTTGCATCACTGAAAAAGCCGAGTGAAATCAAAGCGCTTCTTGACGAATATGTTATCGGTCAGGATGAGGCGAAAAAAGCACTCAGCGTTGCAGTTTATAATCACTATAAAAGAATTTATTCAGGCAAGGACAGTCCTGTAGAGGTGGGAAAGAGTAACATTCTTATGCTCGGTCCCACAGGTGTAGGTAAAACTATGCTCGCACAGACTCTTGCGAGAATATTAGACGTACCCTTCGCTATTGCCGATGCCACCACACTTACCGAGGCAGGTTATGTAGGTGAGGACGTAGAGAACATTCTTCTCAGACTCATTCAGGCGGCAGATTTCGACGTAGAAAGAGCTGAAAAAGGTATTATCTATGTAGATGAAATCGATAAAATCGGCAGAAAAAGCGAAAGCACCTCCATCACCCGTGACGTAAGCGGTGAGGGTGTTCAGCAGGCACTTCTGAAAATTCTCGAAGGAACTGTTTCCAATGTACCTCCTCAGGGCGGCAGAAAGCATCCTCAGCAGGAGTTCATTCAGATTGACACCACTAATATTCTCTTTATCTGTGCAGGTTCTTTTGAGGGAATTGAAAAAATTGTAGAAAAGAGAATGGGTAATTCAGGCCTCGGCTTCGGTGCTTCCATAAAGACCAAGAGTGACTTTGAAAGCAGTAAGATTATGCATAAGGTTGTTCATCATGACCTTGTAAAGTTCGGTCTTATCCCTGAGCTTGTAGGACGACTTCCCGTTATTACCGCTCTCGATAATCTTGATGAGGCAGCCCTGGTCAGAATTATGACTGAGCCTAAAAATTCGCTTGTAAAGCAGTATCAGTATCTTTTCGGTATTGATGATATTGACCTTGAGTTTGATTTTGACGCTCTTAAAGCTATCGCCGAAAAGACACTCGTGGCAAAAACAGGCGCCAGAGGACTTCGTTCAATAATGGAAAAACTGCTTCTTGATTATATGTATGAGATTCCTGCCGAGGGTACATTCGGTAAGCTCGTTATTACTAAAGAAGCTGTAGAGGGTACAGATAAGGCAATGATTGATACTTCCGACCCTTCGGAAAGCAGACATTTCCATCTTCCTCAGCCTAAACGTAAAAAATCTGAATAATCTATTGACAATTTGTTTAGTATTGTGATAGAATACCATAGTATAAAATTTTGGAGGTCGGACAAATGACAGCTCTTCAGTATGTATTATCAATTGTAATTATAATCGTTTCTGTTCTTATCGTTGCTCTTGTTATGTTACAGGAAAGCAAGCAGAGAGGTCTTTCAGGCACTATCGCAGGTGCAGGCGATACCTTCTTCGGTAAGAATAAGGGCAGAACTATGGAAGCAAAGCTTGCAAAGTTCACAAAGATTGCAGGTACAGTTTTCTTTGTACTTTCACTTGTGTCTTCATTACTTGTGCTTTTTGGTGCTTGATTTAAAATTGATTATACTTAAACAGCAGATGAACTTTAAGTTCATCTGTTTTTTTCTTTGTTTGCTATTGTCTTAATAATTAAACTATGCTATAATTACTTGATAATTATTGTGAGGTAGTGTTTGTTTATGGTTATTTTGGGAATTGACCCGGGGTATGCGATAGTGGGTTACGGTGTTATCAGTTACCGTAATAATCATTTTTCCGTAATAGATTACGGTGCTATTACCACCGATGCTAAAACACCCTTCAATAAAAGATTAGAAATCATCTACGATGAACTGACTGCCATAATCGAAAAGCATTCTCCCGAGGCTATGGCTATCGAAAAAGTTTTTTATAACAGTAACGCTAAAACCGTTATCGATGTAAGTCAGGCCAGAGGCGTAATTATGCTCGCTGCACAGAAAAAGGGACTTCCCGCCTATGAATATACACCCTTACAGGTAAAACAGAGTGTGGTAGGTTACGGCAGAGCAGAGAAAAAACAGGTACAGGAAATGATAAGACGGATTCTTAATCTGGAAAAGGTGCCTAAGCCTGATGATACTGCCGATGCTTTGGCTATGGCTGTCTGCCACGGTCACGCCAGCGGCTCACTTATGCAGAATATGAGAATACGAAAGGGGATTTGACCTTGTTTTACAGTTTGACAGGTAATGTGGTTTATAAGGGGCTGACGGAGTTCGCCGTGGAATGCGGCGGTGTAGCCTTCCGCTGTCAGAGCTCCTTTGCCACTCTTTCCGAGGTTATACCCGGTGAAAAAATGACAGTATATACTTATCTTAATGTCAGAGAGGACGCTCTCGACCTTTTCGGATTTACCACAGAATATGAGCTCGAATGGTTTAAAATGTTAATCACCGTAAACGGTGTAGGACCTAAGGCGGCACTTGCCGTGCTTTCCGAGCTTTCTCCCGACAGACTCGCACTCTGTATTTCCGCTTCCGATGTGAAGGCTATTACCAAAGCACAGGGTATCGGGCCTAAAATAGCACAGAGAATTATCCTCGACCTTAAAGATAAGGTAAAAGGTATCGCTTCCGTTTCTGATAACTCATCAGAAATTTCAGCAGTTTCAGCTGCTGCCGATATGCCTAATACGAGCGAGGCTGTAGCGGCTCTGACTATGCTCGGATACACACAGTCCGATGCGGCTGTGGCTGTCAGTAAGCTTGACAGCTCACTTTCCGTGGAAAACCTCATTAAGGGTGCATTAAAATTATTATCTTTAGGGTGATAAATGATGGAATTTGAAGAAAGAATAATCGCTCCTGACCTTACCTCCTTTGACAGTGAAATCGAAACGTCGCTTCGACCTAAGATACTCACTGACTATATCGGACAGGAAAAGGCCAAGGAAAATCTCGAAATATATATAAAAGCGGCGAGAGAAAGAGGGGAAAGCCTCGACCATGTGCTTCTTTACGGCCCTCCCGGTCTGGGTAAGACAACTCTCGCAGGCATCATCGCAAATGAAATGAATGTAAACTTCCGCGTTACTTCAGGACCTGCTATCGAAAAGCCGGGCGACCTTGCGGCGCTTCTTACTAATCTTAATGAGGGTGACGTGCTTTTCATCGATGAAATCCACCGTCTTAACCGAAGTGTAGAAGAGGTTCTTTATCCTGCTATGGAGGATAACGCTCTCGACATCATCATCGGTAAAGGTCCTTCGGCACGTTCCATAAGATTAGATCTTCCGAAGTTCACTCTCGTAGGTGCCACTACCCGTGCAGGTCAGCTTTCCGCACCTCTCAGAGACCGTTTTGGTGTTATACTCAGACTTGAACTGTACACTCCCGAAGAACTGGCACAGATAGTAACACGAAGTGCGGGTATCCTAGGTATAGATATAGAAAAATACGGCGCACTCGAAATCGCTTCCCGTTCGAGAGGTACACCACGTATTGCTAACCGACTTCTTAAAAGAGCGAGAGACTTCGCACAGGTTGTCGGTAACGGTATAATCGATGAGGAAAGTGCTGACCTTGCTCTGGGTAAAATGGAAATCGACCATATCGGTCTTGACTCCATAGACCGTCTTCTGCTTACTACCATGATTAAAAATTACGGCGGCGGTCCTGTGGGACTCGAAACCATAGCAGCGGCAATAGGTGAGGAAGCGATAACTATCGAGGATGTTTACGAGCCTTATCTTATGCAGATCGGCTTCCTCGGCAGAACACCCAGAGGCAGAATAGCCACAGCTGCGGCATATGAGCATCTGCAGCTTCCTATGCCGGGACAACAGAAATTATTTTAACGGAGAGAATAATCAGATATGAGATATACTAAAGATTGGGAAGATTATGAGCTTATTGACTGCTCGTCCGGAGAAAGATTGGAAAGATGGGGAGATATTATCCTTGTAAGACCTGACCCTCAGGTTATCTGGAAAACACCCAAAACCAACCCCTTATGGAAAAAAGCCAACGCTTATTATCATCGCTCCAAATCAGGTGGCGGTGCATGGGATGTAAGAAGTAAAATGCCTCCTTACTGGAGTATCAACTATAAGGATCTGACCTTTAATATCAAAACTATGGGCTTTAAGCATACAGGTCTTTTCCCCGAACAGGCCGTCAACTGGGATTATACCAGAGAAATCATCCGCAAAGCCGGCAGACCTGTTAAGGTGCTTAATCTTTTCGCTTACACAGGCGGTGCTACCATCGCACCATTGAGCGAAAACGCACAGGTAGTCCATGTAGATGCTTCTAAAGGTATGGTAGCCTGGGCGAAGGAAAATGCTGTTTCATCGGGTGTGGCTGACGGCAGTGTCAGATGGATTGTTGACGACTGTATTAAGTTTGTACAGAGAGAAATCCGACGTGGTAATAAATACGATATTATCATTATGGACCCGCCTTCTTACGGCAGAGGTCCGGGCGGTGAAGTATGGAAATTAGAGGATGAGGTTTACGGTTTTGTTGAGCTTTGCAGTGAGCTTTTATATGAGGATTCACTGATGATGCTTATTAACTCTTACACTACAGGACTTTCATCTTCAGTTATGGAATATATTTTAGGTGCTGTCGTGAAAAAGAAATTCGGCGGCAAGATATCTTCTTCGGAAATCGGTCTTCCTGTTACGGAGACAGGTATGATTCTTCCATGCGGAGCTTCGGCTATATGGGAAAAATAAGAGGTTATTTAAGAGGTAACTATGAAAAGCTTTATTGAATTTGACAGTGTGACCTTTGCTTATGAGGAAAATGAAGAAAACCTTACGGCAGAAACCGTTATTGAAAATATGAATCTTAAAATTGAAAAAGGTGATTTTGTAGCCGTTTTAGGTCATAACGGCTGCGGAAAATCTACTCTTGCCAAGCTCTGTAATGCTATTTTAGTGCCTCAGCAGGGCAAGGTTTATATTGACGGTATCGACACCGCCGACGAAGACAGACTTTATGACATAAGACAAAGAGTGGGTATGGTTTTCCAGAACCCTGACAATCAGATAGTAGCTACCATCGTCGAGGATGATGTGGCTTTCGGTCCCGAAAATTTAGGTGTAGAGCCTTCTGAAATCAGAAGAAGAGTGGATGAAGCGCTAAAGAATGTAGGGATGTACGAGTTTCGCACTTTCGAGCCACACAAGCTTTCAGGCGGACAGAAACAGAGAGTGGCTATAGCGGGTATCATCGCTATGAAGCCTGACTGTATTGTTTTGGATGAGCCCACGGCTATGCTCGACCCGAGAGGACGCCGTGAGGTTATGGCTACGGTAAAGCGTCTTAACGAAGAATACGGCATTACCGTAATTTTCATCACACATTATATGGATGAGGCTGTAAAGGCAAACCGTGTCATCGTTATGGATAAGGGTAAAATTGTTCTCGACGGTATGCCGAAAGAGGTATTTGTCAATATAGACACCCTTAAAAAAATCGGTCTCGATGTTCCCGAAGCCACGGAGCTTACTCATTTGCTTATCGAAAAGGGCATAAATCTGCCCGAAGATATACTTGATATTGATGAACTTTATTTTTATATAGTTAAACTCACGGAGGAGAAAAATTGAGCATTTCAATTTTAGAAACGAAAAATCTTACCCATATCTATTCCAAGGGTACCACATCCCAGGTTGATGCAATCAGGGATGTAAGTCTTAAAATCGAAAAGGGTGAGCTTGTGGGCATCATCGGTCACACAGGCTCGGGTAAAAGCACCCTTATTCAGCATTTTAACGGTCTTTTAAAGGGTACCTCGGGTACAGTTCTCCTCGACGGAAGGGATATCTGGGAGGATAAAAGTAAAATCCGTAATGTCCGTTTCCGTGTAGGCATCTGCTTCCAGTATCCTGAATATCAGCTTTTTGAAGAGACTGTTTATAAAGATATAGCCTTCGGTCCTACTAATATGAAGCTCAGTGAAGCTGAAATCGACCGTAGAGTTCGTAATGTAATAAAATTTGTAGGTCTCGATGAATCCTATCTCGAAAAATCACCCTTCGACCTTTCGGGCGGTGAAAAGAGAAGAGTGGCTATCGCAGGTGTTATGGCTATGGAGCCTGATGTGCTTATTTTAGACGAGCCCTGTGCAGGTCTTGACCCTAAAGGCAGAAATACGGTTCTCTCTCTTATCAGCGATTACAGACGAAACACAGGCAGTACCGTTCTCGTGGTTTCCCACAGTATGGAGGATATTTCTAAAATAGCCACTAAGGTTCTCGTTATGAATGAGTCAAGACTCGCTTATTACGACACTGTTGACGGTGTTTTCTCTCATAGCGAGGAGCTTAAGAATATGGGACTTAATATTCCCGTGATTACTTCTCTTTTCCTTAAGCTTAAGGAAAACGGATACAATGTAAACACTGACATTTACACCCTCGAAAAGGCAAGAGATGAGCTTTTATCTCTGGTGAAAGGGGGTAGGGCATAATGATTTCAGACATCACTATAGGTCAGTATTATAAGGGTGACTCCTTCGTTCATAAAATGGACCCACGCATAAAAATCCTTATAACCGTTCTTTTTGTTGTGATGATTTTTATGTGTAAAAACTTCCTTTCGCTTCTGCTGACAGGTGTTTTTCTTGTCGCATCCATCCTTGCGTCAAAAGTACCCTTTAAAATGTTCTTTAAAAGCCTTAAGCCTATTATTCCCATAGTTCTGTTTACTGCAATTATAAACATTTTTTATATCGGAGGCGGAAAAGAGCTTCTTTCACTCGGCTTTGTGACTGTTACCACAAAAGGTATTTTTACGGCGGTATTTATGGCTGTACGAATTGTTCTGCTTATTATGAGCAGTTCCATTCTCACCTATACTACTGTACCCACTATGCTTACCGATGCTATAGAAAAGCTTCTTTCACCTCTTAAAATCTTCCACATCCAGGTTCACACCCTGGCTATGATGATGACTTTGGCCCTTCGTTTCATTCCCACTCTTATCGAGGAAATAGAGAGAATAATGAATGCTCAGAAGGCCAGAGGTGCTGATTTCGAAAACGGAAGCTTTACCGACAGAGCTAAGGCTCTCGTGCCTGTGCTTATCCCTCTTTTCGTTTCTGCTTTCAGAAGAGCCTATGAGCTTGCTTTCGCCATGAACTGCAGATGCTATACAGGCGGAGCGGGAAGAACGAGAATGAAGCAGATGAAGCTTAAAATCTCTGATTTTGTGGCTTTTTCAGTATTTATCGCAGGTCTCATTGGTGTAATAATGATTAATAAATTTTTCGGTGTGGTAATTTAAAATGGAAAAAAATGTAAAGCTGTTCATAACCTATGACGGAACAGATTATCACGGCTGGCAGATGCAGGAAAATGCCGTAACTGTGCAGGAATGTGTTACTCGAGCAGCTGAAAAAATATTTGCTCAGAAAATTTCCGTAAACGGATGCAGCCGTACTGACAGCGGTGTTCATGCTAATGAGTTCTGCTGTAATTTCCGATTCAACGGTGAAAGAGACGAAGAAAAAATTATCCTCGGTATGAATTCACAGCTTCCCGAGGATATAAGGGTTATCGGCTGTGAATATGCAGATATTGATTTTCACGCGCGCTTTGACTGCAAGGGGAAGGAATATATCTATAAGGTGTGGAACGGTAAAAGGGGAAATCCTTTTATGAACAGGTATTCGCTTTTTTATCCGTATAATCTTGACGAAAAACTCCTCGACAGTCAGGCTAAGGATTTCATCGGAACTTATGATTTTGCAGCCTTCTGTGCTGCGGGAAGCATAGTAAAAGATACTGTCAGAACAGTAAAGGATTTCTCTGTAAAAAGAGAGGGAGACCTGGTTATCTTCTCTGTTACGGGTGACGGCTTCCTTTATAATATGGTGCGGATAATGGTAGGCACACTTCTTTATATAAATAACGGAAAAATAGAAAAAGACACCATTCCTGACATAATTCTTTCGGGGGACAGGGTGAGAGCGGGTATAACCGTAAGGCCCGAGGGTCTTTACCTTAATAAGGTGTTTTACTGATACAGGAGAAAAATATGAACAGACCAAATCAAAAAGGACAGTCGAAACCGCAGCAGCGTAAAAAGAAAAAGAATCAGAAACAGCAGAGCAGTAAATATATTCTCATCGGAGCTGTGGTGCTCACTGCGGTGCTGATAATATTAGGTGCACTCGTATTTTCGGCAGACAAGGTAATTTCTGATGATACAGTTTCCTCGGAAAACAGTGAGCTTTTGTCTACTGTAAGCGAAAATGAAATGGGATTTCCCGTTACTTTTTCGAATAATGACATAATAAGAGTAGAGTCTTTTTCTTCACGCATTTTTGTTCTCGGCAAAAAGCTTCTTACCTGTGTTTCTGACAGGGGAACGGTGAAATTCAATCATATTTTCACCTTTACCAATCCTGAAATGACAGTTAGTGAAAATTACGGAATGGTTTATGACAGAGCCTCATCGAAATATTTCATTTTCACTGAAAAAGGTGTCATATATGAGGGCGAAACTGAAAATAAAAAGCATATTATAACAGCGAAAATCAATAATAGAGGCGATGTCGTTCTCGTAACAAAGAGTGATGATTCAGCCTGCCGTGTATCTCTTACGGATAAAAAGGGCAAGGTTCTTTATATATGGGCCTGTGCTGAGGAGTATGGAGTATGTGTCGATTTATCCGAGGACAGCAGAGAGATTCTTTGCGGTACCATAGGCTCGGAAAATGGAACCGTCTATTCGAAACTCTACCTTCTCGAAACCTATTCAGAGAGTGGTGTAAAAGAAATGACTGTAAAAGATAATGCTGTGGTAGATGTCAGACTTATGGGCAGAAAGGCTATTGCTACATGTAATAACTCCAGAGTAGTTTTCAGTGTCAGAAACAGCGGTATCACTGAAGAGGCAGCTTTATATCCCTCTAAAATCACTTATTTTTCAGCTGACAAGAGTGGAAATACTGCAGTGGTTACCGATAAGGTTGGCTCATTCGGAACTAATGAAATAACAGTTTATAATAAAAATAACGAAATTACTTATGTAGGTTTCACCGACGAAGAGATCGTCGATGTTATCTGCCGCGGTAAAAAGGTTTATCTTCTTACTGATACGGCAATATATGAATCCTCAGCCGACGGCACTTTCGAAGCGGTCGGAACCAAGGAAATCTCAGGTGAAGGGATGGTGATCTGTAAAAGCAGGTTGTATTACTATTCAACAGGTCATATTGATATAAACAGTTAATAATACTATTGTTAATTTAAACTTAATGTGATACAATAGCAGAAAATCTTATCCAGGAGGTATTTAATGACATACATAGTTGATATAATTATTATTGCGGTCTTTCTGATTTCAGTCCTCGTTTCCTATAAAAAAGGATTTTTCAGAAGCCTGTTTGATCTCATCGGAACTCTGGTTTCTATTTTAGCGGCGAGAATAGTTTCTTCATCCTTCGCACCGCAGGGCTTCGATATGTTCATCAAAGAGCCCGCAAAGGCTACTCTTACAAACACTCTCGGTACAGCAGGTACTACAGACTACGGTGCACAGGTGGAAAGTGCCATAAATTCTATTCCCGATTCCTTCAGCGGAATAATGAATCTTATCGGTATCGATAAGCAGGCGATACTCGAAAAGGTTTCATCGTCTGAGCTGGCACAGGGCAATCTGGTGGACAATATTATGGAAAATATTATTGCTCCCGTAGGAACTGCCGTTATTCAGTTCGTGCTCTTCGTAATTCTCGCCGTAGTCTTTACTATCGGTCTAAAGATAGTGGTAAGACTTCTCGACTTCATTATTAAAAAGCTTCCTGTGGTCAAGAGTCTCAATAAAGGTCTCGGAATAGTTATCGGTGTTCTCAGAGGTCTTCTTACGGCAGTTATCGTTTCTATGCTCATTGGTACGGTGGTAAGCTTTATCGGAAATGAAGCAATAATTGAAACTGTAAATAATTCTGTAATCGTTTCGGCAGTACAGAATCTTATGTCGTCTCTCAGCGGCGCAGTATTAAAATAATAAAAGTGAGGTAAAATAAAATGAAAGATTTATTTAAAGGCAGCTTGACTATTCCTAATTTCTTATCACTTACACGAATTATACTTACTCCTGTAATTGCATATCTTTTCATAAATGATATGAAGATTGCAGCGGTTGCTATTCTTGCTATTTCTGCTCTTACAGATACCTTTGACGGTCAGATCGCCAGAAAATTCAATCAGGTAAGTGCACTCGGAAAAATTCTTGACCCCGTAGCTGATAAGGTTCAGCAGATTACTATAGCAGTTATACTTCTTATCGAATTCCATAACGCTACAGATCCTTTTATGAAGGCTTTCGGTTATGTTTTCATTGTTTTCCTTGCTAAGGAAGCTATTATGCTCATCGGCGGTCTCGTTATGCTTCTTTTCGGTATCAGACCCGGCGCTGCCGAAATTTACGGCAAGATAGCAACTCTCTGCTTCTACACCGGTATGGTAGTTATCCTTCTCTTCGGTCCCGAGGTAGGCGCATTCAGTCAGTATTTTATTCTTCCTAATTTTATAACAGGTGCAATTATCGTCATCTGTGCTGTTATGACTATCGTTGCTTTCGCAAGCTATATGCCTGAAACCTTCAGACAGTTCAAGGAAAGATTTTCAAAAGAAAACAAAGCATAATCAAGGCAAATACTCAAGAAAGGATAGACTGTCCCTACAGTCTTATGGCATTTATAAATGAAAAAGGTTACATGCAGCAGATGTAAAAAGCGTCCTGCAGTCATATTTATTTCTAAAATTATTGACGGTAAAACCGTACCCGAAGGTCTTTGTCTTAACTGTGCTATGGAAATGAACATCGGACCTATCAAACAGATGATGGAGAGCATGGGTATTACCGAAGAAGATGTAGATTCCATCAGTGAGCAGTTTTCGAGTATGTTCCCCGACACAGATGAAGACGGTGGCTTCGAAGCAGGCGGATCTCCGACGATGCCCTTTATGCAGGGTCTTTTCGGTGACCTCGCAAACAGTCTTACCGTGAAAAATGATGGGGAAAATCTTCCTAAATCTGCACCTGCTCCCGCCGAGCAGAAGGGGACAGGAAAAAAGAGAAACAGACACAAGGAGAAAAAGCGTAAGTTCCTTTCTCTCTACTGTACCGACCTTACTGAAAAAGCAAAGAGCGGAAAAATAGACAATATCATAGGAAGAGATAAGGAAATCGAAAGAGTTGTGCAGATTCTCTGCAGACGCTCTAAGAATAATCCCTGTCTTATCGGTGAGCCCGGTGTAGGCAAAACTGCTATAGCTGAAGCTCTCGCACAGAAAATCGCTGAGGGTAAGGTTCCTGCTAAGCTTGCTGATAAGGAAATTCATCTTTTAGACCTTACTGCACTCGTGGCAGGTACACAGTTCAGAGGTCAGTTTGAAAGCCGTATTAAAAATCTTGTCGACGAGGTAAAGTATAACGGTAACATTATTCTTTTCATCGACGAGGTTCATAATCTCGTAGGAACAGGTGACGCCGAAGGCTCGATGAATGCTGCTAACATTCTTAAGCCTGCACTTTCCAGAGGTGAAATTCAGGTAGTTGGTGCTACCACCTTCACCGAATACAGAAAAAACATCGAAAAGGATGCTGCTCTTGAGAGACGTTTCCAGCCTGTTAAAATCGAGGAACCCTCCATCGAGGATGCTACGGCTATTCTTTTGGGTATCAAAAAATACTATGAAGGCTATCACAGAGTAAGAATTTCCGATGAACTTGTAAAGAAAGCAGTAGTTCTTTCGGAAAGATACATCACAGACCGTTTCCTTCCCGACAAGGCTATCGATCTGTTAGATGAGGCTTGTACTTGTGCTAATCTTCGCAATAAGGCAATCAGTGACCTGGAAATCAGTGAAAGAAAGCTCACAGAGCTTAAAGAAGACGAAGAAGACCTTATGAATGATTCCGAGGCTATGGATTATGAAGCTATAGCTAAAATCAAAGCAGAAATCGTAAAGTGCGAGAGTGATATGTCTTCTCTTACCGATGCTGCTAACGATAATGCGGTTACTGAAACAGACATAGCTAAGGTTATCGAACTGTGGACAGGTGTTCCTTCCTCTAAGATAATCGAAAGTGACCTTAAGAAGCTTTCGGGTCTTGAGAGTAAGCTCAGAAGTAAGGTTATCGGTCAGGATGATGCTATAAAAGCAGTCGCTGCCGCTATCAAGCGCAACAGAGTACAGATTAGTCCCCGTCGCAGACCTGCCTCCTTTATCTTCGTAGGTCCTACAGGCGTGGGCAAGACAGAACTCGTTAAACAGCTTTCTACAGAGCTTTTCTCTACTCCTGAAACACTTATCAGACTTGATATGAGTGAGTTTATGGAAAAGCACAGTGTTTCCCGTATTATCGGCTCACCTCCGGGTTATGTAGGTTATGACGAGGCAGGACAGCTTACTGAAAAGGTCAGAAGAAAGCCTTACAGTGTTATTCTCTTTGATGAAATAGAAAAGGCACATCCCGATGTAATGAACATCCTTCTTCAGATTCTTGACGAAGGCAGAATTACTGATGCACAGGGCAGAACCGTTAACTTCGAAAACACGGTTATCATTATGACCTCAAATGCCGGCAGTGAGAAAAAGGGCGGTTCTATCGGCTTCGGTAAGGATAAGGGTGAGGCCACCCGAGAAAAGGTGATGAAGGCTCTTTCTGATTTTCTTCGTCCTGAATTCATCGGCAGAGTAGATGAGGTGGCTGTATTCAATTCGCTTACTTTAGAGGATTATAAGAAAATTTCAGATCTTCTTCTCAGCGAACTTAAAGATTCACTTAAAGAAAAGGCTATTGACTTTAAGTGGACCGCTGATGTAAATGATTATCTTGCAGAAAAATCCGAAGGCGGATCAAGAGGTGCCAGAGATTTACGTAATCTTATCCGTAAAGAGATAGAGGACAGCATCGCAGATATTATCATAGATAATGCAGATTCTCCTGTCAGCGCTATTGCTGCAGAGGTTAAGGATGGCAAGATATCACTCTCACATATCTGAGTGAAAAAATTCATTTAATTTTCAAAAAACACTTGACAATGCAGCGTTGATTGTATATAATAGTCAACGTTGCATCGGTTTGCGGGTGTAGTTCAATGGTAGAATCCCAGCCTTCCAAGCTGGTCGTGTGGGTTCGATTCCCATCACCCGCTCCATTTTTTCAGCAACTTAATTGAATATGCGCTTGTAGCTCAGTTGGATAGAGCAACTGCCTTCTAAGCAGTAGGTCAGGGGTTCGAGCCCCTTCAAGCGCGCCAGTAAGTGGTGGATATAGCTCAGTTGGTTAGAGCGCCAGGTTGTGGCCCTGGAGGTCGTCGGTTCGACTCCGATTATCCACCCCATTTTTTATTTATAGGGATGTCGTCAAGCGGTAAGACACAACACTTTGACTGTTGCATTCGTAGGTTCGAATCCTGCCATCCCTGCCAAAAAAATCCTGTTCTTCGGAACAGGATTTTTTTATCCAAGCCGACAGGCTTGGTATATCATCACGCGCCAGCGTGTATATCATCAACAACGGCAACGCCGTTGTTGTATCTCATCACACCGAAGGTGTGTATTCTGTCGGCTTGATGATATGCAACTTCTTGCGAAGTTGATGATATGCAATTCCTGCGGAATTGATGATATACAAGGCTACGCATTGATTTAGTTGCCCTTCGGGTAAACGGAATTTACGAAATTAGTAGAATTGCAATTCAATAATATGTGTGATATAATCATCTCGACAAGTAAGATTTTGACGAGGTAATTTGAATGAATGTAGAATGCTTGATTTGCAAAGCACCGTTAGAATATCTTGATGCTGATAAAGTAATGGAATGTGAACTTTGTCATAAAAAGCAAAATAGCAAGACAAGGTGTACAAGAGGTCATTTCGTTTGTGATGAATGTCATACAAACGAAATGGACGAAATTTTTTTGATATGCCTTAACAGTAAGTCCAAAAATCCTATCGGGATTATGGAAGAAATGATGTCTATCCCATCCTGTCATATGCACGGTCCCGAACATCACACTATGGTTGGCTTTGCTCTTTTAACCTCTTACAAAAATGCAGGAGGAAATATAGATTTAAAATCCTCTCTTTATGAAATGCAGAAAAGAGCAAAACAAGTGCCTGGTGGTGCTTGCGGATTTTGGGGAGCTTGTGGTGCAGGCGTTAGCACGGGTATGTATGTTTCTATTGTATTAAAATCAACACCATTGGCAAAAGAGGCTTGGGGTCTTTCCAATCAAATGACAGCAAGAGCATTGGAAGCAATAGGAAAAAATGGTGGCCCTCGTTGTTGCAAGAGAGATTCTTATCTTGCCATTATTGAAGCGGTCAAATTCACAAGTGAGAAGCTATGTGTTAATATGGAACTTAATCAAGTAACTTGTTCTCGTTCTCATATGAATAACCAGTGCATAAAAGAAGAGTGTCCGTTCCATAAAAATGCAAAGAAAAAGGTAGCCTTTATTTGTGTTCATAATTCGTGCCGCAGTCAAATTGCAGAAGCATTGGGAAAACATTTAGCATCAGATGTATTTGAATTCTATTCTGCCGGAACTGAAACCAAATTCCAAATCAATCAAGATGCAGTCAGAATTATGAAAGAACTTTATGACATTGATATGGAGAAAACGCAGTATTCAAAGTTGATTACGGATATTCCAAATCCCGATATAGCAATTTCAATGGGCTGTAATGTAGAATGTCCTTTTATAGGAAAACCTTTTGATGATAATTGGGGATTAGAAGACCCCACGGGAAAATCAGATGAAGAATTTAAAATAATAATAAAAAGAATTGAAGAAAATATTTTAACACTTAAAGACGAATACAGATAAACTCCAATTTATCAACTTTGTTGCTATTTTGAGCTATAAACACAAAAATCCAAGTCTTCGGACTTGGATTTTTCATTTATGTCCGCAGGACATAACTTCATTCAGCGGCATTTATGACGCTGACTTCATTACGGCTGTCAAGCCGTACTTCATTTTGCGGATATAAACGAATGAAGTTGCCTTGCGGCAAATGAAGTGCTTACGCAATGAAGTGTACCTGGCGAGTAAAATATCTGGTTCTTAAATATGAAATTCTCTATTTACAAATTAATTATATATTGATATAATATATTTGTAGTTAATAGTTTAGGCTCGGAGTATCTTCGAATCTTAACGGTTTATATATTTTTATCAGGAGGATGAAACAATGAAAAGAACACTCAGAAAATCATTTGCATTATTACTTACCGTAATTATGCTTGTAAGCACCACTTCCTTATGCTTAACAGTTTTTGCAGCAGATGGTTACAAATGCAACTGCGGTGTCACCCCTGTTATTTACGTCAAGGGCAGAACAAACATCTACAAAGACCCGTCTCTCGGTACCGGCAGTGAAAATATGGCTGAAACCAACCTTTCCGGCGGT
>JAZTZH010000074.1:0-22558 GCA_045637365.1 Acutalibacteraceae bacterium
GCAGTGTTTCTGCTTTTTCATCTTTCAGTACCTCCTTACGAAACGCTCTGCAAGGGGGCACACCGTGGCAGGTGTGCAGACAACTGGTCAGATTTTATCTATGCTGAAAGGTTTTCACTAACCCCTATTACTTTTATGTTGGTGTAAGTTTAAAGGATCACTGACCGTAGAACTCATCTGAAAAGATGACCGAGCGGGAAGCGACTGTCGGACTGACGGTACTTAAGGAGACGAAGCGTGTGGTGACGTCAGACACCACAGGGTAGACAAAATATCTGTGCGTTGAGGGAGCTATGGCAGCGATTTTCCTGTACTGCTTCAGTAAAAGAACTCTGTACGCTCACTCTTTCGGTGAGACTGAACATAGAACTATAGATAACGGTAGTTTCGAAAGGCTGTTTCTTAATTAACGGCAGACTAAGGGTGAGCTGTGAAAGAAAGCAATCTCTTCTTCCGTTATCGTGTTCGGATTGGTTCCACCGAAAAATGGGCGCTTTGTTTACTTTGGCGCTCGCCTGTGCCAAAGTAAAAGCCTCCGCGGCTCGAGCGGATGTTGATTAACTGTTTCATTGAAACGAAAATTATAAAAATACACATTCCTGTTTCACATCTCGCTTCTTCTCCCACCGAGAGTGCTTCGGTGACGATGCAGCTCGATCGATAACGAGCAGCATTTTTCCCGAAACAAAAAGCAACCACCGCAAAGGGTGATTGCTATAAATATTCATTTAACGGATGAATCCTCAGATTAAACTTATTTCTGTCCGTAATAAGCATTCGGACCGTGCTTTCTCATATAGTGCTTATCGAGAAGATACTGCTCGATAGGCTTTCTTTCACCGCTTATCATCTCAGCGTGATAAGCCATATTTGCCACCGTCTCCATAACTACTGCATTATGTACGGCTTCCTTGGGATTTTTTCCCCAGGCAAAGGGACCGTGCTTATAAACAACTACGCCGGGAACAGCCATAGGATCTATTCCTTCAAAGGCCTCAATAATAACAGTACCTGTTTCCTTTTCGTAAGCTCTTTCCACCTCTTCGGGTGTGAGCTGACGGGTACAGGGAATCGCTCCGTAGAAATAATCCGCATGGGTAGTGCCGTAGGCGGGTATGCTTCTTCCTGCCTGTGCCCAGGAGGTAGCCCAGGCGGAGTGAGTATGAATAACACCGCCTATCTTCGGAAAAGCCTTATAAAGCTCTATGTGAGTAGGTGTATCGGAGGAGGGATTAAGCTTTCCTTCTACCACATTACCCTCGAGATCTACCACTACCATATCCTCAGCAGTCATAACATCATATTCCACACCGCTGGGCTTTATAACGATGAGTCCCTTTTCTCTGTCTATACCGCTGACATTCCCCCATGTAAAGGTAACCAGACCGTAGGCAGGGAGGCTTAAATTAGCCTCAAGAACTTCCTTTTTAAGCTGTTCTAACATAGAAATCATTCCTTTTTTATGTTTTTGTGTATTATATTATTTCGTGCTTATTTTGTCAAGATAAAGGTAGTTATGCTGTTTCCTTTAAGCATAGCAGTAATGCCATTTTCTCCGAAGGTGCAGCAGGAAACCTCTGTCCAGTGCTCACCTGTCTTTACATCCCCCGAAGTTCGTACAGCCTTGACCGAATCAAATGCAGGTAAGCCGTTGAAAGCGAACTCTCTTTCCTCATCATTTTTCTTCGGGTTTACGGCTGTGATGACGAGTTTTCCTTCCTTTTCGTCATAGGCGCAGAGGGAACGCTTGTCCGTAAGGATGACTCTCATTCCCGGTCTGATGTACCGTGAAAACTGACCGAAGGCGTAATACTTCTGAGTGAGAATATATTCTTCCCTGTCTATTTCAGCCACGGAACAGCCCCAGAAGCCCTTCTCCGTGTCAAACATAGAGGGCATATCCTTTCTTCCGAGATAACCGTCACGGGAAATATAGCTCGCTACTATCTGCCATATAACCCAGGCGGAAGGTTTAAGAATATACATATCCTCGATTATCTTTTCAGCAAGCCACAGGGCGGGAGCCATCTCACCTGCATTTTCACCGCTTTCCGATGACCAGTCCGTTTCCGTCATCCACAGGTCGAGTCCTGTCTTGCGGCAAAGCTCACCGATTTTCGGTGTGGCTCTTTCGTAGGTATGGGTGCTGACACGGTCGATTACGCTAAGCGCTTCCCCTGTCAGTGCTGAGAAGGCCTTAGCGGCACGGTCAGCGTTGGTTTCATCACTTGCAGTAAGGTCAGTAGAGTCAAGATTATATTTCCGCATCGCCTTTTTAACTGCGACGAGAAGCTCACTCTGTCTTTTACCCGGTGAGACGTGACATCCCTCTTGCTTAGGACTGTTTTTATACCAGTAGTTTGTATACGGCTCATTCATCGGAGCAAGAGAGCTTATTTTTATGCCCTTTTCTCTCTGTATGTAATCGGTAACATGAGCGAGATATTCTGCGAAATCCTCGTTGCAATCCCGACGAAGGTTATTACAGACTGGGTTTCTGTGACCCGAGGAGCATCCGCTGACGGTCATAAAATACGGCGGTGAATTAGAAAAAGCCTCTACATAAGCATCCTCACCCGACGCCTTATAGCAGGCATCAAGAACATCCAGCTGTCTTTTGTCAGCATCATAATTCCATCTGAGCTCCCCTGTCTCTACGTCCTTTTCCAGAAAACCGGGCATCATAGAGTCGGTACGCTCGATGTGAGTGTGAGTCGGGTCATCTCCTCCGCCGATATTGTAGCGCATTATATTAAGACCCAGACCCTTCTCCTTGTCGAAAAAAAGGTCGGCGGCATCCTTTATGAGCTTTTCACTGCCGCCCACACGGTTTGCCCACCAGCAGAGACTGGTGCCCCAGCCTTTGAAAATACCGTCACCGGTGGTTATCTGATTGTTTATTGATACGATTGTTTTAGTCATAAGATTTCTCCTTATATTTTAATTCGGAATGCGAAATGCGAAATTGAAGGTCACAAATTTACAGCGGTACAATATTTAAGTTTTCCCCGCAAAGAGAAGTGTACGGTAAAAAGCAAAGAGTAATTTATAATTAGTTCTTTAATTCGGCGGTGTAAATGTAATTTCATAGAATAACCTTACACGAATATATTCGGAACGAAGTGACCCACAATTCCGAATTCCGAATTCCGAATTAAAAAAAGGGACCGCACATAGCAGTCCCTTTTTGTCAGCACATAAGCTCATTAAACTGTTCTTCTGTAAGGATTTCCACGCCCTTATCGGCAAGCACCTTTGCCGCTGCATCGTTATCAGCTACACGCAAGATAACATAAGCCTTTTCGCTCTTACGGGTGATGAAGGCGTACATATACTCTACATCGATTTCATTATCGGCTAAAATCTGCATAGGCACGGAGAAAGCACCGGGAACATCATCGATGCCTACAGCGATAACATTGGTAACGGAAACGGTGATACCCTTTTCCTTCAGAGCTGCCGCAGCCGCATCAGGTTTATTTACGATAAGGCGGAGAATACCGAAATCAGTGGTGTCAGCGATGGAAAGAGCACGGATGTCCACATCTGCCGCTGCGATAGCCTTGGTAATTTCAGCGAGTCTGCCTCTTTTGTTTTCTACGAAAATGGAAAGCTGTTTAATAATCATAAGTTTTCTCCTTTTCTTATAATTTATGATTCAATTATATTATCAAAGTTTGCGGTTGTCAATAACTCTTTTGGCTTTACCTTCGCTTCTGGGAAGAGAGCCGGGAGCCATAAGACGAACCTTGGCGTGGATGTTAAGAGTGGACTGGAGAGCGGCTTCGATTCTCTTTTCTTCGCTTTCGATACCCTTGACGGTATCGCTGAACATATCGGGAGCCATTTCCACCTGCACTTCCATCAGGTCAAGATTATTCTTTCTGTCAACGATAATAAGATAGTTGGGTGCCATATTGAGAGAAAGAAGCACATGCTCAACCTGTGAGGGGAAGACATTTACGCCACGGATAATGAGCATATCGTCGCTTCTGCCACGGGGCTTGGTCATTTTCACGGTAGTTCTTCCGCAGGCACATTTTTCTCTGGTAAGCGCACAGATGTCACGGGTGCGGTATCTTACGAGAGGAAGAGCCTCCTTACCGATACAGGTGAAGACTAATTCGCCGTACTCTCCGTCAGGAAGTACTTCGAGAGTGTCAGGGTCGATGACTTCGGGATAGAAGTAGTCCTCACAGATGTGCATACCGTTCTGACATTCACATTCGTAAGCAACACCGGGACCTGCGATTTCGGAAAGGCCGTAAATATCGTGAGCCTTGATAGCCAGAAGCTCTTCGATCTGCTTTCTCATTTCCTCTGTCCAGGGCTCAGCACCGAAGATACCCGCACGGACAGGAAGAGATTTCGGGTCGATGCCCATATCACGGATAGTTTCACCGATGAACATAGCATAGGAGGGAGTACAGCAGATGATGTCGGACTCGAAATCCTGAAGCATCTGAATCTGTCTGCTGGTGTTACCTGTGGAAGCGGGAAGAGCTGTAGCGCCTAATCTCTCAGCACCGTAGTGAAGACCTAAACCGCCTGTGAAAAGACCGTAGCCATAGGAAACATGAACGGTGTCATTATTTGTACCGCCGGCAGCAGAAAGAGCACGGGCAGCACCGTCTGCCCACACATCGATGTCGTGCTGTGTATAGCCGACTACGGTAGGCTTACCTGTAGTACCCGATGAAGCGTGAATTCGGACAAGATCACCCTTGGGGACTGCAAAAAGGCCGAAAGGATAATTATCACGAAGGTCTGTCTTTACGGTAAAGGGAAGCTTCACGATATCGTCGATAGAGTGAATATCTTCGGGCTTAAGACCGATTTCGTCAAATTTTGCCTTATAAAAAGGTACATTTTCATAGGCGTTTTTCACCATTTTGATGAGTCTTGCTGACTGAAGTGCACGCAGATAATCTCTGGTGGCACATTCGATTTCAGGGTTGAAGATTGGCATTATTTGTCATCCTTTCGGTTGTTTTTCTGCGATGGCAAGAAAATGCAAAATGCAAAATGCAAAATGCAAAATGCAGAATTGCGGTCGCGTTTTTACATTGATTAAGTTTTTATCTCTCTTCCGCAAAGGTAATTGTGCTGAAGAGTAGAAAGAGTATTTTTATAATTTATTTTTTTAGTTTGCGTTTTGTTTGGCGGTGTATCAGTTCTTTATTTCAGAAACCTTACACGGATATAATCGGAACACATATAACAGCACCGACGGGTGCCACGTCGCAGAGCCTCCCCTGAAAGCGGGAGGTGGCACGGCTTTGCCGTGACGGAGGGGTTCTGACCCTTAATTTTGCATTCTGCACTTAGCATTTTGCATTTAATCAAGCATTATATCCGAGCTCAAATGCTTTGAGATTAGTCTCTACTGTCTTAGGCGGTACTGTGGACTTTATAATATCTATCCACAAATCCTTGTCGATGCCGAGATATTTGGTGGCGGCACCTAAAAGAACGATGTTGGCACATCTGGCAGTACCTGCCTCGAGAGCCTTCTGAAGAGCATCAACTGCGACGAGTCTGACACCCTTGTCTGCGATTTTACCGAGAACATTTTCCGGATATTCAGCCTTACCCATAATTACGGGCATAGGATCGATTTTCTGTGTGCTGGAAATAAGAACGCCGTCCTTTTTCAGCCAGGGAAGCCATCTCGCACTTTCGAGCTGTTCGAAGGAAATGATGATGTCTGCTTCGCCCTTTTCGATTACGGGAGAATAAACCTTCTCACCGTATCTTACATAAGTAACCACGCTTCCGCCTCTCTGGCTCATACCGTGGACTTCACTTACCTTTACATCGTAGCCTTCCTGAAGGAAGCATTTACCCATAAGCTTCGAGGCTAAAAGAGTACCCTGACCTCCGACACCTACGATAAGAATATTTTTAACTGCCATCGGTCTCATTCTCCTTTCTCTATAGCGCCGAACTTACATGCAGATGCACATACACCGCAGCCGACACACTGGGTATTATCAATAAGGGCTAAAGGCTTACCGTTTTCTCTCTTAGTAAATGAAAGAGCGGGACAGCCTACATTAAGACATGCCTTGCAGCCGATACACTTGTCAGTGTTAACCTTTACGGGTGCAGAGTGCTTGACTGTCTTGAGAAGAGCGCAGGGACGTCTGGAAATAATGAGTGAGGGAGCCTTCTTTGCAAGCTCTTCCTTGACTACTGCCTTGGTATTTTCGATATCGAAGGGATCAACTACTCTGACATTTTCGAAGCCTACAGCCTTAGCCAGAGCCTCGAGATTTACGGAAACTGTCGGGTCGCCCTTGATAGTAAGTCCGTTGGCAGGGTTATTCTGATGTCCTGTCATACCCGTGATAGAGTTATCGAGAACGATAACAGTGGAGAAGCCTTTATTATATGCGATGTCGATGATACCTGTGATACCCGAATGGATAAAGGTGGAGTCACCGATAACAGCAATACTCTTAGCGGCAGCCTCCTCACCTCTGGCGAGATTATAGCCGTGAAGACCGCTGATGGATGCACCCATACATACACAGCTGTCCATCATAGCGAGAGGAGCCTGTGAGCCGAGGGTGTAGCAGCCGATGTCACCGCTGACATAAAGGCCCATACCCTTGAGAGCATAGTAGAGACCTCTGTGGGGACAGCCTGCACAGAGTACGGGAGGACGTGCAGGAATAACATCGTCGAGAGAAATGAAATCCTTCTGAATGTCCGTAAGTGCAGTTTCTACTGTCTTATGTGAAAATTCACCGAGAACGGAGAATTTTTCTTTACCCGTTACCTTCACACCGAGTCTGATACAGTGTGTTTCAATAATAGGATCAAGCTCCTCGATAACGATAACCTCGTCTACCTTCGAAGCAAAATCTGTGATAAGAGAGGTGGGAAGAGGATTAACCATACCGAGCTTAAGATAGCTTGCCTTGTCTCCCATAGCCTCGTGAGCGTATGTATAAGAAGTGCCTGAGCAGATGATACCGATTCCGGTGTCATTCATTTCTATAGTGTTGATGCCCATTTCCACTGCTTCTCTGTTAGCGAATTCTGCCATTTCGGCAAGTCTCTTTTCCACTCTTTCGTGAGCAGGACGAGCCATAGCGGGCATCATTACACGCTTCATAACATCTTTTTTGTATTCCTTTACGGGAACATCCTTTCTTTCACTGAGTTCAACAATAGAACGTGCGTGTGAAACACGGGTGGAAAGACGGAGAAGGAATGGTGTGTCGAAGCGCTCGGAAAGCTCATAGGCCATAACTGCAAAGTCACGGCATTCGGCTGAATCCGAAGGCTCGAGCATAGGTGTCTTTGATGCGATGGCGTGGTGACGGGAATCCTGCTCATTCTGTGAAGAGTGCATACCCGGGTCGTCTGCCACTGCACAGACCATACCGCCTGTAGCACCGATATAGCTTGCTGTGTAAAGAGGGTCGGCAGCCACGTTAAGACCTACGTGCTTCATGGCACAGAAAGCTCTGGCACCGCCCATAGATGCACCGAAGGCTACCTCGAAGGCTACCTTTTCATTGGGTGCCCATTCTGAATACATATCGTCATATTTTGATGCGAATTCGGTAATTTCCGTACTGGGTGTACCGGGATAGGAGGAAATAACATTTACTCCCGCTTCCCAGAGACCTCGTGCTACGGCTTCGTTACCGAGCATAAGTATTTTACTCATTTTATAAACTCCTTTGTTATATCAATGCGGAATGCGGAATGCGAAATGCGGAATTGCAGGTCGCTTTGCTCCGATTGTATCCGTGTAAAGATGTTTTATCAATTTACCTTTATACCGTCAAAGCCTTAACAGTACAAATATATGATTTTCGTAGAGACGGACTCATCTCTCACCACAATAACTCAGTTAATCCGGCGGAATATCATTTCTTGTTTCACGAAATCCTTGTCGCGATTCCGCATTCCGAATTCCGCATTCCGAATTATTTATTTCTGAGATCAAGCACTCTCTGTGCTTTACCGGTAAATCTTTCGATTGTTTTGGGTTCTACCAGATTAACCTTAATTTCGATGCCGAGAATAGCCTTGATTCTGTCGTGGATGGTTCTGCGGAGCTTTTCCAGTTCGCCGTAGATTTCCAGAAGTGAAGCGTCGATAAGCTCTACTCTTACCTCGAGAGTATCGGAGAAGCCTTCTCTTCTTACCACCAGCTGATAGTGGGGGCTGATAGAATTGATACCGATAAGAGCGGATTCTATCTGTGAGGGGAAGACATTAACTCCGCGTATCTTAAGCATATCGTCACTTCTGCCGATAATCTTGCTCATTCTCGCACTGGTTCTTCCGCACTGACAGGTTTCGTAATTAATCTTTGTAATGTCTCTCGTTCTGTAACGGAGAATGGGAAGACCTCTCTTGGTAAGGTTGGTAACCACAAGCTCACCTGTCTCACCCTTTTCGAGAACATCGCCTGTCTGAGAGTCGATGGTTTCGCACAGGAAGTGGTCCTCTGCTATATGTAAGCCGTCACGGTAAATACATTCACCTGACATACCGGGACCGTTAAGCTCGCTCATACCGTAGTTATCGGTACAGAAGAAGCCGTTACCCCAGCTTTCCTCTATCTGCTTTCTCATTTCGGGAGTGCATCCCTCACTGCCTAAAAGACCGAGACGGAGCTTATAATTATCGAGAGGGAACTCTATTCCTCTTTCTCTGGCGCTTTCGGCAAGATAAAGAGCATAGGAGGGTGTGGCAACGATGGTGTCCGTGCCGAAATCTCTCATAAACTTAAGCTGCTTTTCTGTGTTACCCGATGAGGTGGGAACTACTGTGGCACCGATTTTCTCCAGACCGTAGTGAAGTCCTAATGCACCGGTAAACATACCGTAGCCGAAGCATATCTGCACCATACTGTCCTCATTGGCACCTGCGGCATAGGCTACTCGTGCCACCTGCTCGCTCCAGTTATCCATATCCTCTCTGGTGTAAGCAACTACTGTAGGGTTACCCGTAGTACCTGAGGAAGCGTGAACACGTACGATTTTCTTCTGCGGCACGCTGAGCATACCGAATGGATAGGTGTCACGAAGGTCAGCCTTCGTGGTGTAGGGAATATACTGAATATCCGAAAGACATTTGATTTTATCTGCAGTGATGCCTGCCTTTTCGAAACGGTCGTGGTAAAATTTTACGTTTTTATCGCAGTAATCCACGAGAGCCTTAAGTCTTTCTAACTGAAGTGCCTCCAGCTCCTTACGAGGCATACATTCCATTTCTTTGTTCCAGATCTGATTTTTCATTTATAATTCCTTTCCTGAATGACGGATAAAACCGCATTTCAAAGCATTATACATAATTTCACAAAAATATTTTTTCTGTTTTAGAATAAAGCTTTATTATATTAAAGTTTTTAGTGCTAAAACACGAAAAAAATCCGTTTCACTTTTGTTCTTTTAAGTTTTAAAGCTTTAAAGCGAAACAATATGTTGGTATTGTATCACTTCGGAGGATAAAAGTCAAGAGAAAAAAACAAACATTCTTACCATAGTTACACTTCACATAAAACGCAGCAAAAAAAAGAATTTTTTATTGACAATATATATGTTAGTGCTATAATGATTTCATAGCCTGTAAATAATGACAGCAAATAAAAATAAGGAGGAGTATTATGGAACTCGAAAACCAGAAACAGAACAGCAACAGAACCATTATTATGAAAAAAGCGCTCTGTTTCCTTATGACGATGCTTATGCTTATGAGCACCTTCAGCGGAACAGTGAGTGTTTTTGCCACAGAAGGACTCGTCAGTGACGGCAGTGTACTGCCTGCTTCGACTGACGGCGATGACGGTCTGGTAACAGACGGTAATGTCGTCATCGAAGACCTCTTTTTAGGTGACATCAAGAATGTCGATATCAACAGCGGTGAATTCGCCTGCTTCAGATTTATCCCTGAAGAAAGCGGAGTTTACACCTTCCATTCATTCAAAAACTCCGGCGACCCCTATATCAGCCTGTGCGACAGAAGCTGGAGAGAAATCGCAAGTGACGACGATAACGGTGCCGGAAACAATTTCCTTGTCAACGAGCATTTAAAAGCAGGTGCAACCTATTATATTACGGCCAAATGCTACAATAACAGAGCAGGTGAATACAGCTTCTCAGTAAAAGCCGGTGCAAAAGCTATCGCCTTCGAGCCTGTAAGCGAATTCGTGCTTACCGAAGGTATTTCAAACGGCTACTATGAAACCATGTCTTACTATGATGAAACTATAGGTGATTATGTCTCCGAAACCTTTTACCGTTATGATAACATCACCTTCAGAAACGGTGACAAGCTTTTAGTAACCGAAGCAGACGGAACAGAAACAGTTTATGTTTTCGATGAATATGAAGGTTATTTCGCAGACGAAAACGGAATGCTGGCTGAGCTTTCATATTACGCAGATCAGTATGCTGATCCATGGATGCCCGGAGACACTCAGACTCTCACTCTGGTATACGAAGAGCAGACCTGCTCTCTTACCGTAAAGATTCTTCCTAACCCCGTAAAATCCATTTCCTTCAAAGCTGCTAAGCCCTACATTTACACCGAGGGTATCTCTGACGGCGAATACGAAACACACGGCTATTACGATGAAGCTGCTGACGAATGGAAGGAAGAGGTTTTCTTTGAATATTATCTCGGTTCCTTCAATAACGGAGACACATTAACCGTAAACTACAAGGACGGTTCAGTGAAAAACTTCATCTATGACAGTATGGCTAACTATGAAGAAGGCGGCTTTGTAGCCGGCAACGGCGAAATGATCGATCTCGAAAAAACCTCTGATCAGTACACTAATCACTGGACAGTAGGCGGTTCTCATAACTACTTCACCGTAACCTATGCAGGACTGAAGTACGCTGTTCCCGTAACAATCAAGCCTAATCCCGTAGTTTCCGTTTCCTTCACTCCCGTAATGGATTTTATCTTATACGAGGGCATCTCTGACGGTGACTATGACTACGATAATGATGACAATGAATTTTATTACTACTATATCAGATTCAGAGACGGAGATAAAATTACCGTAAAAAGAACTGACGGAAGCAGCACCGAATACGTATACAGCAGTAAAGAAGATCACAGCAATCTGTTCTTTGATAAGAACGGAACCGGTATTTATGTGGACGTAAACCACGATCAGTATGCAAATCCCTGGGTACCCGGCGGTGAATACAATTTCTTTAATATTATCTATGCAAGTCAAGAAACACGTGTTCCGCTGACTGTTATTGCCGGAGATTTGCCTGATGCTTCTTCAGCAGAATACTCATTCGTTCCCGCTAAGGAAATCGTACTTACAGAGGGCACATCTGAAGGCTACTACGAAACACGTTATTGCGAAGACGAAAACGGCAACGCATATCAGGAGTTATACTACTATTATTATCTGCCCGAGTTTTCAGAAGGCGATAAAATCATTGCAAAATACAGTGACGGCACTACAAAGGATTATTATTACCGCGGTGATGAGGGTGACCGTATATTCGAAAGTGCATCAGGTGAAAAATTTACTGTATACCGTCAGAGCGAACAATATGAACATCCGTGGAAACCCGGCGGTGAATACAACTATTTCACCATTTACAGTGAAGCTTATGATTATGACGAGGATGAATATTACAATATCTTCGAAATCGATATTCCCGTTACAATACAGCCCAGCGATGTAAAATCCGTTTCCTTCGAAAGCACAGAAAAATTCTCAGTCATCGAATATATTTCAAGAGGCTACAATGAAAACGGTTTCTATTACTACTACAATCCTTCTATCCCCTTAGGCAGTAAGCTCATTGTAGAGAAGAATAACGGAACCAAAGAGATTTATACCTACTCCGTAATATACGATGAATACGACGAATATAACTACCATGGCTTCATCAACGAAAAAGGAGTAGTCGCTAATTACAGCTATTACAATAATCAGGAAATAAATCACTGGATGCCCGGCGGCGAACATAATTTCCTTTACATCACAATCGGAGGAAAAACCGCTGAAATCCCCGTAGAAGTCCTTCCTAACCCCTATGTATCCTTCACCTATGTGCCCGTCAGCAAAAAAACACTGATCGAAGGCATTTCTGACGGCTATTACGAATACTGTGACGAATGTGAAAAGGAATTCTACTATTACTACGAACCCGCTTTCGAAATCGGAGATAAAATAATTGCTGAAAAGACTGACGGAACGAAGACAGAATATACATTTGATCCTTACAATTATTATTTCATTTCTCCGCAGGGTGAGTATGTTCACGTTTCCGTAAGAGATAATCAGTTCGAAAATCACTGGACAACCGGAAGTGAACACACCTATACCATAACCTTCGGTACACTTACGACGGAATGCAAGGTAAATGTAATCCCTAACAATATCAAATCCGTTTCATTCACACCGGTGTCAGAATACGAATTAATAGAAAATGTTTCTTCCGGTTATTATGAGTGGAATGAAATCGAGGATGAAGTCGGTAACTGGTACGAAGAAAAGTATTACTATTACTATCTTCCCCGATTCGTAACCGGTGACACAATTAACGTTTCTTATACAGACGGAACTTCGGAAAAATATGTGTACGATTCCGATGAAAACCGCTTCATTTCATCATCAGGCAAAAAATATTATGCCGATACAGAAAGCGAACAGTACGAAAACCACTGGGCTCCCGGCGGTGAACACAACTATTTCTATTTAGTATTCAGATCATATGAGGTAAAGGTTCCCGTAACAGTAAGGAAGTCTGATGTAGAGGATATTTCCTTCACACCTGCAAACGAATATGTTCTGGGTGAAAAAAGCTCTGAAGGATATTACAATTACTTAATGGAACCCGATGAGAACACAGGTGAACATTTCTACAAAAAACATTTCTGTTACTATATCCCCTCATTCAATGAAGGCGACAAATTAACAGTGAAGCTTACCGACGGAACGGTTATCAATGCTGTTTATAATGAAGATTATGGTGATTTCTATTGCGGAAATATGCGTATCCGCTATCTCAATACATACGATAACCAGAGCAATCATCCCTGGGTAAAGGGTGGCAAGCATAACTACTTCACTGTCGAATTCAGTGGTAAGACCTGCACAGTTCCCGTAACTATCGGTGACTGCGGACACAGATACATAAACCACGAAGCCAAAGCTCCTACCTGTACAGCTAAGGGCTGGGCAGCATATGTAACCTGTAAGTTCTGTGACTACACCACCTACAAGGAAATCCCGGCTACAGGTCACAAATACACCGCATCAGTAACCAAGGCTGCAACCTGTGCAGCAGCAGGCACTATGCTCTACAAGTGCTCCTGCGGTTCATCCTACACCAAAGCAATCCCCGCTACAGGAAAACACACTCCCGTTGTCATCAAGGGCACACCTGCCACATATAAAGCAGCAGGTAAAACCGACGGTTCAAAATGCTCAGTATGCGGTAAGATTATCAAGGCTCAGACCACTGTCGCAAAGCTTAAGCTCGGCAAGATTTCAGGTCTCAAGACAAAGAAGATAACTCTCGCCAAATCAGCATCAGCAGCTCTCAGCTGGAACAAGGTAAAGGGAGCAGAAAAATACGAGGTATACCAGCAGAAGGGTAAGAAGTGGATCAAAGTAAAGACCACAGCTTCCAATTCACTTACAGTTAAAAAGCTTAAGGCCGGCTCCACCTACAAATACAAGGTAAGAGCAATCGTTACAGGCGGTGCAGGTTCATACAGCTCTGTCCTCACCGTTAAAATGGTTCCCGCAAGCACCTCTCTTAAGCTTAAGGCAGGCAAGAAGCAGATTACAGCTTCATGGAACGCAGTCAGCGGTGTAACAGGATATGAGGTACAGTACTCCACCTCTAAGAAGTTCTCCAAGAAAACTACAAAGACTGTTACCATCAAAAAAGCAAAAACCAAAAAGACAACCATCAAAAAACTCACTAAGGGCAAAAAGTACTACGTAAGAGTACGTGCATACCAGAAGATAGGCTCCAAAACATACTACGGAGTATGGACAGTAAAAAATGTAAAGTCCAAATAAAACTCTGACGGTAAAGTGCAAATTCTGCAACAAAAGACGCATCCTTCCGGGTGCGTCTTTTTCATATCATATCTGTAAAAGCCTTTATTTTTATCCGCTGACATTCGGAAAACTACGGAGTTTTTTATTCCTTTTACATAGTTTACCTCTGTTTTACTCTCAAAGTTTAGATATCTTTGACCTTTACTTTTTTCCGTGATTACATTATAATTAAGTGGATTTTTTAAGATTTTCGAAATATAGTAAGAGATTAAACATAACGCACATCTGTAACGGAGGTAAAAATGAAAAAATCTTTTCAGAAAACCTTTCTTTTGCTGGCAGCTCTCTTTCTCTTTTTCACGGCTTCTGCTTCTACTGAATTCAAAGTCTCTGCCGCAGTAAAAGAATCCTATCTGACCGTAGAAGAAGCTATGGCATGGCTCGACTCCACCGTAGGAACCAGAAGAGGTGACGGTCAGTGTATCGCATTTATAAAAGATTATTACGAAGTTCTCACAGGCTCTGCACCCAGAGGTGATGCTGCAGATTTTGCTTATAACGCCTTACCGAAGGGCTTCGGCTGGAAACGCATCAAGGGCGAAAAAAAGCTTCAGAAGGGTGACATTCTCATCTGGACAGGCGGTACCGGCGGTAACGGCCACGCTGCCATCTACGGCGGCGACGGAAAGTACTACCACCAGAAATGGAGCGGAATGTACGTGCAGATTATCGGAAAGGCCTATCTCGAAGGCTTCCCCATCAGACGCTCAGGCTCTTATGCTTATTACTGGGGCGTTATCCGTCCTACCTTCCGCACCAAATCCTTGTCTGCTCCCCCTCAGGACAGTAATTACAGACTCAGAAACGCAGGAACGGGAAAATATCTCACCGCTGACAGCAGCACAGAGATCACAGCCCGCCGTCTCAGTTATCCTGACCCGGAATCACAGCTTTTCACCTTCGACGAAACTAAAACCGGATATAATCTTTCACCCCGCTCTTCATCTAAGGTCGTCGGTGTAAATTTCGAAGAAGAAAAGACAGCAAATGATGCAGGCATCAGCCTTTTCAAAAGCGGTAAGCGTGCTTCCTGTAAATGGAAAATACAGAAGCTCCGTGATGCTTACATAATCCGTAATGTTTCTGACCCCACCCTTTGTCTTGCCACGGATAAAAAGGGTAACCTTACAGTAGAAACCTACAAGGGCTCCAAGACACAGAAATGGAAAAGTGAGACAGTGAACACGGTCACCTACGACGGAAACGGCGGAAGCAACCCTCCGAAAACAGCTTCCGTAGAGTACGGAGAGAGTCATAAAATCACAAAAGAAAGACCTGACCGTATCGGATACAGATTCCTCGGATGGGCTGAATCAAAAAAAGCGAAAAAGGCTTCTCTGAAAGCAGGAGAGGTAGTCACCCCCGAAGAAAATCTCACTCTTTACGCCATCTGGAAGAAAAACGATAAGTATGAGATAAAGAGTGCTAAGCTTTCCGAAAGCAAATACATATATGACGGAAACCTAAAGACTCCCGGTGTGACCGTAAAGGACACCAACGGAAACACTCTGAGTGAAGGCACAGATTACACTCTTTCCTATTCCAAGGGAAGAAAAAGAGTCGGTGAATACAGTGTAACCGTAACCTACGAAGGAAAATTCAGCGGCACGGATACCCTTTATTTCACTATCGAGCGTGAATAAAACACTAAAAAAATTACTGCAGCTACTATTAATAGCAAGCTGCAGTTTTTCTTTATTTAAGAATTATTTTACTTCGTAAACATAAACATTCTCATAATCCATATCCGAGCAGATGCTCAGAGACGGATTTGTCAGATCGTAGATTGAAGACCACTGAGTAGAATAAACTCTGCCCTTTTCGTCGGGATCGGTGCCTGTAATTCTTGCGTCGTGAAGAAGCTCCATACCCTCTTCAGCAGTAAGCACGGATTTCTTTTCTGTCAGAGTCTTTTCGAGAATTTCATAGCGGTCGAGTCCCTGCTTCTCATATTCGAAGGGAACATCGTGAAGATAGAAATTAGTGGCGGCCATAAAGCCCTTTTCTTCCTGTGAGGTAATAACCATTTCGTTTTCCACATAGGAAACTACCACGCTCTTACCTGTGGCATCGGCTATCTGGAAATGGTAACAGCCTTTAGCGGCGGCAAACATATCGAAGCCTTTAAGAAGCTCAATTGCCTCGTCTACGGTAGCACACTTGTCGAGCATCGCTCTTATAGCTAAAGTCGTACCTACATCGGGATTGCCCTTATCCTGTGCGGTAGCGGGAGCCTGAAGCTGAAGGACACCTACGGCGAGACCCTTCTCATTAACACCGTCGAGTGGGAAATATGCTGTGGCAAGGGTGTTGATTCTGTCCATAAGCTTATCGGGAGTATAGCTTTCGTTATAACCGAGGAAGCTGAGGTTTACCACTGAAACAGAGCTGTATGCACCCTTGGGATTAGTTCTGATAACCGCCATATCAGTCGTCTGATTGTCCAGATTTCTGCCGAAGATATAACCTTTTTCGGGAGTTTCGGCATAGAATGTGGAGCAGGCAAGATTGGGAATTTCATAGGGCACTTCGATAGGAAGACCCTTGAGCATAGTTTTGATTATGTACTGTACGAGCTGTTCCTCTGTCGATGCACCGCCCGCCTCTAAAAGCTCGTCAAGCTTATAGTCAGCGGCATAATTTACATCGTAAATACCTGTGTCATCCTTTTCTTTTACGGACAGAAGAGTTCTTGCCTCACCCTGAAATACTGCCAGAGCACCAAGCACTGCGACAAGGATAACGGCTAATACTGCGATAATAATTTTTTTGCTTTTCTTCATAATAAAAACTCCTTTGTTTTTTTCTGTAAGGCAATTATAGAACTTTTTTTGTTTTACTGTCAAGAAAACCGACAAATATTAAATTTTTGTTTATAAACGAAACATTGCGGAAATAATCTCTTCTTGAATGTTTTCTTTTCGGGTGATATACTTTTTACAGTGAAATTCAAAGTGAGGTATTACTATGGATACAGAGCTTATAATAAAGGAATCCGTAAAGGATAATCTTAAGCTTACCGTCAGTGCAGTTTCCCGCATCGGAAAAGGTGCGAGCGGGTCTGTTTACCGTGCAGTATGCAGTAATGAAAATAAAAGTCTCGCCCTAAAAATCAGTGACCATCCTGACCTTATGAAGCAGGAATACGAAATGCTCTCTTTTCTTAAGAAAAACACTGAAAGCAAAATCCCTGAGGTTTATTTCTTCGACGAAAAGGAAAACCAAGGTATCATAGCGATGGAATACATCGAAGGGGTAAGCGGTACTGACCGCTCTCTCCGCTTCAGCTTTCACAAAAAGCACCTGGCGGAAAGCATCGTGGACAACCTTATCGTACTGCAGAAGGCAAGGGGCGAAAAATTCGGCCCCTATAACAATGCTGTTTACGACACCTGGCAGGAATATTACAAAGAGTTTGCCGATGAAATTTACTCCTTCTCAGTTGCAAAGTACGGTGAAAATGCTCTTGACAGTACAGTAATGAAAGCAGTGGAGCTTTCTCACAAAAACGTCGACAGTATTTTCTGTGAAGAAATATTCCCACCTACCCTTATCCACGGAGACTACTGGATGCCCAATTTCATAATCGACAAAAAATCCATGGAGCTTATTTCTGCCGTAGATCCCTTTAACGTTATGTGGGCCGACCCCGAATATGAGCTTTTTGCCATGACGGTAGGCTTCGGTGAAAAGCTTCATCTTTACGAGCTTTACAAAAGCAAGGTTAAAGTATCAAAGCACTGTGATATGAAAAAGGAGATGTATGCTCTTTATTCTGAACTGCTCTGGTATAAAAAGCTCGGAAGTATAGAGCATTCCTATCTTAAGCTCAGAGCGAAAAGATTGATTGATGAGATGAAGAAATACGGAATAATCGGATAATTACGACATAATATGAATATTCTTTCGTTTTTTTATATCAGATCTTCTGTGTTGAGTATTTAACAGTAAGATATTATTTTTCTCTTCGTTTCAAGTAAACATTTAGTCGACATAGCTTCGCAGACCTACTTTTGTTACGACAAAAGTAGGCAAAATCATTCTTTTTTAACGGAAAACCAATCCGAACACGATAACGGAATAATAGATAACTTTCTTTTACAGCTCACCCTCAGTCTGCCGTTTATTAAGAAACAGCCTTTCAAGTCTACCGTTATCTATAGTTCTACGCTCAGCCTTACCGAAAGAGTGCGCGTACAGAGTGCTTTTACTGAAAGCAGTACAGGAAAATCGCTGCCGTTTCTCCCTCAACGCACAGATATTTTGTCTACCCTGTGGTGCCTGACGTCACCACACGCTTTGACTCCTTAAGTACCGCCAGTCCGACAGTCGCTTCCCGCTCTGACTACTTTTCAGATGAGTTCTACGGTCAGTGACCCTTTAAACCTCCACCAACATAAAAGTAATAGGGGTTAATGATAACCTTTCAGTAAAGATAGAATCTGACCAGTTGTCTGCACACCTGCCACGCTGTGCCCCCTGCAGAGCGTTTCGTAAGGAGGTACTGAAAGGTGAAAAAGCAGAAACACCGCTTAAGAAGGCAAGTAAGAGAAATATAAACTTCACTGTAGAACGGCAGTTCACTGTCTGCGACCCTGCCACGGGTCGCACCCCAAGGGAAAGTAATTGTTTTAGAACTGTAACAGAAAATAACACTCTTACTGTTTCCATATACTTAACTGTAGGCACTCTCTTTTCCCGCTTAAAAAAAGAGGGGTTTTGCTTACTTTGCCGCCTCCGGAGCAAAGTAAGAGCCCCCGCGGCTTGAGCGGATGTCGACTAAATGCTTCCTTGAAACGAATAATTATAAAGATGCACATAGTTGTTAAAAACACTGTGCTTTGTTTACTTTGCCGACCTGAGCAAAGTAAAAGCCCTTTGCTCTTGCGGTTCCCAAAGTTCATTACGGCTTGGAGCGCCTATGAACTTTGACCGCTGCGCCATCCTCATCTCGCTTCTTCTCCCACAGGGAGCGCTTCGGCGACGATGCAGCTCGAGCGGATGACGACTAATAGTTTCCTTGAAACGAAATTTATAAACCGTACCGTTGAAGCGGACGACCGATGGTCGCCCCTACGGGTTAACGGACAAAAGTAACTCTGCGAAGTTATGACGACCGACAGTTTATCTGAAACGAAAACCTTTTAACCGCAAACAGAACGTTCAGGACAGTTCCCTGCGGTATTTATTTTCCATACTATTCCTCACTCAACATAAAAAGCCATTGTAAGCTTCATAAGTCTTTACAATGGCTTTAATTATTCAGTTTTTCATCAGAGTGACCAGCACCTCAACCATCTTTTCCATAGACTGAACGGGTATAAACTCGTGAACTCCGTGGAAGTTCGCACCGCCTGTAGAAAGGTTCGGACAGGGAAGTCCCATAAAAGAGAGTCTTGCCCCATCAGTACCGCCTCGGATAGGAACCACCATCGGCTCTACACCGGCGCTTTCCATAGCCTTGACCGCATTATCAATGATGTGCATAAAGGGTGTGATTTTCTCTTTCATATTATAATAGCTATCTTTAATATCTGCCTCAAAGGTACCCTCACCGTAGACGCTGTTAAGATAAGAAACGAGCTTTGCCATAAATTCCTTACGCTTAAGGAAGCTTTCCATAGAATGGTCACGGATGATGTAGCTCAGCTCTGCCAGAGTTTCATCACCCTTCATATCGCAGAGATGGTAAAAGCCCTCATAGCCCTCTGTGTGTGCGGGAGTTTCAGCCTTCGGCATCATATTTATGAACTCAGCAGCAAGAAGTGAAGCGTTCTTCATTTTATTTTTTGCGCTTCCGGGATGGATATTTACTCCGTGAACCTTGATTACAGCGGAAGCCGCATTGAAATTTTCGTATTCGATTTCTCCCAGCTCACCGCCGTCGACAGTATATGCCCAGTCACAGGCGAATCCTTCCACATCAAATCGGTCTGCACCTCTGCCTATTTCCTCATCGGGAGTAATGCCTACGGCTATTCTGCCGTGACTTATCTCAGGATGGGAGACAAGATATTCACAGGCAGTAAAAATCTCCGCTATACCCGCCTTATCATCTGAGCCGAGAAGAGTAGTGCCGTCTGTGGTAATGATGTCACAGCCGATATATTTTTCGAGATACGGAAAATCCTTCACTTTAATGCTGACATTTTCATTCAGCTTTATGTCTCCGCCCTCATAGTGCACTGTCTGAGGCTTTATTCCGTCACCCTTCACGGCGGGAGCCGTATCCATGTGTGCGATAAATCCGATTGACGGATCCTTTTCTCTGCCTTTAGTAGCAGGAAGCACACCGTACACATATCCGTTTCCGTCAAGCCTAACCTCGCTCAGACCTATGCTTTTCAGTTCTTCGGCAAGATATTCTCCCAGAACCAGCTGACTTGCCGTAGAAGGACAGCTATCACTGCTTTCGTCGGAATTGGTACCGAAGGAGACATATTTCAGAAATCTTTCGCTAACCGTCATTTGATTTTCCTCACTTTACTCTTTATTCTTCTGTAATAATAACATAATACAGCAGGTTATGCAAGGCAAAAAATTACCTGTAGAATAACCCTGTCATATAAAGCACTTTTTGTTCACAAACTGATAACATTTATTTTTCTGAATATGCTATTATACAATTAAATATATATTAATTCAAAGGAGAGATTACTGTGAAAAAATTACTTTCTCTTATTCTTGCACTTGTAATTGCGCTGAGCTGTTTCGGCGCCGCATTACCGGCAGGTGCCGCCTTCTTCGAAACCGAAAAGGGTGTACAGATAGAAATGGCTTCCTTCCTTTACAAATCAACCCTTCATCAGATGGAGTTCCCCAGCCATCAGTCCTATGAAATCAAGGAAAAGAGTAATCCCGGTGATTATGCAATCTCCCGTGAGCTCAACGACCTTTCCTACACCTTCGTATTCCCTGCAGGAACAACCGAAATCGAATGCAATTTATCTCTCGACGGTGAAAACAACTGGAGAGGCTTCAACATCAGTGCCGAAAAGAACCCCAACTACTGGGAAAAGAATTCAGCAGGCAAAATTGACTACAGCAAGCCTCTTACCTTCAGACGTGACGAGGCTCTCGCTGAGCAGGACGAATACGGTGTCCAGTACAGAGATTTCCTTATGAACACAGATGCAGAGGGCTTCAGAGATTATGACAAGATTTACTGGAGACTCAGATATACCTGTAACGGTGAAGAAATCACCGAGTACTTCGACATTAAGCTTTACGACTACGATAAGGCTGAAAAGCATTCTGTAAAAACAGTTAACTTCAACGTGGCAGGTCTTCCCTTCGCTGCTTTGACAGGTGAAAAAGTAGGAGAGAACCAGAAATCCGTTGCCGGATATCTTTCAGAAAATGACTTTGACATTGTCGCTGTTCAGGAAGACTTCAACTTCCATAAAAAGCTTGCTGAAAATATGAAAGGCTTTGGTTACACAACTAACCACAGAGGCGGTGTTCCCGGCGGTGACGGCCTTAACATTTTCACAAAGGATATGCCTATCTACAATGAAACACGCTCTGCATGGAAAGAAGCCTGCGGTGTTCTTTCAGACGGTGCCGACGAGCTCACTCCGAAGGGCTTCCTTTACACTGTTATTGATATAGGCAACGGTATTTATGTAGATTTTTATAATTTACATGCTGATGCTTACGGCGGTGCAGGCTCAAGAGAAGCCAGAACAGCTCAGTTCAGACAGCTCGCTGATTTCATCAAGGCACGCTCTGCCGAAAATGACAGACCCGTAATCGTTACCGGTGACTTCAACTATCATTTACACAGCCATGAAGCTGACAGCTCACTTTATAAAATCTTCTGCCAGGAATTAGGTATGAAGGACGCCTGGGTAGAATTCCATAACGGCGGAGACTATTTCAATATGTCCGACTGGTATAACACAGGCTTACCCTCCTGGGGCAACTGGGACTCTGTAGAAAGATTTATGTACAAAGCCGGCGGTGGAGTAGACATTACTGTAAGCGATTTCAGATATGTTAATGTTACTGACGACAGCGGAAAGGAAATATCCGACCACTCTTCCGCAGAATGTGATTTTACATTTATAAAAACCGAAGACTTTACTGAAAACACTCAGGAGCTCAAGACAGTCGGCAAATCAGCCTTCGGATTCTTCCGTCAGATTCTCTGGATTTTCAAGGTTCTGGCTATGGTTCTCACCGACGTCCAAAATCTCCCCGAAATACTGAAAGAAATATAATCGCTACATAATAAAGTAAAACATAATAAAAGACGCGATCCTTGAAGCTGATATGCACCCCAAAAGTTAGACACTTTTGGAGGTGCATATTTTTATGTCAAAAAAGGGACAAAAGCAAAAAAGGTATAGTGCGGAATTCAAAATATCTGTTATAATGGATATGCGAGAACACAAATTAGGATACAATGAAACGATTCGTAAATATTGGAACGACGGACTTGTATCCAATCACTTCAGACAAGTAAAAACGTGGGAA
>JAZTZH010000075.1:0-9140 GCA_045637365.1 Acutalibacteraceae bacterium
TTACTTTGGCGCTCGCCTGTGCCAAAGTAAAAGCCTCCGCGGCTCGAGCGGATGTTGATTAACTGTTTCATTGAAACAAAAATCATAAAAATACACATTTCTGTTTCACATCTCGCTTCATCCTGCACTGCAGACGCTTCAATGACGATGCAGCTCGAGCGGATGCCGACTGATTGTTTCCTTGAAACAAAAAATAAAAATATTCATTACGGTTACATTATCAAAAATGTACCTTTATTGACACATCTTATAACGTTATGTTAACACAAGGTTAACTTTGAATTTTCATAAAAAAATAATTCCGTTATAGTTGTATTTTTTCTTTTTCTGTGATAAAATATTTTTACATATAAAATGGAGGAGTGTGTAATGAACGGCAAAACTAAAAAATCACTTCTGTTTGCTTTTATGGTGTTACTGCTAACTGTTATGACAGTCTTTTCCGTAAGCGCCAAAACAGTTACTAAAAATAAACTCGTTTATGAAGTAAGCAAAAAAACGGCTACACTCGTGGAGTGTAAAAGCAACGCCAAGAAAATCAAGGTTCCCTCAAAGGTAGGTAAATACAAGGTTACCGCAATAGGAGAATGGGCATTTTCGGGCAGAAAGAAGCTGCAGAGCGTGGAATTACCGAAAACCGTGACAAAAATCGGCGAAGCGGCATTCAATGAATGTCCATCACTTAAAAAGATTGTCATTCCGTCGAAGGTTACACGTATTTCTTCTTCTGCATTCTGGTACTGTACAAATCTCCAAACAGTAGTAATTCCCAAAAGCGTTACCAAATTCGGGGAAAATGTCTTCGAGGGCTGTGATAAGCTTACTGTCTATGTGGTAAAAGGCTCAAAGGCTGAAAAGTATGTAAAAAAACAGAATAACGTAACTCTCGGTTACCGTTATATGACCTCTCTCGCTTTCGATGCAGACACTGTAATGCTCGAAGAGGAGGACACATACAAGCTTAATGTCACCAAAAAACCGAAAAAACTCTATAACAGTAAGGTTTCTTTTTCATCCGGAAATGAGAAGGTAGCCACTGTAAGCAGTAAGGGCGTGGTCACTGCCGTAGGTGAGGGTAGTACAGTAATCACCTGTAAGGCAAAGGACGGAAGCGGTAAAAAGGCGGTATGCACCGTTACCGTAAGTGCGAAGAAAGCCGATAAGGCGGTTTCCACCGTGCCTAAAGCTCCGTCACAGGTAACGGGACTTAAGATTTCGGCAGTATCCGACAGCTCAGTTTCTCTTTCGTGGAACAAAGTAAGCGGTGCCACCGGATATAAGATTTATCTTTATAATTCGGCAGCTAAGACATATACATACAGACTGGCAGTTTCTTCTGCATCAGCTGAAATAAAGGGCCTCGAGGCTTATAAGGATTATTCCTTCGCCGTAAAGGCTTACACGAAAAATTATTACAGCAGTGCAGAGAGCGGCTCCTATTCTTCGGTAACATCTGTGAAAACTCTTCCCGGAAGAGTGAAGGGTATTACTGCAGCGGATGAGCTTATCTATCCCGACTCAATGACTCTTTTCTGGAACGCTGTCGAGGGTGCTGACGGATATAATCTTTACATCTACAGTAAAAGTGAAAAGGATTATGTTCTTTACGAAAGCACGGATAAGCTTTCCTGTGAGATTACGGGACTTAAGGCAGGTAATGATTACCGTTTCAGAATAAAGACCTTCAGCGGTGAAAATAAAACCGAAGGCTCCTTCAGTGAAACCTTTACCTTTACCACCGATTATCTTCCCGCTACTGCTCCTGAGGCGGTCGAAGGCTTTATCAGTGCTCTGTCCTCGACCAAAAAGCTGGATACATCCTTCGGCTTTGTAACGAGATTTACCGTAAGCGACTTTTCATATGAGGGAGAAACGGTTCAGAGTGTTATCGATTATCTCGGACAGAAAGAGACACAGATGTATGTTTTCGAAAACGGTCTTGCCGAAAATGAGAACGCTGAGAGGGTTTCCCTGAATGAGCTGATTTATCCCTTCGGTGAGGAAAGCACTTTTGCTTACGTCGACACAGTGAAGGATTCGGTTTCTTTCGGAGAGAACGGTTACGGCTACACGGTTTCCTTCAGAGTTTCAGCGGATGAGGCGGACAAGATAGCTTTTGTAACTGATACAGAAAAGCTCAGAGAGACTGTTCCGGGTCTGGTGCTGTATTCTTATGAAACAGGCGAGTCAGAAATTGATGCCAAGGTCGTGGAAGGAACTCTCAGCTACCTTCAGGTGAAGGTTCCCGTTAAGCTGGCTTTTATTTATGACGGGGAAAAATACGAAATCTCTTACAGGATTTCGCAGGATTATTTCATTCAGTAATAATTTGCACGGCAAATTGATTATAAAAAAACACAAACGAATGGAGGAAAAAGACTATGAAAAAAGTATTAGCAGCCATAGTTACATTTATTTTCAGTGTATGCCTTCTTTCAGCTACTGTAGCGACAGCTTCAGCCGCATCGGTAAAAAAGGTATCAGGTTTCAAAGCAGATGTTGCTCCTCTCACAGTAACACTCAGCTGGAAAAAGACTTCAGGTGCTAAGGGTTACGAAATCCAGCAGAAGTCAGGTAAAAAATGGAAGACTGTGGCAACCATCAAAAAGGTAAAAACAACATCCTACACAGTAAAGAAGCTCAAGAACGGTACTACATATCAGTTCCGTATCCGTGCTGTAAACGGTAAGAAAAAGGGTGCTTATGTTACCGTTAAGGCTAAGACAGGCGTTCAGAAGATCGCATCTGTAAAGGCAGTTTCCGCAGGTCTCGATTCCGCAAAGGTTACATGGGCCAAGGGTAATGTAACAGGATACGAAATCCAGTACTCAACTTCAAAGAAGTTCACTAAAAAGACAACAAAAACCGTAAAGGTTAAAAAGGCAAAGACAACCTCTTATACACTTAAGAAGCTCGCTGCCGGCACAAAGAATTATATCCGTATCAGAGGTTATGTAAGCGGCAGCGCAAAGACCTACTACGGTGCTTATACTACAGTAAACGTTACACCTGCTGTTAATCCTATGGGTGCAGTAACAGTCAAGGGTGTAACCGATACATCCGTAACCGTTTCATGGGCAAAGGTAAGCGGTGTTACCGGCTATCAGATCCAGAAGCTTCAGGCAGGTAAATGGGTAGATGTAAATACAGCCGTTAAAAACAGTGTTACACAGTTCAATGTAACAAAGCTTACTTCTTTAGCAGATCAGCAGATCCGTGTAAGAGCATACCAGAAATCAGGAAGCAAGGTCTTCTATAATAACTGGGTAACAGTAAAAGCTAAAACAAACATAGGTAATGCAAGCGGAGTTACTGTTTCAGCTGTTACTGCTTCTTCCGCTAAAATTTCATGGAAGGCAGCAGGCGGTGCAGCAGCTTACCGTGTATTTAACGGCAGCACTAAAATAGCTGATGTGAAGACAACATCTGCTGTCGTTACCGTTAAACCTGCAACAACATATAAAATCACTGTAGTTTCCTATAACGGCGCTGTCTCGGGCAAGGCTACAGCAGCAGTTTCCTTTACCTCAGCATGTTCTAAGGTGACAGGACTCACAGCAGGCGCTGTTACAGATTCATCTGTAGCACTTTCATGGACAGCTGTTACAGGCGCAAAGAGTTACCAGCTCTGGTACAGCAAGGACGGCAAAAACTGGAGCAGCACCACATCTGCAGCAGCAAGCGCAACAATCAAAAATCTTGATGCAAATACAGCATATACCTTCAAGGTAAGTGCAATCAATCAGAACGGTGGTAAAAATCAGTACGGTGAAAACTCCGATGCAGTAACCGCAAGAACATCCATCGGTGCAGTTACAGGACTTAAGGTAAGCGGCATTACAGGTACAGCTGCTACTCTTACCTGGAACGCAGCAAGAGGTGCAAAGTCTTACCGTGTATATAATGACGGTGCTTTACTCGCAGAAGTAAATGCAACCTCCGCTACTCTTAATCTCAATCCTGCCACAACCTATAATGTAAGCGTTGCAGGCTGTGACGGCAGTGCAGAGGGAGCTTCTTCAGAAGCAGTAGAGTTTGCTACAGAATTCTTTAAAAAGATTGATGATGTAAACAATTATCTCGAATGGTATCCTGTCGAAGGAGCTGTAGATTATGAGGTACAGTATTACAACTACGCAAGCGATGATTGGGACAAGAAACTCGCTTTCCGTACAGGCGGCGATACTGAATTAAACATAGAAAGCAGCAATATCGATCTTTACAGAGTTGTAGCTTATGATAAAGATGATAATGCGATTTATACTTCAAAGGCAGTAAACTTAACAAGCGAAGCATACACCCTTACTAAGGACGGCTGTAAGATTACCTTTAAATGGCCCGCTTCTGCAGGTGCTTCAAAGTACACAGTAAAAAGATCAAGCGAAGATAACAGCTATGTAGAAACCAAAGACTTCACAGGTACAACAGCTGAATATATTCTTGCTCCAGGTCTCTTACACCGTTTTGAGGTTTACACAGATAAGGGCACATCTGTAGTCAAGTTCGCTATAGAGACTCCCAAAATGGATCTCGGCGACACATCAGATGTAGCAGTAAACAATCAGCTCGCTTATCTTGCTGAAGCTATCAACAGATCAAAGTACGATTACACACATAAGACCGTAATCAACAATGTTTCTGAAATGAACAGTAATATTGGTTATATGAAATTCGGTATGCCTGGCTTCAAGGATACAGTAGTTTTAGGTGTTACGTTTGATTCTCCTGTTACAACTATGTTCAAGCTCGCTTTCGAGAGTATGCTCAAGGGCACAAACTATAAGATTGCTGACGGTTATATCGAATGCTATGATAAGGACTCTGTTGAAGCTCTCTTCGGTATTATGGGTGAAGGCGGTACAGGTGATAACAGTGCAACCAATATAAAGGAAGAGACTGTTGCTACCTTTAATAAGCAGATTCGCGGTACGTTAAAAAATCAGAATACAGGTAAGCTTTCAAACATTGACCTTCATAAGGCTATTCAGCCCGCAAACGAAAACACAGATGCTTACATCTATAATCTTTTAAATTCTTCTGCATGGAAGAACGGCTTCGAGTCCGTAAAGACTACCAAGGTCGCTGAGGGCTACAAGATTGAGCTTGTCATTAAGGCTGAAAAGGCAGATTCGGAAAAGGGTATAGCAGCTAATTACCATAACGGTCTCGTCAGTGCTGTCAGCGGTGAAGGTCTTGACCTCGGTATGGATGGTGGCGAAAGCATCATCAAAGCAGATATGGGTAAAACAACAGTTACTGCTGTAGTTGACGAAAACTGCAGATTAGTAAGCTATGATGTAAATATGCCTTATTCAATGGAAATGAACGTTATTACAGAGCTCGATCTTTCTGATACGGGCGGCGAAGACGGTTCATTGTCCGACTCTTTAAGCGGTTTGACAAAGGTTAAGCTTGAAATCGGCATGAAGATGTCCGGATCACAGAAGAGCAGTTCTGTATTCACCAGAACAAAATAATTTAAAATCAGATTCAGGGGATACTTCGTGTATCCCTTGACTTGTCAGGATGAACAGATATGAATCAGAAGAAAATCATTCAGCTCGCCGTAATAACTGTCGTAGGCGTGTGGGTGTTCTGTATGAGCACTTTAATTTCGGTTACGATGGGCAGAAGGATGCTCGCAGAACAGACCACGGCACCTGCCGTGACCATGCCTACGGTTCCTTCGACTACGGCTCCCACTACTACAGAGGCCCCTTCCACTACGAGACTTCCTGTCGGAGGTAATATCGTTATGGCTGATGTGTCTGTAGAAGATCCGGAATGGTACGTGGAAGAGCAGGAATCCATAAAGATTTCTCAGGTTATCGACCAGGTTAATAAAAATAACACTACGAAGAAGCCCACGAAGCCCAAATCCAATGTACCGAGCGGAAAAACTGAAATAATAAAAACCTATGTTAACGGTGTAAATAAATTAAAGGCATCTACGGATTTTTCTCTTTATAAGGACGATAAGCTTAATCTGACCATAGATAAAATGCCTGCAGAGAGTATCGCCAAATCCATGGCGGAAAGTCTTATGCAGCAGGTTCAGAAAAAGCCGATTACTTATAATTTTATAGGCGGAACAGATTCCGAAAGCGGTCTGACTCCTAATCAGGCCATCGCACCGCTTAATGTGAGTGCTTCCGTAGAGGAAAGTGCCATAACGTCGGCTGTGGCTACGGCTACAGATGGCGGAGGATACAGGATAACTCTTCTTATGGCTCCTGAACTTCAGACATATACCACACCTGCCAAAAACCATTCCACTATGGTTGAGGTCGTTGATATAGCTCCTTATATTCCTAAGGGTCTTACTGTTAAAACCCTGGATATGAATTATACGGACACTAAGATTGAAGCAGAGTTCGATAAGGACGGCAGAATTACATCAATGGTTCATTATCTTAAGGTCGAAAGGGCAGTAGCTACCGTTAATTTTCTTATAGATGTAGAGGTTATCGTTCACGGTGACTTCGTAAGTAATTACACTTTCAGCTATTAAAATGTATAAATCGGTTGACTTTAGCGATAATAAGTGTTATAATTTACGGGTAATAATTATTTGGAGGAATAAAGATGGAAACTTTCAAAAAAGTGCTTAAAGTTGTTGCTGTTATCGTGGCTATTGCTGCTGCTGTTGCAGGTATTTATGTAGCAGTAACTAAAATTATCGAAAAGAAAAAGCTTAAGAATGCTGATGACAGAGTAAATTATGTTTCCTGTGCATCCTTAGAGGGAGATTATGATTTCATCTCCGAAACAGTGGCATAAAATTAAAAAGCAAACGGAGAGGATTTTTCTTCTCCGTTTTTTCTCTGAAAAAAGATTCCGACTGCCCGGTTACAGCTTATCTGTCGGCAGTGCGGAATTTTATTTTTTATTTATCTTGAAAAAGCCTTTGGGGCTTGATATAATATTATGAGGTAATTTATCAGAGGAGGAACTTATAATGAATAATTTTAATGAATATCCGGAAAATGATGAAATATCGGCACGGGAAAAAAATGCTGCTTCATCAGATAAAAAAGGCATTTTACTTATAACTATTCTTGTGGCGATTGTGGTTGCTCTTATTTTCAGCATAAAAAACTCTGCAGGCAGTAAACCGGTAAATGCTGATCCGACTACCACAGCATCCACCACAGTCACTACCACGGCAGCACCTGTACAGACCACTACCCTTCCGCCTGTATCGACAGTTCAGACCACAGCTCCGTCGGATACCACGGCACCTGTTCAGATTACATCATCTGTTCAGACTACGGCTCCGACCACAGTGAAAACTGAGCCCTCTGCAGAGGACATTCTGGCACAGGTTAACAAGGGTATAAACTCAATTAAAAGTGAGACGGCTTCCTTTACTGCCGTGAAAAAGCAGGTTATCAGCATCGACCTTATCGACTGCTCAGTTCCGCTTCTTACAGGACCTATCAATACTGTTATTGACTTTTTTGAGGGTGAAGAGGTAATCGAATACGACATTACGAACGGCAAGGGTCCCAACCCCGAAAAAAGCGGTGAGGAAACCGTCGTTAACCACGAGATTCCTCCTACGGATAAGCCGTTCACCTTGACTCTTGCGGGTGTGGCAGAGGCTACGGCAGAAAAAACTGACAAGGGTACACTTTATACCGTTAAGGTAGTTCCCGAGACCAGTACGCTTGAAAATCCCCGTCCCCCTCACCATAATGCCGCCTGCGACACGCTTGATTTTTCCGCCTTTGAGCTTCCTGTGGGTGAGCTTACGAAGGTTGATTTTGAATATCCGGGTGCTACTGTGAGTGTACTCGTCGATTCTTCGGGCAAGACAATACAGTACCGTGAGAGACTCGTAATGAAGGGTGTCGGTGAAGGTAACGCCATCGGCATCAGCGGCAGCGGAAGCATGGAAGGTTATGTCGATGAGGTGTGGGATATTCAGTGGAAATAAGTAAAATGCTTAAAAATCAGAACAGAAAAAATCCGGGTAGAATAAATTTCTACCCGGTATTTTGCTGTCTGCGTAATTACAGAATATTTTCCGTTACGCTTTCTTAAATCTGATAACATTAAAGGAAAGGGGCTTCAGAACTGCCGTTGCATTCTTGCCGTCAAGAACGGGAAGAGCGTTAGAATGCATTCTTACCTTTTCGTTGTCGAAGGTGTTTTCATCGAGGACATTGTATCCGTCCATAGATTCGAAGGCGTAAGGCTTGTAACCCTCGAAATCGAGAAGAGAAATGTCAAGCTCCATATTTTCATCGAGAGAGCGGTTTACACAGAAAAGAGCCACCTCGCCCTTTTCCTCGTCATAGGAAGCCACAGCCTCGAGGAAGGGAACATCAGTGTAATCCTTACAGTCGTATTTCCTGCAGGTGATGATTGGTTTCAGAGCTGAACCTGTGCAGTGCATAGACATCTCCTTAAAGGGATAGAAGATGGTCTGACGGAAAGCACCGCCGCCTGTTTTCGTAAAGATGGGAGCGATAACATTAACCAGCTGGGCAAGACAGGCTATCTTTACTCTGTCTGCGTGACGCATAAGAGTGATAAGCATACAGGCAACCACCAGTGCATCCTCGAAGTTATAAATATCCTCTAACTGATTAGGTGCTGTGGACCATCTCTCGATGGGTGCGCCGTTTGAGTGATACCATACATTCCATTCGTCGAAGGAAAGGTTAATCTTTTTCTTCGATCTTTTCTTTGCCTTTACGAAGTCGCAGATACAGATAACACTGTAAATGAATTCGTCGAGCTCGAGGCTCTTTGCAAGGAAGGAGGCGGTGTCACCTCTGTGGTTATCGTAATACTGATGAAGAGAGACATAATCCACATTATCGTAAGCCAGCTCGAGTGTTTTCTGTTCCCAGTCGCCGAAGGTGTTCATATATCTGCTGGATGAGCCGCAGAGAACGGTTTCGATAGAGCCGTCCACCCACTTCATAAGCTTTGCAGCTTCGTTGGCAGTTCTGCCGTATTCCTGAGCGGTTTTAGCACCCATCTGCCAGGGTCCGTCCATTTCGTTTCCGAGACACCAGAGCTTTACACCCCAGGGGTCCTTATAGCCGTTTGCTATTCTCATATCGGCATATTTCGAACCGCTCTTATGGTTGCAGTATTCCACTAATGCTCTTGCCTCATCGGGACCT
>JAZTZH010000076.1:0-33049 GCA_045637365.1 Acutalibacteraceae bacterium
AGACAGAATATCCTGAAGAGTTCGTAGTTGCAGGTCAGATCGGTACATACTATGTATCCTGGAACGTAAACGAATCCATCCTTCCCGCTGATTCTAAGCTCGAAGGTGAAGAAGCTGAAGCTGCAGAAGCAGAAATCAGAAACGCACTTGCTCTTGTTCTTGACCGTAACTACATCGTTAACAACATTTCTCAGGCAGGTGAAGTTCCCGCTTCATCATTCGTTGCTATGGGTATGACAGACGCTGACGGTTCTGAATTCTATAAGAATGCGGGCTCAAGCGAAGACTTTGACGGTTACTTCAACGCATCTGCTGATGCTTTCGAAGACAACTTCAAGGCTGCTGTAGAAGTTCTTAAGAAGTACTACACCTATGACGAAGCTTCCGCTAAGTTCACAGATGTACCTGCTCTTACTTACATCTATAACACAAACGACGCTCACCAGGCTATCGGTGAATACATCCAGGGTGCTTTCGCTGCTATCGGCGTAACAGTTAACCTTGAAAATCAGGAGTGGAACACATTCCTTAACACCCGTAAGAACGGCGAATACTCTGTTGCACGTAACGGCTGGCTTGCTGACTACAATGACCCCATCTCATTCCTTGATATGTGGGTAACTGTATCAGGTAACAATGACATCCAGTTCGGTAAGGATGAACACAAGGATCTCGCTATGTACGATGTAGACGTAACAGCTCTCGGCGTTGACCTTAAGGTAGAAGACGGCACATGGGCAGAAACCTATGATGCTCTTATCGCTGAAATTAAGGCATGCACAGATCCCGAAACACGTTACGGCCTTATGCACGCAGCTGAAGACCTTCTTATGTCAACAGGTTGCATCACTCCCATCTACTATTACACAGATATCTATATGATCGATGACAGCGTAGAAGGCTTCTTCGCTAACCCCCTCGGTTATAAGTACTTCATGTACACCACAATCAAATAATAGTAAAGCGGAATAATTTTCAGTCCCGATGCTTAGGCGTCGGGACTTTTTCTGTTTACATTTCAAATTTTCTGTGTTATCATAGGCTTAGAAAAAGGGGAGTGACCGATATGACGGAAAAAGAGAAAATGACACTTGCCAAAAAATATATAGACTATCTTTCACGTGGATTTAATCCTCTCGATGAATCTCCCATAAGAAATGATGACATAGTAAGAAACGAGAGAATTTCACGATGTCTTATGTATGTGTCAGAGGTTTTAGGTGAGGTTATCGAAAAAGGAATGGGACAAGAGAAGGAATTTTCATATAAAAAGCCTGAAAAGGTGAAAAAGGAAGAGTTTTATCTTTCGCAGGAGGAAAGAAAACGCTTTATTCTTTCTGACAAACCTCTTACAGTTACAGAAATTGCCACAGGTCTTTCGAGTCTTCGTGATGAGATGAAATACAAAGATTTAAAGGGTGTCGCCATTAATGAGGTTCTTCTGCAGATGGGATTTCTCTGTGAGGAAACAGGATTTAACGGCAAAGTAAGCTATGCACCTACGGAAGAAGGTCTTTCTTTGGGTATTTTCAGAGAGAAAAGACTTTCACAGCAGAACTTTGTTTATTATGTAAATCTGTTCACCGTACCCGCTCAGCAGTTTATTCTTGATAATCTTGACGCAATTATCGAACATAACAGAACGAGAAAGATAATGCAGAAGGCTAAAAGGCAGGAAAATAAGGCTCTTAAGAAGTACGGAAGCAAAGATATTGCCGATGAAATAATAGCGGATCTTTACAATGCAGGCTCTACTGCCGATGATATAGTTTATGCCACTGACCTCGACAGGGATACGGTACTCAGCAGAATGAAGGCTATGCAGCTGATATAAAAAAGGACGGGATGAAACTATCCCGCCACAAAAGTATACAGGTATTTTAAGGGATATAAAATACCTGTATTTTTAGTTGTTATTGTATTTTCTTTAGGCATTCTCTGAGTCTCGTTTTCTTTTCCGGACTCATTTCGCATAGCGGAAGTCTGAGAGTTCCCGTATCCATACCGAGATATTCCATAGCGTACTTTACAGGGATAGGGTTAACATCGCAGAATAACGCTTCGACTAAATCGATTACTTCCATCTGCATCTCTCTGTTTTTTGCAGTATTTCCGTTTATTCCTTCCATTGTCATTTTGTGGGTAAACTCCGGCATTATATTGGCGAGAACGGAAATTACACCCTTACATCCGCAGGCGATGGCAGGACAAATCATATCGTCGTTACCGATGTAGAAGTCGAGCTTATTTTCACACAGCTTTATTGATTTAATCAGCTTTGCGATGTTTGAGTCCGCTTCCTTTACACCGCAGATGTTATTATGCTCAGAGAGCTTTTGGTAGGTTTCGGGAAGAATGTTCATTCCTGTTCTTGTGGGAACATTGTAAACGATTATAGGCTTTTCAGCTTCATCGGCAAGAGTGTAATAATGTCTGATGAGACCCTCCTGTGAGGTTTTATTATAGTAGGGAGTGACGGAGAGATGAGCATCTATTCCCGTCTTTTCCGCCTCTTTTATGAGGGAAAGGGAAAAAGAAGTGCTATTACTGCCCGTACCGCCGATGATGGGTACACGACCCTGTGCAAACTCTACTGCCGTAGAAAAAAGATTAAGTCTTTCATAAACAGTAAGTGTTGAACCTTCACCGGTAGTTCCGCAGACAATAATAGCATCCGTCTTATTTTCAATCTGATATTCTATGAGCTTTTCAAATCTTTTAAAATCGATTTTACCATCCTTATCAAAGGGAGTTATAAGTGCAACTCCGCTGCCGATAAAGACAGGCTTCATTGAAAAACCTCCTCAGAAAATATGTTTAGTCCATATAACCCTCAGCACAGAGAAGCTCGGCTAAAAGCACTGCACCGCCTGCTGCACCTCTGAGAGTGTTATGTGAAAGGCAGACAAACTTGTAATCATACTGGCTGTCCTCGCGGAGTCTGCCGATGGAAACAGCCATACCGTTTTCGAGGTTACGGTTAAGCTTGGTCTGAGGCATATTATCCTCAGTGAAATAGTGAAGGAACTTTTTGGGGGCAGAGGGGAGCTCTAATTCCTGAGCTCTGCCTGCGAAGTTATCCCATACCTTAAGTATTTCTTCCTTTGAGGGCTTTTTGCCGTCTTCGAAGCGCATAAACACAGCACCCATATGACCGTCGGAAACGGGAACTCTGATGCACTGTGCGGTGAATGCGGGAGAAGTGGCATTTACGATAACATCGTTTTCGATCTTGCCCCAGATTTTAAGGGGTTCATGTTCGCTCTTTTCTTCTTCACCACCGATGAAGGGGATAACATTATCCACCATTTCGGGCCAGCTTTCGAAGGTTTTACCTGCACCTGAAATAGCCTGATATGTGCAGACGAGAACTTCCTTAACGCCGAACTCTTTGTCGAGGGGATAGATAGCGGGAACATAGCTCTGAAGTGAGCAGTTTGACTTAACAGCTACAAAGCCTCTCTTTGTACCGAGTCTCTTTCTCTGGCTTTCGATGATTTTAATGTGGTCCGCATTGATTTCGGGAACTACCATAGGTACATCTGCTGTGCCTCTGTGAGCGCTGTTATTGGAAACAACAGGACACTCTTCCTTTGCGTAAGCCTCTTCGAGAGCTTTGATTTCATCCTTCTTCATATCAACTGCGCAGAAAACGAAATCAACGGAAGAAGCGATTTCCTTAATGTCGTCAGTTGCATTTTTGATGATAAGGTTTTTCATGCTTTCGGGCATAGGAACGGGCATTCTCCATCTTTCACCGACAGCCTCTTCGTAGGTCTTGCCTGCTGAACGTCCGCTGGCAGCGAGAGTAACAACGTCAAACCAGGGATGGCCGTCAAGGATGGTGGCGAAGCGCTGACCTACCATACCGGTAGCACCGATAATACCAACCTTATACTTTTTCATAAAAACACCTCTATTTTTATCCAAATTTTATACTTATTATTTTACATAAAACTGTTGCTTAATTAAGCATTATGCACTATAATAGATATTAACTTTTATATAATATCACTTATGAATTAAAGTGTCAATCAATTTTTACAAGTTTGTGAAAGGAATTAAGATGAATAAATCAGATTTTTTCTATGATTTACCCGAAGAGCTTATTGCACAGCATCCCGTAGAGCCGAGAGATTCTTCGAGACTGATGGTTGTGGACAGGATAAGCGGTGAAATTCAGCATAAGCATTTTTATGATATTCTGGACGAACTCCGGGAAGGGGATTGCCTCATTCTTAATAATACCCGTGTTCTTCCTGCCCGTATTTTCGGTATTAAGGACGGTACGGGAGCAAGAGTGGAATTTCTTCTCCTCACCAATAAGGGCGGTGATGTGTGGGAATGTATCACAGGTCCGGGTAAGAGAGCCAAGCCGGGCACACATTTTACATTCGGTGACGGACTTCTTTCTGCTGAGGTCATTGATGTTCTTGAAGGCGGTAACAGGCTTGTTAAGTTTTTCTATGAAGGTAATTTCTTTAATGTTCTCGATCAGATCGGGCAGATGCCGCTTCCGCCTTATATAACGGAAAAGCTCGAAAATCAGGAAAGATATCAGACGGTTTATTCTAAAGAGCTCGGCTCAGCTGCGGCACCTACTGCAGGTCTTCATTTCACGGAAGCGCTTATGAAAAAGATAGAAGAGAAAGGTGTAAGAATCGGTTACGTTACTCTTCATGTAGGTCTCGGTACATTTCGACCTGTAAAGGCGGAAGATATCTCACAGCATATTATGCATTCGGAGCATTATTGGTTACCGAAGGAAACAGCAGAGCTGATAAATGATACAAAAAGTAAAGGTGGCAGAGTTATCGCCGTCGGCACTACAAGCTGCCGTACACTCGAATCCGTAGGTACTTTTAAGGGTAAGATAGAAGAAAGCGAAGGATGGACTGATATTTTTATTTATCCGGGTTATGAGTTTAAATGCATCGATGCTCTTATTACTAATTTCCATCTTCCTGAAAGCACACTTATTATGCTTGTAAGCGCTTTCTGCGGTTATGATAACACAATGAATTTTTATAAAAAAGCTGTCGAAGAAAAGTATAGATTTTTCTCGTTCGGCGATGCGGTGTTTATAGCATAAAGGATTGAACAAATTGTTAACGACTACTAATTGGAAAATTTTGTTACCGATTGTCAAGGATTGAATAAATATCGGTGACGCAGTATTTTTGAGGTGAAAACTTAATGTTTAAAGTAATTAAAACTAACGATAAAGCACGAAGAAGTGTTTTTGAAACCGTACACGGCACAGTGCAGACCCCTGCATTTATGAATGTTGCCACCTGCGGTGCTATCAAGGGCGCTCTTTCGGCTATCGATTTAAAAGAAATCAAATGTCAGGTTATGCTGTCAAATACCTACCATCTTCATGTAAGACCGGGTGATAAGCTCGTGAGTGAAATGGGCGGACTACACCAATTTACCCGTTGGGAAGGACCTATTCTTACCGACAGCGGTGGATTTCAGGTGTTCTCTCTTGCTAAACTGCGTAAAATCAAAGAAGAGGGCGTAAACTTTAATTCCCACATTGACGGTAAAAAGATTTTTATGGGACCCGAGGAAAGTATGCAGATTCAGTCTAATCTCGGTTCGACCATAGCTATGGCTTTCGATGAATGCGTAGAAAATCCTGCTAAGTACGAGTATGCAAAGGATTCCTGTGCACGTACAGTCAGATGGCTTAAAAGATGCAAGACGGAGATGGACAGACTTAATTCTCTGCCTGACACCATCAATAAGAATCAACTGCTTTTCGGCATAAATCAGGGATGCACTTTTGATGATTTAAGAGTCGAAAATATGAAGGAAATCGCTGAACTTGATCTTGATGGCTACGCTATCGGCGGACTTGCCGTAGGTGAACCTAAGGAGGATATGTACAGAATTATCTCTGCCGTAGAGCCTTATATGCCGAAGGATAAGCCCCGTTACCTTATGGGTGTAGGTACTCCCGGTAATATTATCGAGGGTGTCAGTAGAGGGGTGGATCTTTTCGACTGTGTTATGCCTTCACGAAATGCCCGTCACGGACACCTTAACACCTGGAACGGTATTATCAATATCAATAACGCAAAATACGAGAAGGATGCTCTTCCCATCGATCCTGAATGTGACTGCCCAACCTGCAGAAACTTCAGCCGTTCATACATCAGACATCTTTTCAAATGCAAGGAAATGCTCGCTATGAGACTCTGCGTAATGCATAATCTTTATTTTTATAACACTCTTATGGAAAAGATAAGAGAAAGCCTTGAAAATGACACATTTGACGAGTTTAAAGAGAAGTATGTGGACTTACTCGACACAAGAATATGAAAAAAATAGAAATTTTTTCGAGAAAACACTTGCTTTTTTTCTTCTCTTGTGATAGTATATTTAGGCATTTGTATCCGTTGCTGTAGCAATGTGGTTCATGCCGGCTGAATTCAGTCAGTATAAAAGCAAGCGGTCCTCTTCCGTTTTCGGAATGAACGTGGCAGAATTTAGGAGGAACAAAAAATGGACGCACTCAAACTCATCTCAGACTCAAGCCTTAAGGCTGAAGTACCCGCACTTGAAATCGGTAGCACTGTTCGTGTTCACGTTAAAATCCGTGAAGGCGAAAGAGAAAGAATTCAGGTGTTCGAAGGTACCATCATCGCCAAAAAGGGCAGCGGAATCTCATCAACCTTCACAGTTCGCCGTGTATCCTACGGTGTAGGTGTTGAAAGGGTATTCCCCGTTCACTCACCCAACGTTGCTAAGGTTGAAGTTGTCAGAAACGGTAAAGTTCGCAGAAGCAAGCTTTATTACCTTCGTGACAGAGTTGGTAAGTCAGCTAAGGTTAAGGAAAAGATTGGCTGATAAACACGCAAATGGAAGGAAGGGTAAATCCCTTCCTCTTTTGTTTTGTTAAAGAAAATAAAAATGAAAGGTGGCTCGTAAATGATTAAGGATATTACGGAAAAGGATAAATCAGAGCTTACTTTTAGAGATAAAATAGTAATCAATGTCTATGATTTCGCATCAGTTCTTGCTACTGCACTGGTAACCATTATGATTATCTTCACACTCATTTTCCGTGTGGTTGGTGTAGTCGGTGGATCGATGATACCTACTCTTCACGACGGAGACTGGCTTATGGTAAGTGCTTTCGACACCAAGCCCGAATACGGTGATGTAGTAATTATAACACAGCCTAACGCTTTTAATGAGCCTATCGTAAAGCGTATAATCGCTACAGAAAATCAGACTGTTGATATTGATTTCACCACAGGTGATGTATTTGTTGACGGTGAGCTTCTTAACGAACCCTACATTAATAATGCTACTATCAGCAGTGACGGTGTAAATTTCCCGCTTACAGTGCCTGAAGGACATGTTTTCGTAATGGGAGACAACAGACAGCACTCGTCTGACAGCCGATCTACTCTGGTCGGATTTATTGATGAAAATTATATTCTCGGTGAAGTGAAATATAAGGTGTTTTCCGTGACCGATAACGGCTTCGGAGGAAAGGAAACGAAGTTGTATCCCGTTTCCGAATGGAAGGTAAAATAATCTCATAGGCTGATATGAACCTGTATCAGCCTATACTTTTTATAAAGGAGGAACAGCTATGGCAGATAATCAGAAACAGACAGTACAGTGGTTTCCGGGGCATATGGCTAAAACCCGCAGACTGATAAAGGAAAGTCTCTCTATGGTTGATGCGGTTACGGAGCTTTTAGATGCCAGAATACCGATGTCAAGCCGTAATCCCGAGCTCGACGAGCTGACGAATAGAAAGCCGAGAATCGTGCTTCTGAATAAGTGTGATATGGCAGATGATAATATAACAAGACAGTGGATAGATTATTTCAGTCAGCAGGGACAGTATGCGCTGCCTGTAGACTGCCGAAGCGGTAAGGGTCTTAATAAGTATCATGAGCTTGTCCGTACAGTCTTGGCTGATAAAATTCGCTCAAATGAAGAAAAGGGGATGCCGGGAAAGGCGCTCAGAATGATGGTAGTCGGCATTCCGAATACAGGTAAATCTTCTTTTATTAACCGTATGGCAGGTAAAAACCGTGCTAAGGTTGCCGATAAGCCGGGTGTAACGAGACATAATCAGTGGTTCGCTATCGGCGGAGGAATAGAGCTTCTGGACACTCCTGGTGTGCTTTGGCCTAAATTTGATGATCCTGTGGTAGGGGACAGACTTGCTTTTATCGGTTCGGTAAAGGATGAGGTTTTAGACAGTGAGACTATGGCGGTACGTCTTATTGAGGTGCTTCGTGACGGATATGAGGACAAGCTTACATCGAGATTCAAGCTTAAAAACATCGATGATATTCACGAGGTAATGCCATGGGAAATCCTCGAGGAAATCGCCCGTGAAAGAGGTATGCTTATCCGTGGCGGTGAGGTTAACACAGAGAGAGCATCCATTATGCTTTTAGATGAATACCGTGGCGGCAAGATGGGTAAAATCTCCTTTGAAAGACCTCCGAGAAAATAACTTAATAAACATAAATCACAGGGCACTTAAAACCCTGTGATTTTTATTTCATATCAAAAAAACTTTTCTAAAATATCAGGTATATTTTCTAAATTTTTTCTGTAAGGTGAGATGGATTCATTGAAAGGGTTTCCTTCACCGAGATAACTTACGGAGTCACTGTCTATGAAAATAATCTCCGTTCCCGAAATCAGAGCCTGATCAAAGCGGTCAAATCTTTCACTTGTTCCGGTCTCTAAATATAGCATCATATATGTGTCGTAATAATCTTTTTTGGACTCAATACTCTCAGCAGATAAAACTCCTGTGATATAAGCATAATTAAGCTCACGCACTGCAGATATAATATACTCTGTCATTTTAGTGATTCTCTTATCATTTACATCTATCTCTTCCGGAGTTCCGTCTCTGTAAAGAATAGCCTTGGTTATTACGGGGAACTCAGCATTCTGATAGGTATATTCTGTGGTTTCCGCCGTGTTCAAGTGAATATCCGACTTACTGAAAGCTAAAACCACAATTACAGCTGCAAAAATCAAGCACATACAGAATAATACTTTTTTCATCAACAATCCTCCTCAATGACGAACTTTCTTCGTATTTATAGTACTCTTATTATATTTTTATGTCAAGTATAAAAAATATGAGGCGGGAATTTCCGCCTCATATCAATTCACTTGTAAGTAATTACTATTTAAGCCTCTTCTGAAAGGAGAGGTGGCACGTCTATGCCGTGACGGAGAGGTATCATCCGAAAAAGTCTTTTAGTAAATCAGCCATCGGATTATCATTCTCTTCCTTTTTCTTTTCGCTCTGCTGCTTTTTCATATAGTTCATAACATCGAACTTGTTCGCACCGGCACTTTCCTTTCTCTTATTGAAATCGGAAAGTCTTTCTCTGTAGCCGCAGACACATACGAACATCTTTTTATCACCCTCACCACGAAGCTCTAACTTCTTATGGCAGTCGGGGCAACGTGCATTTGTAATCTGAGTAAGCCCTTTTCTGTAGCCGCATTCTCTGTCCTGACAGATAAGCATCTTACCCTTTTTGCCGTTTACCTCGAGGAGATATTTGCCGCATACGGGACATTTGTCCTTGGTGGCGTTATCGTGGGTGTACTGAGCATTACTGGTAATTACCATCGAGACAAGAGAAGTGGAATAATCTCTCATCTGACCGATGAACTTTTTCATGTTTGCAGTACCCTTGCTGATGTTCTGCAGTTCCTGCTCCCATTTTGCCGTAAGCTCGGCAGATTTCAGATCGGGAGGTACGATTTTTATGAGCTGTTTACCCTTGGCGGTGGGATGAATTTCCTTACCTACTCGCTCGATAGAGAAATTGTCGAAGAGCTTTTCGATAATATCGGCTCTTGTTGCAGGGGTACCGAGGCCGCTTGTGGTCCGTATAACAGCCTGCAGGTTTTTGTCTTCGATTTGCTTAACAGGATTTTCCATAGCGGAGAGGAGAGTCGCTTCCGTGTATCGTGCGGGAGGTCTCGTTTTACCGTTTATTATTTTAGCGTTAAGAAGCGGGAGAGACATACCTTCACGAAGAACTGGCAGATCCTGGCTTTTGTTTTCTGCTTCTGTGTCTTCATCCTCATCAATGCTGTTTCCGTAAAATTCTTTCCAGCCGTTTTTTACAGGTGTGGTACCCTTGGCGTAGAAATTATTACCGCCGATATCTATCTGCACTTTTACCTCGTCATATTCGTAAGGCTCGGAAATTACGGCCATAAATCTTCTTACTACCAGGTCGTAGATGTTTCTCTCGTCGTAGGACAGCTTGGCAAGATTAGGAGACTGCTCAGTGGGGATGATAGCGTGGTGGTCGCTTACCTTGGCATTATTTACGATGTACTTCGTTTCGATTTTGCCTCGTGCGAGCTTCATAGCCTGCTGCTGATAGGGTCCAACTGCCATAGCACGGAGTCTTTCGGGTATGGTGGCTACAATGTCGTCAGTGATATAGCGTGAATCAGTACGGGGGTAGGTGAGTACCTTGTGGTATTCATAAAGGCTCTGCATAAAAGCAAGGGTCTGCTTTGCCGAATAACCGTATTTTTTATTGGCATCTCTCTGTAATTCTGTCAGGTCATAGGCAGCGGGAGGAGCTTTCTTCTTTAAGGCTTTCTCTAACTTTTTGACTGTGCCGTTTTTACCCTTTATGCTTTCGGCAATCTTTTCTGCAAAGGCTCTGTCAGAAAATCGTGTGTTATTTTTGCTGTCACGGAAGGTAGCGTTAAAGCCTTTGAAAACAGCCTGAACAGAGAAGTAATCCTTCGGCTGAAATGCCTGGATTTCCTCTTCTCTCTGAACAATAAGAGCAAGAGTAGGAGTCTGCACACGTCCGGCTGAAAGTGAAGCATTGTATTTACAAGTGAGCGCACGGGTGACATTGAGTCCTACGAGCCAGTCTGCTTCTGCTCTTGCCTGAGCTGAGTAGTAAAGGTTATCATAGTCCTTGGCAGGTCTGAGGTTGGTGAAGCCTTCTTTTATCGCTTTATCTGTCTGTGAAGAAATCCACAGACGGTAGGTCGGCTTTTTCCAGTGTGCCTTCATCATTATCCATCGTGCTACCAGCTCACCCTCACGTCCTGCGTCGGTAGCGATAACGAGAGATGATACATCGGGGCGTTTCATCAGAGCAGAAACAGCTCTGTACTGCTTTGAGGTCTGCTTGATGATGACCAGCTTCATTTTATCGGGAAGCATAGGAAGATCCTCGAGCTCCCATCTTTTGTATTTCTCGTCGTAGGCATCGGGGTCTGCGAGAGTGACGAGATGGCCAAGTGCCCAGGTTATTATGTATTTCTGTCCGATGATACAGCCGTCACCCTTCTGATGACAGCCGAGTACACGGGCGATATCTCTAGCAACGGAAGGCTTTTCCGCTAAAACGAGAGTTTTATCCATGTTATTTCTCCTTTATCTGATTACTGAAAGACAGTAGTTTTCCGTATCGAAGCTTTCTTCGATTGCTTTTTCCACATCTTCCTTGGTGACACTTTTGTAAAGCTCTACGGTGTCGAAAAGACTCTGTCCGTTGAAGTAAGCGTCGATGATATTATTTGCCATATCATCCACGTCGTTGAAGGCCAGAACAGCCATACCGTACATTTTTTTGAGGGAAACATTGAAGTCCTCATCACTTATGCCGTTCTCTTTTATTTCTTCAATTTTTTCTATGATAGCATCTCTGACTTTTTCGGGTCCGGAGCTTTCTCCTGTGAAAATGGGAGCGGCAAAGCCTCTGCCGACGAAATATTCCTTGCCGAAGGTGGGATTAATAAGTCCTTTTTCCATAAGCTCACTGTATAAAGGTGAAACCTTGCCTGCGATAATATCAAGGGCTATGTTTACGGTGAGAGCATTTTTAGCGGTAGGGACAGGTGCGTCAAGAGTGTTTTTAAAGCCGAGTGCGAATTTAGGCATATCCACACCCATTTCCTCTTCTATGATCTTCTGAGCCACCGTTTTCGGCTCTTCAGGAATAATCTGCTCGAATTTTACAGGTGCTTCGGGTTTGATGGTTCTGTCCACTATGCTGAGAACAGTTTCCTTGCTGATATTACCCACCACGGCTAAAGCCATGTTGCTTAAATTGTAGAATGTGTTATAACAGCTGTAAAGAAGATCTGCGTTAATCTGTGCGATTGATTCGATAGTTCCTGCGATATCTATTCTTACAGGGTTCTTACTGTACATTCCTCTGAGGAGATTAAAAAGAACTTGCCAGTCGGGACTGTCCTGATACATTCTGATTTCCTGACCGATGATGCCTTGTTCTTTTTGTACGGTTTCTTCGGTGAAGTAGGGTGCTTTCACGAAATCGAGAAGAATTTCCAGATTTTTTTCAAACTCACCTGAGCACTGAAAAAGGTAGCAGGTACGGTCGAAGCTTGTGTAAGCGTTGGCATTTGCACCTGTTTCTGCGAAGCGGGTAAAGGCATCTAATTCTTCACTTTCGAAAAGCTTATGCTCGAGGAAATGTGCTATACCTTCGGGAACAGTGGTGTATTCCTTTTCTCCTTCTAATCTGAAGCAGGTGTCCACAGAGCCGTATTTGGTACCGAAGATAGCATAAGCACCCGAATAGTCCGGCTTTTCCATTACGAAAATTTTAAGGCCTGAGCTGTGGTCGATTTCGTAATATTCTTCATTTAAAAGCTCGTTTCTTATTGTTTTACAGCTCATCATTCTTCCTCCTTTTCGCTTTCTAAGATGAACACGGTATCCTCTGTAACCATTGATGCTGCGATAATGATTTCCTCTCGGCTTACAGCATTTATTTCGTCGATGAAGCTTTCGGGTGTTCTGAAAAGACCGGTTGTGCTTTGAGAGGTCATCCAGTGGTCGAGAGTTATAATGCTGTCGTCTACGGATGAAAGGGTGTCGATGATGCTCTTTTTGGCGTTTTCGATTACTTCATCGGTGAAGTTACCCTTACGAACTTCGTCCAGCTCATTTCTGATGGCATCGAGAGCTTTAAGGGCGTTTTCGGTTTCCACACCGCTTTCCACGATGATAAGACCTTTGTTATTGATGAGTCGGGCACTGCAGTAGTAGCAAAGACTCATTTTTTCTCTTACATTCATAAAAAGCTTTGAGAAGGTACCGCTGCCGAAAATAGCACACATAACCTTAATGGCAGCATAGTTATCGTAATCATAGGTCATACCTGCTCTCATACCGATGACAAGCTTGCCTTGCTTTACATTCTGCTTTTCGGTTACTGTTCTGCTTTCATAGGCTTCGGTGAGAAATTCGGTGTGAAGCTCTGTGAGAGTTTTTTTATCACGGGCAAGAGAATCGAAAAGAGCGGTGAAAATCTTTTCTGTTCTCTTTTCATCGATATTACCTGTAACATTAATCTGTATGGGGCAGCTGAAAAGAAGCTTTTTCCACGCTTCCATAAGTTCTTTGCCTGTTAATTTTTCTATCTCCTCTGCTTTACCGTACTGACTGATACCGTAAACCTCGTCACGGCACATTTCTTCTGTCATTCTGTCGAGAGCATAAAGGCGTTTTTCATCCTTTCTGCTTTCAATTTTTTCGATGAGAAGTCTTTTTTCTCTTTGTACATTTTCTTCCTTGAAGCCTTCGGGAGTGATATCGGGCTTGAAAAGGCATGTACACAGAAGCTTTACTCCTTCTTCCCATACTTTGTCATTACCGAGCGCGAATCTGTCATCAAGGCAGAGGAGAGACAGAGAGAGAACATGTACCTCGCCGATTTTGCTGACAGAGGGTGAGATAACAGCGCCGTAGAGTGAAGCGAGACGACGGTTCATTTCTGTGAGAGTGTTATAATTTTTATTGGTTCTTGCCAAAAGATGTACCAGAAGAGCGTTCTTCGCTGCATCCTTTGAGAGGGGAGCGAGAAGGTTCAATGTTACTATTGAATTTTTGAATTTAGCGGTTTTGTGAGTGCAGAGTCTGACACCGCCGCCTATTTCTTTTATGTTCATTTTTATCCTCCTTAAGCAGATAATACTTTACTATTGTATCATAAATGTATGTCTGTATGCAAATGATATCTGTAAAAATTTTCATCATATGAAAAAAATACGCTCTTTCGTTTGTTTTAAATATGACAGGACAAAGAAGGAAAGTTAAGATTTATTTAAAGATGTATTAAAGTTTTTATAGTACACTTCGTATGTCTTTTTATTCAGGGATAAGGTTTATTGCATTCGTCAAAATAACCATCATATTTTCCGTTTTGCACTTTAATGCGATAAAATGGCGTATGTCGGAAGGATTTATGGTGATTTTCAACAATGTCTAATCTTACAAAAAAGCACAGGTAATAATTAAAAATAATGCTGAAAATGTCAAATTTGCCCCCTCTAATTTTGAATAAATATAAAATTATCTAAAAATTTTGCGGTTTTATATTGCAAAATGCCGATAAATTGTGTAAAATGGTTAAAGTGACAATAGTCAAAATATCCAATTAACATAATTTTTCAGTTGGGGGAATATAAAAATGTCTAACAGATTATTCCAGGGTATTATTCATCAGATGAAGGATGCTATCGATCGCACCATCGGTGTTATTGATAACAGCGGCACAGTTATTTGCTGTAGCGATCTCGGTCGTATCGGTGAGACAGGCTTTGTGGATGCCAAAGAAGTATTCGCTTCTGCCGACGTAACTGTTATCGGTGGAAAGACTTTCCTTGTTATCTCTTCTCAGACACATCCCGACAGCGCTATTTTCGTTGACGGTAATGATGAAGCTGCTGCAAACTATGTAAAGCTTATCGCTATTTCTCTCGGCGGTATCAAGCAGTATTACGATGTAAAGTTTGACCGCAGTAATTTCATCAAAAATGTTATTCTTGATAATATCCTTCAGGGTGATATTTACCTTAAAACCCGTGAACTCGGATTCAATAACGAGGTTTCCCGCTGTGTTCTTCTCATAAGAACAGCCGAAAGAACCGACGTTTCCGTAAGCGAGTCCATCCAGAATCTTTTCCCCGATAAAAATAAAGACTTCGTTATCAATATCAACGAAACTGACATCGCTTTAGTTAAAGAAGTGCGTGCAGGCAACGAAATCAAAGACCTTGAGAAGCTTGCCAGAAGCATCGTTGACTCCTTACATACCGAATATTACATTAATTCCATCATCGGTATCGGTACCATCGTAACAGGTATCAAAGAGCTTCCCCGCTCCTTCAAGGAATCACAGATTGCTCTCGAGGTAGGTAAGGTATTCGACACTGAAAAAACTATCGTCACTTATGAGAATCTCGGTATTGCGAGACTTATTTATCAGCTTCCCACCACTCTCTGCGAAATGTTCCTTAAGGAAATTTTCAAAAAGGGTTCTATTGTGGGTCTTGATCACGAAACACTTTTCACCATTCAGAAGTTCTTCGAAAACAACCTCAATGTTTCCGAAACCTCCAGAAAGCTTTTCGTACACAGAAATACTCTCGTTTACAGACTCGAAAAAATCAAAAAGCTCACAGGTCTTGACCTGAGAGAGTTTGACGATGCCATCGTTTTCAAAGTCGCACTCATGGTTAAAAAATATCTTGATGCGAAACCCATCAAATATTAATAAAAAGTTGCTTTAAAGTGTTTCGGTGCGAAACACTGAACGCAGTATCTGTAATTAACAGCCGTCATTATTTTCTTAATATTGACGGCTATAAATAAGATTATCCACTTATAAAAGTTGAGGTAAAGAAAGAGACGGAATATGATAGAATTTAAAAATGTTTCAATGAAATATAAAACCAACGGCGCCGTAGCTCTTGACAATGTCAGTGTAAAAATCGACGACGGTGAATTTGTTTTCATCGTTGGTGCATCAGGTGCCGGTAAAAGCTCTTTTCTTAATGTAATTATGGGACAGGAGAAGGTTGATTCAGGTATAGTAAGAGTCGGCCCATATAATCTTGCTTCCATCAGAAGAAGAGCTCTTCCTTATTTAAGACGTATGCTCGGTATTGTTTTCCAGGATTTCAGACTTATCCCGAAAATGACCGTTTATGATAATGTCGCTTTCGCACTGCGTGTTATCGGTATGGGCGATAAAAAAATCACCAAAAGAGTGCGCTATGTGCTTAAGCTCGTAGACCTTTCGGACAAGGCAAACAATTTTCCTCATCAGCTTTCACAGGGTGAGCGTCAGCGTGTGGCTATTGCCAGAGCTCTCGTAAATAATCCTGCAGTTATTATCGCTGACGAGCCGACTGGTAACCTTGACCCCATTCTCTCGAATGATATTATGAGCCTTTTCGACAAAATCAATGCTCTCGGTGCTACTGTCGTTGTTGTTACTCACGACCTGGAGCTTGTTCATCAGTTTGACCATCGAATCGTTACCATCGAAAACGGCAGAGTAGTTTCTGATATACCCTCTAAATATAAAAAGGCGGAGGATATTTCTCTGAGATTTACAGCTGAAAAGACTGAAGAAGTGAGCGAAAACTCCGAAAAGACCGAAGAAAAGGAGGAACAGGAAAATGGCTAAAAAAAGAAAGCACCGTTCCGGCGGTCTTAATACTACCTATCTTACAAAAATGGGTGCACATAACATTATCGCAAATCGCAGTATGTCATTTTCGTCCATAAGTGTTCTTACGGCTTGTCTTCTGCTTATCGGCGTTTCCGTTATGATTCTCGTTAATATTCAGAATCTTGTAAAAGACGTTGAAAATCAGAATGTTGTTGTTGCTTTCGTTAAGGAAGGTATAAGCGATGAGGAAGTAGCCAAGGTAGGTACTGACCTTGCGGCTATACCTGATGTCACTAATGTCGAGTTCGTTTCCAAGGAAGCAGGTTACGAAGAGCAGCTTCGTGAATTCGGTGTCGATGAAAATCTTTTCGACGATGTTATCGAAAATCCGCTTCCTCATTCTTACCGTGTATCCGTAAGTAATCTCGAACAGTTCCAGACTACTCTCGCAGGAATTAAGGCAGTACCAAACGTAGATGCTGTCCGTGAAAGTCAGGAGCTCGTAAGTCAGATTTCTACTTTGCAGAATTCTATTACGGCTATCTGTGTTATCATTGTTGCAGTTCTCGCTGTAGTTTCTATGTTTATTATCTCTAACACTATCCGTATTACCATGGTTTCCAGAAAGATTGACATTCAGGTTATGAAGTCTGTTGGTGCCACTAACACCTTTATCTGCTGGCCATTTATGATTGAAGGTGTTATTATCGGTGTTATTTCCGGTGTTCTTGCGGTAATTCTGACCTTCCTTGTCGAAAAAATTGAAGGCGGTGCTATGCAGTCACTTCTTGAGATGTTCGGCAGTGAGTCCATTTCACTTACCAGCTATCTTCCTCTTCTTATTGTTTCCTATCTTTTCTCAGGTGTATTTATCGGTGCATTCGGCAGTATTGTCTCCATCAGTAAATACCTCAAAAAAGAGGGTAGTGAAGCTAATGAAATGCTTTAATCCGAGGAGAATCCGATGAATAAGAAACTTACATCTTCAGTATGTCTCTTACTTGTTTTTATCTTTGTTTTTACGCTTAATGCTTCTGCTGCCACTCAGGCAGAGCTTGAGGCTCAAATCGCTCAGAATAACGCCCAGATTCAGGCTAATCAGGAAAAGCTCAATGAGCTTAAAGAACAGAAGCAGGATCAGCAGCAGTATCTTGAAGCTCTCGAAGAGCAGATAAAGGCTGTAGAAAGTAAGGCCACAAATCTGCAGACACAGGTAGAAACGATTGATACACAGATTGATAAGCTTGACGGTGAGCTGACACAGCTCGGAAATGAAACCAAGGCTATCAATGCTGATATCAGACAGACAGAAAAAGATATAAAGGAAACTCAGTCAAATATTACCGAAAAAAGTGAGACTCTTTCTGCTAAACTCCGTTCGGTATATATAAACGGAAATCAGTCTGCTTTAAAGATACTTATGGGCTCTAAAAGTCTTGCATCTTTTCTTACCCGACTTGAAATGATGAAGCGTACCTCTGAGCGGGATAAGAAGGTTATAACTGATTTCAAAGAGCAGGTCACAGATCTTAAAAAAGATAAAAAGAAGCTTGAAAATGATCGTAAAGAGCTTGCAGAAAAAGAGGCTGAAATCACTGTGAAAAAAGAGGAGCAGAACAGTAAAAAGGCTGCTCTTGTAGAAAAGCAGAAGGAATACGACAGTACAATGTCAAGCCTCGAAGGTCAGTACGGTGAAATTGAAAAGGTAATGGCAGGCATTGATAAATCAAGCTCTGCTTATAAAAGCTATATTAATAAGCTCGAAGCTGAAAATGCTGCGGCCGATGCGGAAATTGACCGCATTTTAGAAAATTATTATGCCACACAGAATCAGCAGAGCACTACCCGTCTTCCTGCTTCCAATGCGGCTCCGGGAGAGTCCTATCAGGGTTCCGGCTCCTGGTATTGGCCCATTGGTAACACATGGTGTTATATCAGCAGTGAATTCGGCTACCGTGATGCGAACATCTCAGGTTGGTCCTTCCATGGTGGTCTTGACCTTGCGGGCGGTAACGGTAAGCTTCATGGTGCACCCGTTTATGCCACCAGAGCAGGTACTGTCATCGCTGCCGTTACGAGTAATTCGGGTTATGGTATTTATGTTCTTATCGACCACGGTGACGGTTACTCCAGTCTTTATGCTCATATGTCTGCACGTTACGTGGAGGTAGGAAATTATGTAACTCAGGGGCAGATGATAGGAAGGGTAGGTAATACCGGTAACTCCCGGGGTGCTCACCTGCATTTCGAAATCCGTTACTACGGAGAAAAGAAAGACCCTCTTAACTACGTAAAAAATCCTAACTGACAGACGCTTTTCAAATCATAGGAGTGATTTAATTTTGAATAAAAAGTTTTTATGCGTTATCTTTGCGTTGATTCTTGCAATAACTCCTCTTCTGTGCTTCAGTGCATCTGCTCTTCCCGAAGAAAAGGAGGAGCTTGAGGACAGAATTGACGAAATTGATGCAGAGATTGCAGCCAATAAGGTAAAACTCGAATCCCTGAAGGATAAAAAAGATAAACAGATGGAGTATCTTGATACTCTCGAAACACAGATTGAAACCGTAGAAAGCAAGGTTTCAAACCTTCAGACACAGATCGAAAAAATAGACGGTCAGGTGAAAAAGCTTAACTCCGAGCTTAAGCAGCTTGATAACGAGATTACTGAAATTAACAGCGGTATAGATACCGCTCAGAAGGATATTATCACTATGCAGGATAACATTTCTTCTACCAGTGATCAGCTCGCTTCGAAACTTCGTTCATCTTATATGAACGGAAATGACTCTGCACTTAAAATACTTATGGGTTCGGACAGTCTCGCTTCATTTCTTACCCGTCTGGAAATGATGAAAAGAAGCTCAGAAAGGGACAAGAGTCTTATTTTAGGCTTCCGTGATAAGGTGACCAAGCTCAATAAAACCAAGGAAAAGCTCGAAAAGGACAAGGTAGAGGTAAGCGCTAAAATTACCGAAGCCAATGAAAAGAAGGCTCTTTCACTTGAAAAGAAGTCTGAGCTTGAGGTTAAACAGAAGTCATATGATACTACTATGAATGATCTGGAAGATAAGTATGCTGAGGTTGAAACCATTATTTCAGGTCTTGATAAATCCAGTGCTGAATATAAAAAATATAATAGCGAGCTTCAACAGGAAAAGGCAGAGGCTGATGCGGAAATCGACCGTATTTTAAGTGAGTATTATGCCACTCAGACTACGCTTCCTGTGAACAATAATGAGCCTACCTCGACCACTAAGGATTCAGGCAGTTCAGGCTCATCCGCTACTAAGCCTGCAGGACCTTCATATACTGCAAAGGGCGACTGGATATGGCCTTTAGGTAATGCATCCTGCTATATCAGCAGCCCCTACGGATACAGAAGTGCTTCCATCAGCGGTAACTCCTTCCACGGCGGTACTGACATTGCAGGCGGAGGAATCAGCGGTAAGCCTGTTTATGCTTCCAGAGCCGGTAAGGTAATTACTGCGGTAACATCAAACCGTGGGTACGGTATATATGTACTTGTTGACCACGGAGACGGTTATTCCACTCTTTATGCTCATATGTCGGCACGTTATGTTTCTTCCGGAGATAATGTTTCCAAAGGTCAGATGATAGGCCGTGTAGGTAGTACAGGTAATTCCACCGGTCCTCATCTTCACTTTGAGGTAAGATATTACGGAGAAAAGAAAAATCCGATGAATTTCGTTAAAAAACCGTAAAAAAGACTAAAATACGAGGGGTAGGTTACTATCCCTCTGATTGTGTTTTTAAGGAGATGAGAGTTTATGAATAAAAAAATATCTTTAGGTGTGGCTGTTTCTCTTTTTATTCTTGTTGCTGCACTCTCTTCGGCTATTACTCTCGGAGTGGTAGGTAATGAGTATAATTCTATTCTTAAGGGCCTTCCCGAAAAGATAGAGAGATATGAAATTCTTGACGAACTGGATGATGTTATCAATAACAATTACTACGGTAAAAGTGAAGCTGCCGATCTGGAGCAGGCCATCGCTCAGGGTTATGTAGAAGGCCTCGGAGATAAAAACTCACTTTATATGACAGCTGATAAATACAGGGAATATCTTTCTGAGGTAAACGGTGATATGTTCGGTATCGGTGCCGAATATGTAAAAACCAAAAACAGCTGTATTGAAATCACTAAGGTATATGACGGTTCTCCTGCGGAAAACAGCGGTTTAAAAGTCGGTGATGTCATCGTAGCCTTTGACGGCATCAGAATAGATGTTAATAACTATGACGAAATGGAAGCGAAGCTCCGTGGTGATAAGCTTACCAGTGTTAACATAATCTATACCCGCGACGGCACAGAGACTAATGTAACGGTAGTTAAGGGTTATGAGGCACAGTCGGTATTCACAGGTGTTTATAACAGTGTGGGATATATCGAGATAACGGATTTTTATCCTTCTACAGCTGAGCAGACTCAGCAGGCTATAGATAAGTTTATTTCCTCTGATATTACTGCTATTGTAGTTGATCTTAGAAAGAATACCAGCGGTAATTACGAGCAGGCTATGAAAACTCTCGATGTTTTCGTTCCTATGTCCGATTCACAGAGAGCTGCAGCCACAGTTCTTGATGAAAACGGTAACACAGTCAAACTCTTTTCCACTACCTCGGGTGAGGTAAGTCTTCCGGTGGCCGTGCTTGTAAGCAGTGAGACGCAGAAGGCGGCTGAGCTTTTCGCTTGTAACATCAGAGATTTCAATAAAGGTATGCTTTTCGGTACGGGTAGCACGAAAGGCTCTGCTATGATGCAGGAAATTTTCGAGCTTTCGAAAGGTAGTGCCGTTCTTCTTACCACTGGTACTGTCGTACCCTATAAGAGTGAAAACTTCAGTGGTGTCGGTGTCGCAGTTGACTATGTAACAGAGGACTCACCGCGCGGTGATGCACTCGAAGAGGACGGACAGTTCCTTTATGCTGTTTCCGTGCTTAAGGGTGAGCAGGCTTGATTTGTAATTTGTTTTTCAGAGAAAGGATTGGTTAACCGTGGACATAAACGTCAGTGTAATTATGGCTGTTCATAACGGGGGAGAGAAGATAAAAAGATCCTTGGACTCTCTTAAAAACCAGAGCCTTAAGGACATAGAGATTATAATGGTTGACGCTCTTTCTTCTGACGAAACGGCTGAGAAGATGAAAGACTGTACTCAGGATAAGAGATTCGTTTTTTACCCGTTCGACGGTGAGAGTGTTTCTGAGGCGAGAAACTATGCTTTATCTATTGCCAAAGGAAAATACATCTCTTTCTGTGACAGTAAGGTCGTTTTTTCTGATAATTTTCTTAAGGAAATGTATGAGACTGCCCGTGAGAAGGATGCAGATTTATGTGTTTCTCCCATGTCGAGCAGTGACATTTACGGTAAGCACGAATTTACTTCTTCGAACATACTTTCCAAGGAAAAGGTTACTGATAAATTCGACATAAATCTTATATGGAATCCTGCCGTAACTAATAAGCTTTTTAAAAGAGAAAAGATAGAAGAGGTTTCGGCTTCGTTTTCTCCCTACGGTAAGGCGAGAGAGGCGGCTTTTTCCATTCCTTTTGCCTTAGAGAGTAATATAATTGTTTCCTGTTCCAGGTGCTCGGTTACCTATATTAATCCCGTTAAAAATGAGGGTGTTTCTGTTTTTCCGATAGAGCAGTATCTTGATGCATATAAATATATAATCGGTAAGGCGGAGGCTGCTTTTGAAGAAGCGGTGGAAAAGGCTAAGACTGATTTTGATAAAAAGGAACTGAAAAAGCAGAAGATCTGTTACATTGATCAGATATATCATAAGGAAATAACGGTTCTTCTTTACAGCTACTACCGTCATTTCTGGTCACTTGATGATGAAACTATTAAGAAGTATGCTGATATTATAATGTCTCTTTATGCCGGACTTTCAAAAACCGGTAAAGGGCAGATTTGCAAAAAGAATAAAGATATTTTCTACGGTGAGGAGCTTATAAGCGTCAAAAAGGATATGGCGGAAAGGCCAAAAGCTACGCTTTGCATAGGAGCATCATCGAAGGAAAATGAAAGCACAGCGGAAAATCTCGCTGCTCTCGTGGAGTCTGTATATAATCAGACTATGCCTTCTTTTGAGCTTTTTGTCGATGAAAGTCTTTGTTCCGTTTTTCCGGAAAAATACAGAAAAGCCGAAAATCTTACTTTTATAAAAAGTGAGACGTCGGCTGAGTTCAAGGATTTATGCCTTGATATGTGCCACACCGATTATATTATGTTTCAGGAAAGTTATGTAAGGCTGAATCCTAAAATACTTATGAGGCATTATTCTGTTCTTGAGGGCAGGGATAAGTACGGTTTTTCCACTTCTCCGATAACTCTTTTTGATGGAGAAAATACTGAAAAATATGTATTTTCCGATCTTTTCTTTAAATCGGAAACCGAGAGAAACCGTATTCATCAGAATGACAAAACATTTTTACTTGATCTGTTTTTCTCGAATAAGCTTTTCAGTGTGGCACATCTGAAGGGTATCCATTTCACCTTTTCAGAAAATCCGGTGTACGATATGTACAAACTGTACAAGCATTCACGGTTTAAAAAGGTGTTTCATCGGGGTACGTATTTCAATGTAAGTGAGGAGCAGGCAGTTTCATATCTGCGTAGGGAAGAACGTCTCCTCGATGAAAATAAAAGAAATATTTATAAAAAATATAAACTGAAATATTTTACTGATGTAATCCTTAAGAACAAAAAAGAAAAAATCAAGCATAAATTTTATTCTTTTGCAAGAAATATATACACTTCGGCTGATTTAATTTTCACCTTTATTTTTTCATCCCTGAAGATTCAGGACAGAGTGTTCTTTTACACGGGAAGAACTTCGGGAGAGCCTGATGAAAATCTTGCACAGCTTTACAGAAGCTGTAACGAAAAAAAGGTTCTTTTCGCCAAGGTAAAGCCTCACGGGTTCAGGGATCTTGTGAAAAAAAGGTATTATCTGTTTACGAGCCGTGTAATCGTTACCGACGATTATATCTATCATTTACGCAAGCATAAGCTTAAGAATGAGCAGAAGCTTATACAGGTATGGTATACAGGCGGTGCGCTGAAAAAAATGGGTATAGACGGCCCTTCTATTCTTTCGGATTTCGATGAATACAAGACTCATTCACAGTACAGTGATTTCTGCGTTTCTTCCGAATATGTGCGTCAATATTATTGTCACGCCTTCGGATTGGATGAGGATGTTGTAAAGGCTGTGGGTACGCCACGCTCAGATCTTATAGTAAACAGAGAAAAAATTGCAGAGAACAAGGAAGAAATCTGCTCACGTCATCCTCTGCTGAGAGATAAAAAAGTGTATCTTTACTGTCCTACTGTCAGAATAAAGGAAGATGTTATTATTCCTTTTTCACCGAAGATAGACTGGTCAGAGCTTAACGATGAGCTCGGTGATGATGAGGTATTTGTTATCTGCCGTCATCCTTCGATGAAGGAAGAATATATCAAGGGAAGATTTTATTCGCGAGTAAAGGACTATACCTTCGAAAGTACCAGTGAGCTTCTGGCGGTTGCAGATGTGATTATTACTGACTATTCTTCGGTAGTATTCGATGCTTCTCTGATGGATAAGCCTACGGTGTTTTACTGTCCTGATTATGAGGAGCATAAGGATGATACCTACATTGATTATGAAAAAGAGCTTCCCGGTGAAAAAATAACCGAAGCTAAGGAGATTCTCCCGGCAGCAAGACGGGCAGGAGAGGTATCCTCAGCAGAAATAAGAGCTCTTTTCAACGAAAAACAGATGGGCGCCTGTGACGGAAAAAGCACAGAGAGAATACTGTCTGTCATAAAAAATTATTTGAAATAAATTACAAAATCTCCGATTTTCTCTGTGATTTCGGAGGTTTTATTTTTGAGTGATTTTTTACCTGTGATAAATTTTAATTTCGGACACAAATTATATCTGCGGCTGAAAAAACAGCGTGTTCGGAGGTGAAAAATGGTAAAAAGTATTAAAGCGATAAGAACAGTTATGCTGACTGTTACATTTGTTCTTTTATGTTTACTGGTTTACGGTTTTTATGCAGTTCCCGATGAGCTTTACTGTATATCAGATAAAAGAGAAAGTGTAAATGAAATATATACTATAACCTACGGTAAGAAAATCAGCAACAACGGACAAAGGAAATCGGATCAGAGTGAAATATATGAAGCTGAGGTAAGTCTGCTTAATGTCATTCCTGTTAAAAGCTCCTCTGTTACGGTAAAGAACAGAGATTATGTGGAGATTTCGGGTGAGTTATTCGGACTGAGGCTTTTTACCGACGGTGTTATGATAGTAGGAACCGATGAAGTCGATACGGAAATGGGTGCTGTTTCCCCGGCGAAGAGTGCGGGACTTCAGAAGGGCGATGTAATTTGCTCTATTAACGGAACAAAGGTGAAAACGAGTCAGCAGGTTTCAGAGATTTTTCTGAAAGCGGGCGCAGAGACTATGACTATGGAATATCTGCGGGATGATAAGCTCAGCTGTATAGAGTTTTCATTAGCTTACAGTATTTCTGAAGGAAAATATAAGGCGGGTCTTTGGATAAGAGACAGTGCAGCGGGCATAGGTACAATGACATTTTATGACGTTACTACAGGAATGTTCGCATCTTTGGGTCACGGAGTCTGCGATGTAGATACAGGAGAAATTCTGCCGCTTTCTAACGGCGATATAGTTTCAGCTCATATAAGCGGATGCTATAAGGGAAAAAGCGGTAAAGCAGGCGAGCTTTGCGGTGTTTTTGATTCTGAGATAAGAGGCCGTCTTTTATGTAACTGTGAAACGGGTGTTTACGGTAAAACAGATAAAATCAGTGCGAAGTCACTTGTAGCCGTAGCTACTAAAAAAGAAGTAAAAACAGGTAAGGCTCACATTATTTCCACCGTAGATAAGAACGGCCCTGAATATTATGAGATAGAAATAACTAAGGTAACAGACAGTTCGTCACAGAATAAGAATATGGTAATAAAAGTAACAGACAGTAAACTGATAGAAAAAACAGGCGGTATAGTTCAGGGAATGAGCGGTTCACCTGTCATACAGAATAATATGATTGTCGGAGCCGTAACTCACGTGTTTGTCAGTGACCCCACACAGGGCTATGCCATTTTTGCCGAAACGATGCTTGAAAAAGCGAGAAGTCTGTGCGAGGAAGAAGAATTATCGGCCGCATCCTAAGCCTTTAAAGGGCGCAAAAAAAAACAGAAATCTCTGACAGCTATGCCGAAGAAATTTCTGTTTTCTTTTTTACTTTTTATCAAGATATCTCTCGACTGCATTTTCCCACGGGGGAAGCAAATTGAAGCCTGCATCCGAGAGAGATTTTTTGCTGAGTCTCGAATTTTTCGGCCTTCTGGCAGGAGTGATATATTCTTCACTTGTGACGGGATTGACCTTGACAGGAATATTCCTGTATTCGAAAACTTTTTTTGCCAGCTCATACCAGGAACAGAAGCCTTCATTTGTTCCGTGGTAAATTCCGTATTTTTCCGTCTTAGCCATTTCAGTGAGAAGGTAAGCAAGATCTGCAGAGTAAGTCGGAGAACCTGTCTGGTCACATACGACGTTGATTTCATCTCTTGTTTCTGAAAGTCTGAGCATAGTAGCGATAAAATTCCTGTTCTGTTCACCGAAAACCCACGAGGTACGGACTATGAAATACTTTTCACACAGATTGATTACAGCTTTTTCACCTTCATACTTACTTTTTCCGTAAACCGAAAGGGGAGCGTTTTCATCATTTACTCCGAAAGGCTCGTCGCCCTCTCCCGAGAACACATAATCGGTACTGATGTAGATAATAGCGGAGTCCTTTTCTTTACAGACACGTGCTAAATTTTCTGTGCCCTTCGCATTAATTGCATAGCAGAGCTCTTTTTCAGTTTCTGCCTTATCTACTGCAGTGTAAGCAGCACAGTGAATAAGAACGTCGAAATCGTTCTCTCTGAAAAAATTTTCAACCTCCGATTCTGATGTGATGTCAACATCGTCTTTATCTATTCCTTTATGAGGAATGTTACTGTCTTTCAGTATACGGCATACATCTGAACCGAGCTGTCCTGCAGCACCTGTTACTATAATCATATTATCACCTTATCAATAAACGAAATCCGCATCACTGTCACGGAGAAGAGGAGCATTTTTATCCTTTTCCGAGAGAACAGGGGAGGTAACGCCCCATTCCACACCGATTTCTTCATCGTCGAAGCGGATGCTTCTGTCACTTTCTTTGTTATAATATCCGTCAACCTTGTAAAGCACCTCTACATTATCCGTGAGAGTTACGAAACCATGTCCGAAGCCCTTAGGAATATAAAGCATATTTTTATTTTCTTCCGAAAGTACGACGCTTATCCATTTCAAGTAGGTGGGAGAGCCTTTTCTTAAATCTACCGCCACATCGAGTATTTTACCTCTGGTACAGCAGATGAGCTTGGTCTGTGCATAGGGTGATTTCTGGAAATGAATTCCTCGGAGTGTTCCTTTTTCTGCTGAAAAGGAGCGGTTATCCTGAACAAAGACCGTGTTGATTCCGAGATTTTTTAATTTTTCATAGCTGTAGGATTCATAAAACCAACCTCTGTTATCACCGAAAACCTGAGGCTCGATAAGCTTTACTTCGGATAAATCTGTGTTTGTAATTTTCATAAATATCACCTTTTGTATTTATTAGTTTGATTATACTATCTGCCTCGATAATAGTCAATAATAATTTTCTTGACATTTGAGGTTAAAACACATAAAATACATAATAAAGCAGAAAAAGAGGTGAAATAATGACAGCGGGAATAGTGTGTGAATATAATCCTTTTCATAACGGACATCTTTACCATATCAGAAAAACAAAAGAAGCAGGAGCAGATTTTATTGTCTGTGTAATGAGCGGAAATTTCGTGCAGAGAGGCGAATGTGCCTATGCTGATAAATGGACACGTGCCAAAGCTGCGGTTTACTGCGGAGCCGATGTTGTTATTGATCTTCCTGTTCCCTGGGCGTGCGCTTCGGCAGAGAATTTCGCACGGGGAAGTATAGGTCTTCTCTGTGATTTCGGAATAGATATGCTATCCTTCGGAAGTGAATGGGAGGACGCAGATCTTCTGAAAAGATGTGCCGAAGCCCTCGATGATGAAAAGGTAGCCTTATTACTTAAAATTAAAATGTCAGAGGGACTCTCTTATCCTGCTGCTTTGTGTGAAGCTGTAGGTGAGCTTTACGGTGAAAAAGAAAAGGAAGTCTTATCTTCTCCTAACAGCACCCTCGCTGTGGAATACATCCGTGCCTTAAACAGGATTTCTTCTGAGGCCGGGCTTCTTCCTGTTAAAAGAAAGGGGAGCGGCCATGACAGTAACGAAATAATCGGAGAAACTGCCAGTGCGAGTAAAATACGTGCTTTCGGAAGCTTTTCAGAGGGATCGGAATACATCCCCGAAAAAGCATATAACTTAATTGACAAAGCTTTTAATGAGGGTAACGGACCCTATATGATGAAAACAGGTGAGAGGGCAGTTTTTTCCACTCTTCGTGAAATGAAAAAGGAAGAGTACTCTCTTTACGTTACTGATGTCTCCGGACTTTCCAATCGAATATACGATGCTGTTCAGACTGCTGATTCACTCGACTCGCTTTATGAAAAATCAAAAAGTAAAAACTATACTCACTCACGTATACGCCGTGAGGTTATTAATCTTTTCCTTAAAATACCGAAAGGTATGTCAAAGGAAAAAGTTCCCTATATGCGTATTCTCGCAGTAAGTGACAGAGGTATTTCACTTTTAAGCAGAGCCAAGGAAAATTCCGCTGTTCCTATTATTACCAGGCACAGTGAAACGGCGGGTCTTACCGAAAGAGGGAAAGAGGTATATGCGCTTCAGTGTGCCTCTACGGATAAGTTTTCCCTTTTCACGGAAAAAATCAGAGAATGTTCTCTCGAACAGAAAAACTCAATGAAAATATTAAACGCTGACAGTAAATAAACCGTCAGCGTTTAATTTTTATACCAATTCACCTATGCAGAAATCGTCATCGGAGACTTCTTTGATAATTACATCGGCTGTTTTATGGCACATTTCCCCGGAAAACTTCACCTTTACGGGTATATAATTTGCCGTGTATCCGCACATATATCCGTTTTTGTCCTGTGTTTCGAAAAGGACGGAATATTTTTTGCCTATCTGATTTCTGAAAAAGTCGAGCCTTATTTCTTCCGCCGTCTGCGTCATTATACGGCTTCTTTCTTCTTTTACTTTTTTATCGACGTGACCTGTGAAGGATTCTGCTTTAGTGCCTTTTCTTACAGAGTAGGGGAAAATATGTACCTTTTCGAAGGCTGTTTCCTTAACGAAGTCAAGGCTTTCTTTAAAGTCCTCTTCAGTTTCACCTGCGAAGCCTACCATAACATCGGTAGTGAGTGTGCAGTCGCTGAAGCTTTCACGAAGCTTACGGCATATCTGTCTGTATTCGTCGGCAGTGTAGTGTCTGTTCATCGCTTTGAGAGTGTTGTCACAGCCGCTCTGCAGAGAAATGTGGAACTGAGGGCAGAGCTTTTCGCATCGGGCAAGACTCTCTATAACCTCGTCTGTAAGATGGTCAGGCTCGAGGGAGCCGAGACGGACTCTTTCGATACCCTCGGTATCGTTGGCGACCTTTACAGCGTCAGGGAAGGTGATGCCGATATCTGAGCCGTAGGAGGAGAGATTTATTCCTACTAAAACCACTTCTTTGTAACCGCCTTTTGCAAGAGTTTCAAGTTCACCTTTAAGCTCATCCAAAGGCTTAGAGCGGACTCTGCCGCGGGAGTAGGGGATGATACAGTAGGAGCAGAAACGGTTACATCCGTCCTGTATTTTTATATATGCTCTCGTTCGCTCTTCGAAACGGCTGATGGTGTTACCGTTAAAGCTGTCACCCTTTTTATGCTCTTTTATGCTGAAAACTCTTGAACCGAATTTCAGATACTGTTCTATAGCATTTGCGACTTCTTCGTTATTTCTGTTACCCAGGATAATATCTGCCTCGATTAATTCCTTTGACTCTTCAGGGTAAGCCTGGGGCATACAGCCAGTAAGGACGACTACAGAGTCAGGGTTGTTTCTTTTGAAGCGTCTTACTGCCTGTCTCGTCTTTCTGTCTGCGACGGCAGTAACCGTGCAGGAGTTTACGATAAATATGTCGGCTTTTCCCTCTGTTACGGTTTCGTAGCCTCTTTTTGCCAGTGCTTCACTTATTGTCTGACTCTCGTATTGATTGACTTTACAGCCTAAAGTGTAAAATTTAACTTTCATTTTAATCCGCCTTGTTATTATTGTCTATGTAATTATAAAACAATATTGAATATTATTCAAGGGGTTGTTTTATTTTACCTTTTACTTTCATATTTATTACGGAAAAACTTTTTGAGGTGATAAATATGAAAAGGTCAATATCCTTAATAACATCAGCGATATTTTTCTTAACTCTTTTAACTTTTTCTGTCTCTGCCGAGAATGAAAGTGAAATAACTGTCAAAGCTGAAAGCGGAGTGCTTATGGATGTGCAGACCGGACAGGTGCTTTATTCTTTCAATGAAGATAAGCAGCTTTATCCTGCATCTGTTACTAAGATAATGCCTTTGCTTCTCTTTATGGAAGCTCTTGACAGCGGAAGGATTTCTCTGACAGACACAATCACTGCGAGTCCCGATGCAGCCTCCAAGGGAGGAAGTCAGATATGGCTTAAGGAAGGGGAGCAAATGACCGTGGATGAGCTTCTTCGTGCCACGGCCATAGCCAGTGCCAATGATGCCTGTACGGCACTCGGTGAGCATATAGCAGGAAGTGAAAGTGCTTTCGTTAAAATGATGAATGACAGAGCGAAAGCTCTCGGTATGAAAAATACGAATTTTGTAAACTGCTCGGGTCTCGATGATGACACTACGGAGCATCTTACTACTGCTTATGATATCGCACTTATGTCCTGCGAGCTTCTGCGCCACGAAAAGATCAGAGACTACACTACCGTTTGGATGGATACTCTTCGTGGAGGTGAAACACAGCTTGTAAATACTAATCGCCTTGTTCGGTTTTATAAGGGTACTACAGGGCTTAAAACAGGAACTACATCCAAGGCAGGACACTGTTTATCCGCTTCAGCGGAAAGGAACGGTCTGCACCTCGTGGCAGTGGTGATGGGTGCTGAAAACAGTACCGACCGTTTTGAGGGAGCCAAGGCTATGCTTGACTGGGGCTTCGCCAATTATGAAAGCTTTACGCCTGAAATCGATCTGACATCTCTTACACCTGTCAGAGTGATAAAGGGCATGGAGTCTTATGTAGAACCGAAGCTTCCCGCTCCGGAAAATCTTACCCTCCGAAGCGGTCAGAAGCAGTCCTTAGAAACTAAAATCACCCTCTGTGAGGATGTGGAGGCACCTGTGGAGGAAAATCAGACTCTTGGAAAAATAGAGCTGATACTTGGTGATAAAAAGGTAGCTGAGTATAAGCTTACGGCAAAAAATGCGGTAAGAAGGGTTAATTTTGCCGTTATGTCAGGCAGAATTTTAAAAAGTCTTACAAAAGCTTTAGATTAATATCAATATTAAGGTTGACAAATCCCATAATTTGTATTAAAATACAGAAAATACCACAATTATTTATTTAGGAGTATAACCTATGTCAGCAAAATTAACAAAAAAATACGTTTCTTCTTTTATAACGGATGAAGAAATAGCCTCATATCAGTCAAAAATCACTGATGCACACAATGCTTTACACGGTAAAACAGGTGCAGGCAGCGACTTTACAGGCTGGGTTGACCTTCCCGTTGATTATGATAAGGAAGAGTTTGCACGTGTTAAAAATGCAGCAGAAAAAATCAAAAACAACAGTGATGTTCTTATCGTAATCGGTATCGGCGGCTCCTATCTCGGAGCCAGAGCTGCCATCGAATTCGTAAAGGGTCAGAACTATAATGATACCCGTAAGGGCACACCTGCTATTTATTATGCAGGTAACAGTATTTCATCATCTTATCTCGATGAAATCATCTCCATTTGTGACGGTAAGGATTTCTCTGTCAATGTTATCTCCAAGTCAGGTACAACTACAGAGCCTGCCATCGCTTTCAGAATCTTCCGTGAAATGCTTATTGAAAAGTACGGCAAGGAAGAAGCAGCCGAGAGAATCTTCGTTACTACAGACAAAGAGAAGGGTACTCTCAAAAACTTCGCAGACAGAGAGGGCTATGAAACCTTCGTAGTTCCCGATGATGTAGGCGGAAGATATTCTGTTCTTACAGCCGTAGGCCTTCTTCCTATCGCAGCTGCAGGCATTGACATTGATGCTCTTATGGCAGGTGCGGCGAAGGCAAGAGAAGAGCTTATGAGCACATCAATCGAGGAAAACGAATGCTATAAATATGTTGCTGTCCGTAATGCTCTTTATGCTCAGGGCAAAAAGACAGAAATGTTTATTTCCTATGAACCCTGCTTTACTATGATGAACGAATGGCTCAAGCAGCTCTTCGGTGAAAGTGAAGGTAAAGAAGGTAAGGGTCTTTTCCCGACCTCAGCTGTTTTCTCTACTGACCTTCATTCTCTCGGTCAGTATATTCAGGAAGGCGAAAGAATAATGTTTGAAACAGTTGTTTCTTTTGATAAGCCTAAATCTGAAATCTTTATTAAAGAGGATGCGGAAAATGTAGACGGTCTTAACTTCCTTGCAGGAAAGACTATGGACTTCGTTAACAAACAGGCATTCAGAGGAACTGTTCTTGCTCATAACGATGGTCTTGTACCTAATCTCGTTATCGAAAACGATGATATGAGCGAAAAATCTTTAGGTTATCTCATTTACTTCTTCGAGAAGGCTTGTGCAATATCAGGTTATGTTCTTGGCATCAATCCCTTTGACCAGCCGGGTGTAGAAAGCTACAAAAAGAATATGTTTGCTCTTTTAGGCAAACCCGGTTACGAAAAAGAGAAAGAAGTACTTGAACAAAGATTAAGTAAGTGATATAATATACTTGTAATTGAATCGGATATGTGTTATACTTATTCCGACGAAACAAATAAAAGGAGGAAATATAAAATGATTTCTATTATTTTAGGTCACAAAGGTGCAGGTAAAACAAAGCGTTTGATTTCTTGTGTAAACGAGGCAGTTGAAAACTCTAAGGGCAACGTTGTCTGTGTTGAAAAAGAAACAAAATTAACATATGATGTTAACTATCGTGCAAGACTTATTGCCACAGACGATTATGAAGTAAAGGGTTATGCAGCATTCTACGGCTTCCTTGCAGGTGTATGCGCAGGTAACCACGACATCACAGATGTTCTCGTTGATGCTACTCTTCGTATCGGCGGCAGAGACTATAACGAGCTTGCTTCTTTCCTTGAAAAGATTTATCAGCTTTCTTCTGTTAATGGAAAGGATTTCGTATTGACCATTTCCGCTGACAAGGAAGAGCTTCCCGAATCAATTTTCAATTTCTGCAAGGTTCCTTAATTTTACCTTATCAGACAATATGGGACTGTTTCGCTTTGGGGACAGTCCTTTTTC
>JAZTZH010000077.1:0-55117 GCA_045637365.1 Acutalibacteraceae bacterium
TTCAACGCCGACTTCGACGGTGACCAGATGGCTGTTCACGTACCTCTTTCAGCAGAGGCACAGGCAGAAGCACGCTTCCTTATGCTCGCTGCCAACAACCTTCTTAAGCCTTCTGACGGTAAACCTGTTGCTGTTCCCACACAGGACATGGTTCTCGGCTCATACTATATGACTCTCGAGCTTCCCGGTGCCAAGGGTGAAGGTAAGGTCTTCAGAGATGTTAACGAGGCAAGACTTGCTTATGATGCAGGTGTTATCGACCTCCATGCTAAAATCAAGGTAAGAATGACCAAGGAATATAAGGGTGAAAAGGTATCTAAGATTATTGACACCACTCTCGGTAAGATTATCTTCAATGAGCCTGTTCCTCAGGACTTAGGCTTTATTGACAGAAATGACCCCGAAAATATGTTCCGCCTTGAGGTTGAGGGTCTCGTAAATAAAAAGCTCTTAGGTAAAATCATCGCTAAATGTATCCAGGTACACGGCACAGCAAAGACCGCAGAAGTTCTCGATAATGTAAAGAACCAGGGCTTCAAGTATTCTACACGAAGCGGTATTACCGTTGCTGTCTGCGATGCTACCATTCCTGCTACTAAGAAGGATATTCTCGCAGAAACAGAAGAAACTGTAGACGAAATCAACAGAAAATATAACAGAGGTCTTCTCTCAAATCAGGACCGTTCAAGCAAGGTTCTTAAGGCATGGGACATCTGTACAAACCGTGTAGCTGATGCTCTTACAGGCTCCTTCGAAGCTACCAACCCCATCTGGATGATGCTTGACTCCGGTGCCCGAGGCTCTAACTCACAGCTTCGTCAGCTTGCAGGTATGCGTGGTCTTATCGCTAACACCGCAGGTAAAACCATCGAAGTTCCCATTCGTGCTAACTACCGAGAGGGTCTTAACGTTCAGGAATACTTCATTTCCTCACGTGGTGCCCGTAAAGGTCTTGCCGATACCGCTCTTCGTACCGCTGACTCTGGTTACCTTACACGTCGTCTTGTTGACGTTTCTCAGGATGTTATCATTCGTGAAGAGGACTGCGGCTGCACAGACGGTCTCGAGGTTTACGATATCATGGACGGTAACCGTATCCTTGAAAGTCTTTCAGAAAGACTTAAGGGCCGTTATCTTCTCGAAGCTCTTGTCGATGAAGCTACAGGCGAAGTTATCTGCTCTAATGACCATATGATGAGTGAAGCAGAAGCTGAAAAGGTAGACGCTTATCTCACTGCTAAGATGAATAAAGCTCTCGAAGAGGGCGTGGATAAGGAAACAGCTTCCGCTATCCGCAGAATCAAGATCCGCTCACTTCTCACCTGTAACTCTGATCACGGTGCTTGTATCAAGTGCTACGGTGCTAACCTTGCATCAGGTCTTCCTGTTACAGTCGGTGAAGCTGTAGGTATCATCGCTGCTCAGTCCATCGGTGAACCCGGTACACAGCTTACTATGAGAACCTTCCATACCGGTGGTGTTGCTTCAGGCGCTGACATCACACAGGGTCTTCCCCGTGTTGAAGAGCTCTTCGAAGCAAGAAAGCCCAAAACACTTGCTATGCTTTCAGAAATCGACGGTGTCGTTTCCTTCGAAACCATCAAGAAGAATCCTCATATCGTCGTTACTAGTGAAGAAACAGGCGAAAGAAAGGAATACTTCCTTACCTTCGGTGCCAGAGCAAGAGTTTCAGAGGGTCAGTTTGTCAAGAAGGGCGAAACCATCACAGAAGGTTCTATTGATCCCAGAGACGTTCTTAATGTTCTCGGCGTAAATGCAGTTCACGACTATCTCATCAGCCAGGTACAGCTTACTTACCGTACTCAGGGTGTTGATATCAACGATAAGCACATCGAGGTTATCGCACGTCAGATGATGAGAAAGGTTAAGGTTGAGGATGCAGGTGATACTGTTCTTCTTCCCAATTCCGTAGTAGATAAGAAGGAATTCCGTGATGCCAATAATGCTGTAAGAGCAAAGATGGAAGAAACAGGCGAAGAGCTTCAGACAGCTACCTGTTCACCCGTTCTTATGGGTATCACCAAGGCTTCTCTTGCTACAGACTCCTTCCTTTCAGCCGCATCCTTCCAGGAAACAACAAGAGTTCTTACAGATGCTGCTATCAAGGGTAAGGTTGACCCGCTTCTCGGTCTTAAGGAAAACGTTATCATCGGTAAGCTTCTTCCCTCAGGTACAGGTATGAAGTGTTATAATGAGGTAGAATACTATGACACTACAGCCGCTGAAGCTTTCGCACAGAATGAAAACGTTGTATGGAGCGTGTAAGCTTTCTTACATTCTCAGACACTGAAAATTAACAGTAAAACTCCCGGAACACATAAGTTCCGGGAGTTTTTTCAGGGAAGATTTTAATGAAAAGATGTCAGCTGTTAAAAATGTTCCAGAAGAGAACCTCAAAGAAAAGTTCTATTTTATCGAATATACCTTTTACATATTCCTTATCTGCATCTCTGACGAGACCGTTTGATGTGTTTATCTCGCAGGAATATTTCTCGGTATATGGTTTGCAGAACTCTATTTCATAAACGGAGCGTCCGTCATCGTAATCTCTTCTGATTTCTACGCATTTGATTTCGTCGGCTGTCACACCGAAGTATTCCAGAGCGATTCGTTTTGCCTGATTTTCACCAATGTCGTTGCTTTCGGAAATGGGAACCTTCTGTTCTTTACTTCTTTCTCTGTCAGTATCTTTTTCTAAGATTTTACCGTCGGCTGCTTTGATTTCGTAGTCATATTCTGTGTAAGACCCGTCACCGTTAAAGGTGATGAAGCTTACATCGAAAACCTTTGCACCGTTTTCGTGCTCTGTTCTGACGTTGAGATAGGATACCTCTGAGGAGGTGAAGCCTGCATCTGTCAAAGCTATCTGACTTGCTTTTTCTGAGGAAATATCTGCTGCCGAGGCAGTTGCACAGAGTGTAAAAACGAGGAGTAATGAGAGGGCAAGTGATGATATTTTTTTGAGATTATTTTTCATAATTAAGTCCACCTTTCTTTTTTTGAGCTATAGCTCTTTTGTTTACACTTATATAATACACGTGAAAAATTAAAAAATGATTAGAGTTTTTAATTTTTATGTAAAAGATAAACCGTACCGAAATCCGGTACGGTTTTTTATCATATTCTGAATTCTACTGAGAAGGTGCTTCCATTTCCCGGTTCACTTTCCAGGAAAACCTCACCGCCGTGAAGCTCTGCTATCTGTTTTACCATAGGAAGTCCGAGACCTGAGCATCCGTCCTCTCTTGAACGGGCTTTGTCGACTCTGTAAAAACGGTTCCAGATTTTTTCTGCGTGTTCAGGTGAAATGCCCTCACCGTCATCGGCTACAGAGAGCCTGATTAAACCGTCGCTGTTTTTAAGGCCGACGCTTATATTTCCGCCCTCCTTACCGTAGCGGTAAGCATTCGAAAGGAGGTTCGACACGAGCCGTGTTATGAGAGTAACATCCATATTTATGCTGATGCCTTCGTCGATGTCTCTTTTTAGTGTGATACCTCTTTTATCGAGTGCTTCATTCTGGTCACAGACAGCATTTACGAGCATGGAAAGGTCTTCATTTTCAAGGTAAAGGTTACCGTCACTCTGCTCCATCTTGGTCATTTCGAGCAGCTGAGCGATGAGCTTTTTCATACTTTCGGCCTGCTTCTGAATGTCTTCGAAGCCCTCTTCGGATTCGCTGTCCAGGTTTTTTCTGCCGAGCTGATATTCACATTCTGCTAAGATTACTGCCGTAGGTGTGCGAAGCTCGTGGGAAACATCTCCCGAGAACTGCCTCTCATTATTGAAGGAAAGCTGAAGCCTGCTGAACATTTCATTGAATTTATCTGCCAGGGATGACAGAAGGGGATCTCCGTCGGGAATGTCTATTCTTTTCGTCAGATCCTTTCCGCTGTGTGTTTCCTCTACAGCGTCTCTGAGCTGTCTTACGGGCTCGAAGGCTCTTCGGGTAATTAAACGCCCTACTAATGAACAGACGATAAGCAGAAGAGGGAGAAGAATCGCAGCTACACGGGCCAGAACAGTCCAGATGCCTCCTGTTCCGTCTGCACGGACTACACCGCGTACCCAGATGTCATCGAAGGCCTTCTGTGTACTGTAAAATTCCACCTCATAAATCGGGTCGTCATTGTATTCGTAATTTTTTACATTTATTATGTCTATGGAGCTTCTGTCGAGACCACTCTTTTTAACGGCTATGCTGAAGGCTTGTTCGCAGGAAATTTCACAGTCGTCACCGTAGAAATCGAGATTACCCTCAAAGGCTGTATAATAATCGGCACCCTCTACCTCACTGCTGATTATCTCTCCTGTTTCGCCGTTTATTTTGTAATCATATTTAGTGAATTCGAGCTTTGTGTCATAGACATAGAAGCCGTCGAACTTACCGAAGCGTTCTGACTCGAGGGGAATGTCAGTGGCGGCACCTTCGGGGTAATCGCCGCCTAAAATGCTTCCGTCAGAGGAATAAACGATAGCATAAATGTTTTCGTTTATGTAGGCGAAGTCCGATTCAATGTCGAGGAGTCCGTTTTCGACCTCTATTTCATCGATGTTTCTTTCCACGCTTCTTATAAGATTCTGCTGTGCATCGGAGTTTTCGGACATTCTCGCCGCAGTAACTACGGAAAGAATAAGCCACAGTGAAATAAAGCCTGCAAGCAACGTGTACCACAGATTAAGCTTTGAGCTTATTGATCTGCCTTTTTTCTTTTTCATCCCTTTATTCTCCTTCTTTAAGAATGTAGCCGGCACCTCTGACGGTGTGAATGAGCTTTTTTTCGAAGCCGTCATCGATTTTTTTCCGCAGATAACGGATGTACACATCAATGACATTTGTGCCGCCTTCGTAGTCGTAATTCCATACGCTGCTTTCTATTTTATCACGGGTCATTACTGTGCCTGCATTTCTTATCAGAGCCTCGAGGATAGAATACTCTCTGGCAGAGAGGTCTATTTTTTTCCCTCCTCTTTTCACTTCACGGCTTTTTACATCCACTGTAAGGTCAGCTACAGAGAAAATGTTTGTGCTGTTGCCTTTTGAGTCTCTTGTTATCATCCTGACTCTGGCGGCTAATTCTTCGAAGGAAAAGGGTTTGATAAGATAATCATTTGCGCCAAGATCAAGACCGAAGACTCTGTCACTGATTTCTGCTTTAGCTGTAAGAAAAATAACGGGTGTCTGATTTTTTTCACTGCGCATTTCACGCAGAACCTCGAAGCCGTCCTTACGTGGCATCATCACATCCATAACGATAGCGTCATATTCTGCACCTGCGAGAAAGTCAAAGACACTCTCTCCGTCGAAGCAGCTGTCAACGCTGTAACCGAGGTTTGTGAATTGCTTGACAAGTATTCTGTTAAGGCTTTTTTCGTCTTCGGCTATAAGGATTCTCATAATTATCTTCCTTTCAGTCATTCTTTACAGGAAAATTATAGCACAGATATCATTAAAAATCCATTAGAAAAGAGATATTTAAGTCAAATAAAAAGCACGGCTTACATTTTAGCCGTGCTTGATATTTTATTTTTCATTCAGCATATCAAAGGCGAGTGTAACACTCCAACCGTAATCTCTTATTGTCTGGTATTTTACTCTGAAATCATAAGGCTCGAACACTTCTCCCTTTCTGTTAAAGCAGGAAGGAGGAATACGGTTTTCACTGTCGTAAAATTCGTAAACAGTACCTGTATGCTTGTACCATTCGTTAATAACAGAAAGAGTCTTCTCTCTGATTTTGCGGGATAAATCATCATAACCGTAAGCTCTGAAGCCTTCGGAAATCATATAATTATAGTTAATCCAGACAGGACCTCTCCACATATCCGTGCCGAAGGTTTTATCTTTTTTTGATATGGTGGGTAAAGGGAATTCCGTTCCGAATTCCTCGGGATTTTCCAGATGCACGATAAGCCCTCTGCACTGCTCGTCATCGCATATTCCGGAGAAAACAGGTAAGAAGGAAGAAACGGACTGCACCTTATGGAAGCAATTATTAGTTATGTCATAATCATAGTAAAATTCGTCTTCTTCGCACCATAAAAGAGAGTTAATATCTTTCCTGATGTTATCATACCATTCACTGAAAAAGCCGGCATTTTCCCTGTCAGCGAGTTCCTCGGCTATCTTTTTCATATACCTTGCCTCATTAGCCATATAGCAGGAAAAGTCGATAGCATAAAGGTCACTTTCTGTGTCAAAACGGGGAGAATTATCCATTCCCGATTCGTCACAGCGGTTATTGAGTTCAGCGTTTGTATGCCAGGAATAAAGCTCTTTTTCACTCTTTCGTCTGTTGCCTTTGCACCAGAGAAGAAAAGCCTTATTGTTTTTCAGAACAGTTCTCAGAAACTCTTTATCTCTGCTTTTTTCATACACAAGCCAGGCACCCCATCCGATAACGGGAGGCTGAGTTATGTCGGAAATATAATCAGGTCTTGCCATATGGGGAATAAATCCGTCTTCACGCTGAACATCGAAAAGTGCGAGAATGAGATTTTGTGCCGTATCGGTATTAAGATGTCTGTGACCTATGGCGTGATAAACAGAGTCCCATAACCACATATTCCTGTGAGGAAGACGGTCGGGCGTAGACCATATTCTTTTGATCCTGCCTTCAGGGGAGTAGAGCTGGCTTTTCATTACACTTATGCATTTAGCATATAAATGAGCGTATTTGTCATCCGAGGGTAAAGCTTTTTTATAAAGCTTCAGCTTATTTTTCTTAAGTTCTCCGAGGTCAAGAGTAATTCCTTTTTCGCAAAGGCCGATAACCTCCGCTTCGCTTTTTCCGTAGGCAAAAGCATATTTTCCGTCTCTTTTCAGAAGCGCCGTGTATTCTCCGTCATCGGAGTCGTGAATTTCCGTGTCGCCCTCTTTTCTGATTTTACATTCGCCGCCGAGGCTGACGAAAACACCGGGAAAATCTTCACATTCACCTGCTATGAGATGTCTTTCAGCGAAGATTATGCTTAAATCACCTGAGAGACTTTCCGATAAAATCATATCTGAGGTTACGCACTTAAGAGCAGGTGAAAGGAATTTATTCATATCACCGAAGTAAAGGGTTCTGCGACAGGCTGTGTTAAAAATAACACCGATTTTATCTCCTGCCAGAGTGCCCGTGAAATCGTCTCTGAAAAGGCTTTCTCCGTCAATAGCTGAGAAAGCAAAGAGCTGTCCTTGCCCCCATTTATAAGGTACCATCATCTTTCCTCCTTGGTTATTATATCAGCAACAATAGGAAAGTGGTCAGATGGATACATACCCCCGACAGTGTTACGGATAGTTTTATAAATGTCTACTTCAGCCCCCTTGGGTACGAAGATGTAATCGATTATTCCGCCGTGAGACAAAGCCTTACCGTAATCGTGGAAGGTGATTCCGTTGTCTGTTTCAGCAGCGGAAAGTCTCGCATCGTCGCTGATTTCTCTCATCCGTGCACATACTGTACTGTCGGGCTCGGCATTAAAATCGCCCGTACAGAAAACTCTTCCGTTTTTCTTAAGCTCATTGATTTTTCCGATGAGCACCTCTGCCTGACATTCTCTCGTCTTTTCGAGAATATGGTCGAGATGGGTGTTGAGATGGGTGTAGCGTTCACCGGTTTTCCTGTTTTCGAGCACTGCCCATGTAGCCACACGGTAGCAGTTACTGTCGAAGCTTTTGGTGTATTTTACTTCGGGCGTTTCCGAAAGCCAGATAGTTCCCCCGTCTGCGAGTCTGTATTTATTCTTGAGATAAAAGACTGCGTTCCGTTCGGATTTGTAGCCCTGACTGTCTCTTTCCTGAGCGACAAAAGCGTACTTTTCACCGAGAGCCTCGCTGAGAATATCCAGCCATTTGCCTGTAGCCTCCTGCACTCCGAAGGAATCGGGTTCATAGCTGCCGATTATGGCAGCGGAGATTTTAGAACGGTCATTTACACTGCCTGTCTTATCATCACAGTAGCGCAGATTAAAGGACATAATTCTTAAAGCTCCGTTCTTCTTTTCGTGTACACCGTCGATGATTATTTCATCCGGACGGATTGGTGTGTTTTTTCTGAAAAGCATTTGGTTTTCTCCTGTCAGATTTTTTGAAGAGCTTATTCCGTATTCTTCTTATTGAGTGTTTCGTATGCTGCATCGGGAACATCCGTAATTATGCTGTCGGCACCGATGCTCTGTAAAAATGCCATTTTTTCCGTGTCATTTATGGTCCAGTACTGTACTGCTATGTTGTTTTTATGGGCATAATTGACAAGCTTTGATGTGCCGAGATTTACGATGTATTTGTCAGGAGGCACCTGTAAAACATCAAATTTATAATAGCCTTCAGGTCTGTCGAAATCAAAAAGAGAATCAATGTATAATTTTATGACCTCCATATTGTATGCAGCACGGGTAAGCTCAGGATAATTTTCTTCGATATGGAAGATGACATCTTTATTGAAGGTTGCGACAATAACTCTGTCAAGCAGCTTCATATCCGACAGAATACCGTAAAGAATATCTGCCGCTTTTATACCTGCTTCACCGTCTTCTTTTATTTCGATGCTGTAATGATATTCACCGTTGCTTTCGGTGTAGGTCAGAGCATCGGTTACGGTTAATGCTCTGAGGTTATAGGGAATATCAGAGCTGCGCAGTCCCTTATAAATAGTTTCACCGTCGGAATTTTTGAAATATTCTCCGAAGTTAAGATTACTGATTTCTTCGTAGGTATAATCTCCCGGATAATTTTCTGCTTTTCCGAAATATTCGACAGCATCAGTGATTTCGTCGAGAGTTTCGTCGTGCAGAATAATCAGCTTGTCATCTGCGGTCAGACGAAGATCGAATTCGAAAATGTCAGTCTCGAAGGTTTCGGAATTCACACATCCCTCAAAAGCCATCATCGTGCCCTGCGGGAAAAGTCTTCTTCCGGCACGGTGAGCTGAAATCATAGTTTCGCCGAGCTCAGTAATGTACTTATTGGTTACGGGATAGGACACAGGTTCATCCTGCCACTGATAAGTGACGAGCTTATAGAGACCGAAAACGAGAAGAGCAAGTACGAACAAAGAGATGAATATTATACGGATGATTCTAAAAATCAGAGAAGATTTTTTCTTTTCTTTTTCCTGTTTCATATTTTTCTACCTTTATTTACAGCAGTTATACACTGGCACTGTCAAGCTTTTCTTTGGCCTCTGCTCTGATGATTTCAAGCTCTGCCATAATCTTTTCCTTACGCTTACCTGTGAAGTTATCGAACATCATAATGATACCGGGAAGAAGGTTACCTATAATACCGGGAACAACAACGAGAAGGAAAATGCCGTGTAAGGTTTCGGGAGTCTGAACGGCTTCGACCATCTGACCGTCAATCATCTGTGCACTCTGGTAACCGATAAGAGCAAGACCGCCGTTGACAAGAAGCTCTTTCCAAAGGTCTGCAATTCTTGACATCATAGTGCTGAAGGCAAAAACCATACCCTCGTTACGCTGAGCAACACCGTACTTCTGATAACTCTTCCATTCCATGTAGTCTGTTGAGTCTGCAAGAAGTACTCGTTTAGCTGCACTCATACCTGCATTGGGAAGGCCGCCGAGAGCGATGAAAATACCTACAATCCAAAGGTTTTTGTAGCCTAAAATCGCAAGAAGAATGTAACAGATAGCTGTGTGCATATAGCCTGCAACAACGATATCTCTTGATGAGAGCTTTCTGCCAAGGAAGGGCACTGAGAAAAGACCGGCATAAGAAAGAGCTGATGATGCCATTTCGACATAAGCCTTCATACCGTATTTACCCAGTGTCTGCTTGTAGAAGAAGGGAAGTGAGTTATAGCATACTCTTCTCACGGACTCTATACAGTTGCAAAGACAGAGGAGAAGAAGCGGTCTGTTGAGAAGAATGAGCTTGTAGTCGATTTTTATTTTTTTATCATCCTTGGGAGGAAGCACTATATTTCTCTCTTTAAGAGTCATACAGGGTACAAGCATAGTGAAAAGTCCCATAATGCCGAAAAGAAGTGCCACCGAGAAGAATGCCCACTTTTCTGAATTATAGTCACCGCCACGGGCTTCAATAATGATAGGAACAAGCCAGCCGGGGAACATTGAGCCGAGGGTTGAAGCTACCTGAGCAACGGTGTAGAAATTCTTTCTGGATTTAGCATTGGGAGTCATTCGTACGGAAAGAGTGGAAAGAGCCACATCGTAAAATGTATCTGCGATATTAAAGATAAGATAAAGCACGAAGCTCCAGATAAGATTAAACATCATTGAGCCTGAGGGCACAACGAAGAGCAGAACAGACGCAAGAGTAAAAGGAATGGCAGAAGCCATCATAAAGCTTCTTGCGTTACCTTTGCCTGAACGGTTGTTGTCGAGCATAGCGCCGACAATGGGTGCAATAATAATATTCACTGCTGTGGTTGTTGATTTCATGGCGACCATATGGCTTGACTTAAGTCCCATATAGTCATACATAAACTGATCGGTATATGTGCTTACGGAGTCCTGACCCATACAGTTACCGAAAACACCGGATACATATCCGACCTGTTCTTTGAAGGCCACATCCGGGTTATCCATAAATTTCTGAAGTTTTTCTTTGAATTTAGCCATTTCTTTTTTTCTCCTTTTTAAATTTCTCCGCCTTCGGAAAGATATTTTATTATGAGCTCTGCGAAAAGGGTGTTAGCCCAGGAAAACCATTTACGGGTGAATTTCTGAGGCTTGTTTTTATGGAAGCTTTCATGCATAAAGCATGTGTCTGCATCCGTCTGAGCAAGAGTATGTATAAGGGAGAGCATTTCGTTTTTATCGTCTGTGGTGAGTCCCTGCATACTTAAGGCGATGGGCCAGATGTGATTTTTCGGTGTATGAGGGCTTCCTATACCCTTGGCAGTTTTTCCTTCGAAATAATAGGGGTTGTCTTTGCTGAGAATGAAGCTACGGGTATTGAGATACATTTTGTCGTCCTTACTGCAGTAGCCGAGATAGGGAAGAGAGAGAAGACTCGGTACATTGGCGTCATCCATAAGGTTATATCTGCCCATTCCGTCAGTTTCGTAAGCATAAAAGCTTTTACCCTCGCTGTCTTTTACCACTGCGTAATTTTCTATGCCTTCTCTGATTTCCTTTCTGAGCTTTTCCGCTTTTTCCTTAAGAACTGCATCCTTGTAGATTTCTTCGGCTATTTCAGCTATATATCCGAGCACCACATAAGCGAACATATTCGCAGGAACAAGATAACCGTAAACGCAGGAGTCATCACTCGGTCTGAAGCCTGACCAGGTCATGCCCGTATATTTCACGGGAGCACCCTTTCCCTTATGAGAAAGAGTATCCGATTTACGGCGGCGGGGTCTGCTGAAGTAATAGGGTGAATTTTCGTGGTTCTGCTCGACAGTCCACAGCTCGATTATTCTGTAAAAGGCTTTTCTTGTCTCCTCAGTGAAGTGTGAAACAGTGTCAGCCTCCTTCCAGAAGCGGTATGCGAGCTTAACGGGATAGCAGAGAGAGTCGATTTCGTACTTTCTTTCCCATACCCACGGTGACATTTCCGTCTTGTCCTTCTGATGACCGTGACCGTTTGCTTCACGGTTAAAGGCGTTAGCATAAGCATCACTGAGAATACAGTTCATCTGACGGCTTATAAGTCCGCTTATGACCTTATATGCTTCTTCACATTCACCTGCAAAGGGAATGTAGTGGTTCACCTGAGCCGATGAATCACGAAGCCACATAGCAGGTATGTCACCTGTGATTACGAAGCAGCTTCCGTCATCCTCTGTCTGAACTGTCGTCTCGAAGGTGCTCATGAAGCACTGAAGGAACATCTTTTTTATTTTTTCGTCGCTGATTTTTTCCGCATAAGAGGCGGCAATATCTGAAAGCTTCATATTTTGTCCTCCTTATACTTCTATGTCTTTTTCTACACATTCCGACTTCATTCCGTAGACATTTTCAGCCAGAAGCTTTATCTTGTATTTACCCTTGGGAAGCTTTCCGAGCTCGGTGCTCATCATATCCTCAACCTTGTAAAGGTAATAGGAGGGTACGCTTTTTCCCTCAAATACCTTGTCTCCGTTTTCTCCGTAGGCGTAAACTCTGTAGAGAAATACAGGCATACCGTCGGTGCTTTCTGCTTTCGGATACTCAGCATAATAAACTCCGTCTCTTTCGCTCACCGTTATTTCCGTATCACGGGAGAAAAGGGGTGCCGAGGCACGTGACAGCTGCTTCTGAGCGGTATATTCACGGTTATTTATGTCGGCAGGATTTCTGAAATAATATTCACACAGTATTTCCTCAGCCTCGCAGTCAATACCGATAATCCGAAGATTATGGTCCTTGTCTGCTTCTGCTATAAGGAAGCTCGCACAGTCCTCACAGGTAGGAGGATGCACTTTTCTTTCGTCATCCACTGTAAGCTCCACATATTTGAGAGAGCCTGTACCCACTGCCGTGAATTCCTTCTGCCATACTGAACGGGGATCGTTGACGGGATAATGGGAATGTCCGGAAAAGTCTACGATGTTGGGATACTTTTCGAAAAGTCCCGTAAAGAATCGGTTTCCCCAACCGTCGAAATCACTGCTTCCGTAAACGGTGTTTTTAACGTGCTCGTGATGAAGGACAAAGACAGGATTTCCTTCACTTTTTGCTACGGCTGACTTCAGTTCTTTTTTTATCCATATTTTCTGGATAAACGAATAGTGCTTTGACTTTCTGCCTCTGCAGGTCGAAAGTCCGATAAAGTGATAGCCGCCGATTATGCTGTGAAAATCAGGCTCCATACCTGTTATTCCCTTATAAATACTGAGGGATTTCTTTTTCTGTGCTATTGAGTCGTGACCCTTGGCTACAGTGCATAAAAGCTTCTGTTTTTTCTCTGTGGCATAATCAAAGATTTCCTTAAAGGCGGCAAACTCCTCGGCAGTTCCTCGGTTTGTAATGTCACCGGCCACAAAAAAGCAGTCAATTTTTTTGTAGTTTTCATTCTTTGAAGCGTAGTCAAGGGAATAGTCGATTAATTTTTTCAGCCTGTTGTATCCCGGTGAGCCTATGCCCTGGATATGGGCGTCGCTGCAGACAACAAACCGGAATATCGGTAAAAATTCATTCTTCATATTTAAACACCTCTGTTACTGAAAATATATGCTCAGTGCGAAAAGAGTCTGTGCGGCAAAATAGGTATAGGATACTGCATTGTGGAGAAAGGGCGGACGGTTCAGGCCTCCCTTACCCATACCTATCATTAAGTCGGAGGTAAGGAAAAGAGCACCGCCTGCAGTAAGGCACAGCCCGAAGGAGAGATTGCCGTTATTTATGGCTGTGATACCGCTGACGAAAGCACAGGCGAAAGCAAAAACGAGAACGGGAGCATAAATCAGAATCAGCTTTTTTTTGCCCTTTAATCTGAGTTTCATTTTGGCGAAAAGCAGGATAACAGCCGTCAGAGCAGCGGTAACACCAGCTACAGCGGTAATGTGCGGTAAAGCCTTATAGCTGCCTACACACAGAAAGCTATAGCTGTAGACGATATGTCCGAGAGCGAAGAATGCCACACCGACAGGGAAAAGCTTTTTCTTTTTATATTCGAGAAAAAAGTCACCGAGCGCACCTAAAGCCAATGCTGAGAGTATCATAACCGAATAATCCGTGACTCTGTAAAGAGACGATGCTGAAATTATACCTGTAATCAGATACATAAAAGCACAGAGCATTTTCATTTTAAATCCGTGTTTTTGCGAAAGGCCTGTTCTCTGTGTGATTACAGGCATCGAAGCCGAAATTACGGCGATAATTAATGGTAATATTTTCATTTTAACTCCGACTCTTAACCGAGGTTATAATCGGCAAGATAAGCCTTAGTGTTGTTTACCATCTTTGTGAAAAGTTCTTTCGCATCACTCAGTGAGCAGGTAACGAGAGGATCGTTTGCGAATACCTCGAAAATTCGGTCGAGGTTTCTTTCCGCGATAGCATCAGAGAGAACCTCCTGCTGAGTGCAGATGCGAGAGATAAGAGGATAGATTTCCTTGGGGATTTCGCCTGCTACCACGGGAGTTACAGTACCCGAAGTGAAGGAAGCATTGGTTTCTACCACAGCACCGAGGGGAAGATTCGGAATCTGACCGCGGTTGGGAAGATTTACATTGGTTACGAAATCACCGAGACCGAGAATGGCTCTCATCTGCTTTACGCCTTCTTCACCTGTCAGCTTGAGCTTTATTTCCTCTTCACCGCTTAAAAGGCGCTTACTCTTTGCTAGTCTTTCCTTAAGCTCGTCCTTTCTCGACCATACGGGAGTGAGGTGGAAAAGCATTTCCTCTACTCTGTCGTTGTTTTCGAGGTACCATTTACCCTCACAGAATTCTGCCAGATGTCTGTCACCTGCGGCGGCAATGTAGCCGAAACGGCGGAAAAGATCGATCTTGACCTTATGTGCATTACCGTGGAAGCTTTTAAGCCACTCGGGGTCCACATATTCTGTGCAGCCGTCCTTATATTTTTCGCAGAATTCTCTGTAGTAGGGGAAGAGATCTGCGTTTCTGTATGTAGCCTTTGTCAGCCAGGTGAAATGGTTTACACCTATAGGATTAACCTTGATGTCTTTTCTTTTTACATCCTCACCGAAAATGATACCTGCCATTTTAGCCAGTACATCCTGTGTGCCGAAAACCTCGTGGCAACAGCCGAAGGCCTTGATTTCAGGGAAAACTCTGTAAAGTGTCTTTACGCAGAGGGTCATAGGGTTAGTGTAGTTGATGACCCAGGCGTCAGGGGAATATTTCTTTATATTTTCAGCGATTTCCTCGAACATGGGAAGAGTTCTCATCGCTCTTACCACACCGCCGGGACCGGTGGTATCGCCTACGGACTGATAAATTCCGTATTCTTCGGGAGCGTGGACATCGCTTTCCATTTCATCGAAGGTACCGGGAAGGATGGAGATAATAACGAAATCAGCACCTGTAAGAGCCTCACCTATGGTTTTAACTGCCTTGTAATCCCATTTTGAAGTAGCGTCGGGAAGGTCGTTATATTTGTTGCCGATGATTTCGTTTGCTTTGGCTGCTTCGAAGTCGATGTCGTAAAGCTCCACACGGCCGCTCATATCTCCTGCTGTGGCAAGGTCACTCATAAGACCCCATGCCCAGCCTCGTGAACCGCCGCCGATGTAGGCTATTTTTACATCTTCTGCTTTGTTGTCAATATATTTCATATCTGATACTCCTTTATTCAGCGTGGTTTAAAATTCTTGTTTCCATAGAGTTGCCCTTTTCGTTAATGCTCAGTACGGTGCAACCCTGAATCCATTCCTCTTCGGGAGCATCAAATTTTGTCTGCATATTATACGCTGCATAGCCTGAGGGCTGCATATAGGAAAGACGGATACCGTCGTAAAGAACAGAGAAATCGTTTACGTGGTCATGACCGAAGTAAACGGTATGTGTACTGCCTTTTTCCTTGATGGCATCGAAAAGACCCGCATCGAAGCCGGATTCGCAGACACCCTCTCTTTTTTCACCGAGAATGAAATCCTCCTCGGCGTATTCCTGCTCTGTCTGATAAATGGGAATGTGGGTGATGACCACAGATTTAAAATCACCGTACTCAGCTTCGATGACATCGTGCTTTTCTTTGTACCATTCTACCTGAGAGGTCTTTACTCCGTCGTAAACCTCGCCCTCTTCGGTTACACCGTATTCTGCCTTTGATTCTTCAGTCATATAATCTCCCGTATCCATAAGGAAGAAAACCTCTCTGAGATTGCCGTCACTGTTGAGAATATTGATAGTGCAGTTTCCGTAACCGTCCACGCCTTCCTTGCCTTCTGTTACAAGGCAGTGTTCGTATGTGGAAAAAAGCTTGATAACGTTTGCTCTGTCGTAAGACATAAAGCCGTCACCCTCGTGGTTTCCGAGGACAGTTGCCCAGTATACACCGAGGCTTTCGAAAAGCTCGGCAAGCTGAACATTTCTTTTTTTGTTGAAGCCGTATGTAACATTGTCTCCGCCTAAAATTACAAGGTCGGGATTCTGTTCCTTTATGTTTTTTACCAGATAAGTAACTGTAATGTTATCCAGCTCCTTATCACCCTTGAGGTGCATATCAGTGAACATCATAACCTTGAAGTTATCGTCGGAGGTCTTTCTTACAGTAACACTGTCTTCCTCTTTCTTTACGATTTCTAGGTCACAGGGGATTTTCTCTACCGATGAAATATCGTAGGAGATGCCCTTCGAGCTCTGATAAATAACGAAGCCACCTGCTCCGATAGCTGCTGCAAGCAGAACCGCAATAAATACCTTAATAGCCTTTTTCATACATACCATTCCTTTATAATTATTTTAATTATATAATACATCTAATTTGTTATGATTTCCTTGACAAAATTGATAGGTTACTATTAAATTCTTGACTTTTTTGATACGGAATGATATTATCGGAAAAGAAAGAAGGTGGCTGATACGGGAAGTATAAAATTTGACCCTGATGAAAAGTTTTATCTGCATCACGGTATGAGTAAAAGAGTAGAAGAAACGGGGGCTTCCTGGCCTCATTATCACTCTCTTTATGAGATATATTATTTGGAAGAGGGTAACTGCACCTACATCATAGATGACAAGGTTTACAATGTCCGGGCAGGAGATATAGTAATTATTCCTGACGGGGTTATTCATCATACCAAGTACGACGACATAAAGCATTCGAGAATACTTATTAACTGTAATACTGAATATATACCCGCCTCCGCAAGGTCTGATATTTCTTCCCATACATATCTTTACAGAAATCCTTTTATCGCAGATGAGATAAAAAGACTTTTTGCTAAAATAGAAAAAGAGTGTAATACCGGTGACAAATTTTCCGATGAAATAATCAGCTGTCACACACATTCACTCTTTTATCTTCTTATGAGAAATGTCGATACCTGTCTGCCGGCAGATGACGGAAACAAGGTAATCGAGCAGGCAGTCGCTTACATAAGGGAGAATTTCTCGTCGGACATAACCCTTTCTTCACTGGCGAAAAGATTCTCTGTCAGTCCCGAGCATTTTTCCCGTGTCTTTAAGAAGGAAACAGGTCTGGGCTTTTCGAAGTACCTTAATTCCCTCAGATTGCAGTACGCTGAACAGCTTCTCAGAGCCGATGAGGGACAGAATATAACGGAAATCGCAGAAAACTGCGGCTTCGAAGACAGTAATTATTTTTCTAAAAAGTTCAAGGAGGTTTACGGTACCTCGCCAAAAAAGGTTCAGAAAAAAGGAAAAGGAGAATAAAAAATGAATAAATTCAATCATAAATTTACTCTTTACCATAAAACTCTTAACAGCCGTTTTTACGCCTCGGACAGTAATATCGCACGGATAGATTTCGTAAGTGACAGCTGTGTGCGTGTGGCTCTTTATAAGGACTGCGACACTCTTCTGCCCACATTTTCCGTCTGTCCCGATTCTGCACTTCTTTTAAACGGCAGAGAGAGACTTTCTCTGGACGGCTTCAGCCTCTGTGAGCCTGAAATAAAAGAGTGCGACGGCAGTGAAGCCTTTGAGCTTCCCTGCGGAGTAAGGGTAACGCTTGATTTACATAACTTCACTCTTTCTTATGAACTCGGAGATAAGGAGCTTTTCTCCGACCGTAAGCCTCTCGCTTATAACATAGAAGGTGAATTCGGTAAGGACAGATATCACTACATAACCAGAGAGAAAAACGAAAAAATCTATGGGCTCGGTGATAAAGGGGGGAGGCTCGATAAATCCGGCAGAGCCTTCCGTATCGAGTGCAGTGATGCTATGGGCTACGATGCGGCTGAAAGTGATCCGCTTTATAAGCATCTGCCTTTTTACATCTGTGAAAACAGTGCCGGCTCCTACGGTATCTTTTACGATACTACGGATACCTCATGTGCTGATTTCGGTAAGGAAATAAACAACTATTATCCTACCTATAAGTATTTTCGTACCGAGGATAATGCACTGGTTTACTATGTGTTTTTCGGCAGCAAGCTTTCTGTTCTTCAGCAGTTCTGCCGTCTGTGCGGAAAACAGCTGTTGCCGCCTCGATGGAGCTTCGACTACTGCGGAAGCACTATGGCATACACGGATGCACCTGACAGTGAAAAACAGCTCGGTGGCTTTCTCACACGGCTTAAGGAGACGGAGCTTTCCTGCGGTGGCTTTTATCTTTCCTCGGGCTACACCTCCATCGGTAATCTGCGGTGTGTATTTCACTGGAATAAAGAAAAATTCCCCGACCCGGAAGCCTTTATCAGAAGGTTTGCCGACGAGGGTATAACTGTAATACCGAACATAAAGCCGGCTTTTTTACAGAGTCATCCTCTTTATGAAAAGATAGCACAGGAGGGATATTTCGTGAAAAATCCCGATGGTACGCCCTTTGTCACAGAGTTTTGGGACGGTCTGGGAAGCTATCTTGATTTTACAGATTCTCGTGCCTTTATGTTCTGGGAGGATAAGGTAAAGGAGACTCTTCTCGATTACGGCGTTACTGCCACATGGAATGATAATAACGAGTTCGACATAAAGGACTGTGATGCTCTGGCGAGCGGTTTCGCTGAAGGAGAGGTAAAGGCGAGGCGTATAAGACCTGCACTGACATATCTTATGGTTCTTTCGTCCTATATGGCTCAGATGAAGAACGACCCGAAGAAGAGACCCTTCCTTTCCACACGCAGCGGTAACATAGCAGTCAGACGTCTGGCACAGACCTGGTCGGGAGATAACAGAAGTGAATTCAAGGATTTACGCTACTGTCATAACATAGGGCTTACCATGTCCCTTTCGGGCTTTTTCTTTTATGGTCACGATCTTGGAGGCTTTGACGGTGAAATGCCGTCGAGAGAGCTTCTTCTGAGATGGCTTCAGCACGGAGTTTTCGAACCGAGATTTACTATTCATTCCTGGAATAAGGACGGTTCGGCTACTATGCCCTGGAGCTATGAGGACACGGTTCCTGCCGTAAGAAAAATTTTCGCACAGAGAAAAAAGCTTCTTCCCTATCTTTACAGCTGTGCCTATAATGCTGTCGAAAATGAAATTCCTCTTAATGCTCCCGCTTTTCTTTACTACGACGATGAGGAACTGAAAAAGGAAAATGACACTATGATGCTCGGCAAGGACATTCTGGTAGGCTTTATCTTCGATGAGGGCAAGACAGAAACAGAGGTTTATCTTCCCGAAAAGGATAACTGGTATCTCGGAGATAAGCTTTATAGGGGCGGACAGAAGGTAAGGGTTACCGTACCTGCAGACAGTGAAATGCCTTACTTCGTTAAAGGCGGAAGCGTTATACCGACCGACAGTGCGCACTATGGCTTCGGAGCAGAGGAAAAGATTATCTTCACCGTTTACCCTGTGAAAGAGGGTGCCTTCGTCAGTGAATTCTTCACCGATGACGGCGAATCCTTCGAGTATCAGAAGGGTGACTGTGTGAAGCTTAAATTTACTGTCGAATGTGAAAAGGACTGTGTAAAGGTTTCTTATGTCAATGAAGGAAATATGGATTTCGATGCAGATGTAAGGCTCTGCAAAGGTGACGAAAGAGAAATAAAGGTAGTTTAATAAGAATAAGGACTGCACTTTTCAGCGACGAAAGGTGCAGTCTTTTTTGTGCAATATTATTTTTTTCGGCGTTTTTCGTACACACCTGATTATCAAGTGCTTATTGTGATGCGGTCTTTCTTTTGCGGACAGCAGCCACACAGCATACGAAGAAAGAAAGGGCAGCGAAAATAAAAATACAGATGAAAACATCGTTCCAGCCACTCCTGTCGGCTATTCTTCCGAGAAGAGAGGCGGAAAGAGTGCTTCCGACATAACAGAAGGTGTTCAGAACTCCTGCTGAAAGCCCCGAGTCGATTTTGTCTCTCGAATAAAGGGGTACGACGCTCGTTATGACATTATTTACTGCTGACATAAGACAGGCTATTCCGCCGAAAAGAAGAAGTGTGAGGGGAACGGATTTCAGACTCAGAGTGAGGATAATGAGTCCGATCAGAATGACCGATACGAAGTAGAAAATACCGTTGAGGGCGTTTTCGTCCTTTTCCTTTCTGCGAAGGAGATTTACCAGTGAGGTGCCGAATACCGAAAGGACGGGAAGAAGCAGTGTAACGATGATGGAAAGAGAGGAGGTGACACCGAACTCCTCCTTGAGAATAGAAGGCACCCAGGTAGTTATACCGTCCTTTATGAAGCCGTTGGTAACTGCGGAAATGAGAATAACGGCGAGACTTATAATAAAAGCAGGAGTGAGGGAAAGCTTATCAAGTGGTCTTCTTTCTGTGATTTCTGCCTTTTTCTTTTCTTTCTGGATACTGCTCATTCCCGTGAACCACAGCACCGTCACTGCACCGGCTAAAGCAGCTGCCACATAAAAAATCAGTGTCCAGCTGAGCTTGAGGTAAGAGAAAAGTGCCGCCAGACCGTAGGCGATGAAGGTGCCTGATGCCACGGTGGTGCTCATAACCATAACTGCCTTGGAAAGCTTACTGTCAGCGAGATTGTCAGACAGGGTTCTGATAAGTGAAGACCAGAGTATCGACTGAAAGACACCGTTTAAAAGCCAGAGATATTTCATCTGACCGATTTCCGTGCAGAGAGTCATAGCCAGATTTATAAGGCAGGATGCACCGAGAGCTACGGTAACGGAAATTTTAGTGTTGTATTTACGGCAGAGAATGCCGTTTATGAGCTGACCTGCACCGTAGGCGAAAAAGAAAAATGAGCTTACGGTTCCTGCCGCTTCCTTCGTAGTGCCGAGCTGAGAGATTATCTCTACCATAGAAGCGTTGTAATTAAGCCTTGCCACATAAGAGAAGGTGTAGGCTGCCCAGCACAGGAAAATAAGAAAATCAGATTTTTTATTATTTAATGAATCGGTCATTTTATTCACCTGAACCTGTGATTATCTCTTTGGTGAAGCTGCCTGTGAAGATGTTATCCGATGCGGACAGCTTTTCTTCGTCGGAGTTTTCGAAGATTATTCCGATGCCTGCAGAGCATTTTTCTTCAGATGAAATGAAAAGGTTGTTTTTAATTTCCACCGCATGAACACCGGGTCTGAAAATTATATAGCCTCTGCTGTTATTATTTAAGCACGAAGGTCCGTCGAAGATGTTATTATGGATAAAAATGTCGTGATGACCGCAGTCTCCGTGGTGACCGATGGCAGGAAAGCCTGCACATTTAAACACATTGTTTGTTATTATTATATTACGGCAGACCGTATCATCCTTGCAGAAATCGATAAGTGTGCCGTCGCAGTTGTAAACGGGGCCGTAGGAGCCATCACGGGCAAGATCGAGCTGTATCTGCTCATTGAGAAGGTTTTCGGGGACACAGGTGTATGAAGGTCCGTCAAAAACACAGCCTGATACTATAGCGTTTTCTGTCGAATTAAGCTCTATCATATGCCACATGGAGCAGTGACGGAACCGACAGCCTTCGATACGTATATTGCGGCAGTGGACAGTATTCACGAGGGTTGATTTCTCGGTTAAAGCTCCGTTCCCGTCGAATATTCCGCCTGAAATGATAACATCGTGAGTGCCCTCGTATCCGCTTTGCTCAGGCTCTGAATAAGAGGCGAGGAGATATCTTGTTATCGGCTCGCTTTCGGAATTTCTCAGAATTACGGCATTATCGGAAAGTCTGAAAACCTGGTTTGAATAGAAAATAAGTGCAGCAGAGACGAGATAGACTCCGTCGGGGAAGTATACCGTACCGCCGTCCTTCACTGAATCTATACATTCCTGTAAAGCCTTGGTGTCGTCGTGTATTCCGTCGGCAAAGACTTTTTTACTGTCTGTAACCTTTATAAATTTCATGTTATTATTCCTCACTTACATAACGGTGAATTTTTATCTGAGCTCAGAGAAGCTCTGATTTATGATGTTCTTTCGAAATTCTCGGGGCTGCTCCCGTAAGATGCGAGATGTCACGGTATTGACCCTCATAATCGGTGAAAAGTCCATCGGGAATCTGTGATGTCCAGCCTTTTTCGTTAAAAACGGGTATGTCAGTTCCCATAGCATAAAGAACGATCGCTGCCAGGTCACGGATGTTCATTTCCTTGATTTCAGCATTTCTGACACCTTTACCCGAGGCTGCGAAGGTTACATGCTTTTCTTCGTCAGTCCAACCACCGTGATTTCCCTTTCCGTTTTCTTCTCTGGTTCCGCCATGGTCTGCGATAACCATAAACAGAGTCTCTCCTGCTATTCCTGCTTTTTCTGCAGCGGAGTAAACATCACCGATGAGCTTGTCAACCTCGCTGATAGCCTTTATGTGATTTTCGGTTCCGTAACCGTATTTATGACCTGCTCCGTCGGTGCTGTCGAAGTGGATGAAGAGAAAATCCGGCTTTTTACTTCTGATGTAGTCGCAGATAAGGGGAGTGAGCTCCTTGTCTCTTCCCGTAGCTCGAGAAACACGCAGATGTCTTTCTACGATTCCTTTGGTAATAGGATTCCAGTCACAGTATGAGCCGAGCTCCGCTTCAGGATATTTTTTTCTTATACGGCGGAAAACCGTAGGATATTTTGACCACAGAGGATAGGGCAGAACAGAAACTCTGCGGTTAGTGAGCTTATGAACCTCCGGTCCGACACCGATGAGCATCGAGCCCCAGCATTCGGCACTGATGGTAGGTCTGGAAGAAAGAGCACGGTATGTTACGGCTCCTTTTTCGAAGATACGGTCAAAATTCGGTGTATGAGCATCCTTGAACCAGCTGCCTGCACCGTCTGCACCGATAACGATTACGTGTGAATATTTTCTCTGCATAGTATTTACTCCTGTTCATATTCATAAAAGAGAATAACCTCCCCGCTTTCGCAAGGAGGTTTAGTGCGGATTTCAGTTCCATTCCTTGTTCATAACGGCAAATGTCATTCTTTCCTGAATGCTTTCTTTACCGTGTCCCGTACCCTTACCGCCGTGGTCAGAGGTTACGATGATAAGCCAGTCCTCGGTGGCGTAGGTCTCTCTGTCTTCGATAGCCTTGATTACTTCGTAACCGCATGCATCGGACTGAGTGAAAGCTTTTTTGTAATCGGGATTATTGATAGTGAAACCGTAGCTGTGACCCTCTGAGTCTGTGTGCTCATATATTACAAAGAGGAAATCGGGACATTCAGCCTTTCCTACTTCTTCGAGAACGAATTCATGGGAAGCATCGTTATTCTTACAATGATTGAAGGTCACACCGAGACCGTTCTGTTCACAGTATTCCTTTTCGAGAAGGTAGGTAGCGTTATCTCTGCTGAAATGACCCTTCCAGCGAGTGATGAAGGATGCACTGTCGATGATCTTTTCTTCTGTGAGAGAGGTCATTACAGTTTTATAATCCATAGTCTTTGTGATGTCATTTTTTGTAATGCCGTGCTTATCTGCCCACACACCTGTGAGAATGGAGCACCAGCCGGGAGCTGTTGATGTATCCTGAGTATTGACTTCGGGATAATTTACACCGCCGCAGTAGGTGAGGTTTTTGGATGCACCGTTCTCGAGGAGATAGCCGATGGCACTGTTTTCCTGCTGTACTTCGGTGAGAACATCAGCTCTGCAGCCGTCATATCCGATGATGACAGCCTTTTTTTCAGTCTTGCCCTCGGGAAGCTCAGATTTAAAATGCTCTTCAATAACAGAGTAGAGGTCAGTCTGAGGATAGGCTGTTTCTACAGTGTTTTCATAACCGACGGCAGTGATATTCTGCATGTATAATTCCTCGGTATCGTTTTTATCCTTGGAATATCTCATAAGATATAAGTAAATACCTGTACCGATTATAGCCAGAGTGATAACAGCCGCGATGACGGCAATCAGCGTTTTCTTTTTATTTTTCATTTTTACACCTCTTATTATTTTTTATCAGTTTGGTTAGCTTCGTTTTCTTTTCTTTTTATTGTGGTTGGGTGAAATAACCTGAACGAGATTTTGACTATGTGCCGTGAATACATTGAATGCAGACTGACAGCAGGCTATACCGTAACGAAGCAGATTCATCTGCTGAATCGACCAGCCCTGTGGAACATAGAAACATAAAACGGTAAGCAGGAATGTGGGGACAAGACAGATAAAGTACCGGTGACGGTATCTGCCGAGGCTTGTTTTCCTGTTCTGTGCTATATAGCTGCCTATAATACCGAACAGAATACAGCAGACCGTAGTAAGAGTGGTCTGAACTGCGAGAATAGCTGCTATACCCTCAGCAACTACTCCGGCAGGTCCGTAATAAAGTTAATGAAGGAAGGCTGCTGCAAGTGAGCCAGTAAGTGTTGTTCCGAACATATCGCCGTCACGGGAGAGTAATACACAGAAATTTTCAAACTTTGATATGTACTTGTCTTCTCCGTGTGCAAGAGCCACTTGTGGCGATTCAGGTGGGTTATTAGTCTTTTTCTTTGATATCATATCATCTCCTGAAATCCATTTTAGTAAATATTAACATTATTTCTATATGTTTTCAAGGTTTTTAGTAAAATAATACAATTTGTTTATATTTGGAACTTTTTCGATAGACGTGCCACAGAAAAGGGAAAAAGAAAAATCCAAGTCCGAAGACCTGGATTTTGGTGCGGGTGTTCATAAGGGATTTACTCAAAATATAAGTAAAACCGGCTTCAAACATAGTATTCTACACATTCTCCCTTGCTTGTTGTTTTTCTTTAAGAATTTTATTGAGCTGCTTTGTATTTTTCCTGATTATGGAATAAATAATTGCCCAAATCACCAAGTAAGCAACAATAAAAATGCCGGTAAAAACTAAAATCGGTGTCAGACCCCATTCAAGCCAATCATTGAGAATATAAGTGACTAAATAGCTGACATATAAGACAACGCCATGAATAAGAATTGCAATCATCAAGGGCAATCGTTCAATTTGATAAACAGCATTCATACCGCCTGCAATAAAGCTGAGTAAGGTTATTGAGAAGATGCCAATACAAACTTGACTTACAGTCAGAGTTTGAACATTTGCTGTCTGATGCAATATCATATATACAATTGCTAAAACTATTGGTCCAAAGCCACAGGCCACTAAACCTCGTCGGAAGAATTCTGAAACAAACTTTTTCATATTCCTTCATACCTCCTTCTTATCTGTGAAAAACAACGTCTTGAAACATAATCACGATAGCCACATTGAAATACAGCATCAACACCACCACTGAATACCGCATCAAATCGCAGAATGCGGTGTTCGTTTGCGATGGTAGATTTGTTAATGCGTATGAAATAAGAAGGCAGAATATTTTCTAACTCATAGAGTCTTTCCTTGAGTGTATAGTTGTTGCAGTTAGTATCAATAGCAATTACTTTCTTTTCAATAACAGTAATGCATTCTATTTCTGAGAATGTCAATTTTCTCATCTCATCATCTCTGTATCCCATAATGCCGTCTGCACCCGAATAACTGCATACAAGATTTTCTATCTGCTCGGTAAGAGAAGATGGAGTATGAACTATTGCGATTATTTCTTCGTCTGAATTTTTATCGATAATCAGTTTGTATTTCATCACTTCAAATCCTTATTGTTTTTTCATTTGTTTGAGGAAACAGAACACGCTTGCCGCAGTAATAAATACGCTGTAGAGAAAAATGGGAAGAATATGACTAAAAGTAAGTTCATAGCTTCCGCTGAACAAAGCTTTTTCCATTTCTACTGCGTGAAAAAATGGCAAAGCTCCTGCTAATTTTTCAAAAAAGCCTCCCACAAGCTTCAAATCAAACCACACTCCTGAAAGCCAAGCGGAGAGGTTGGTAAGCAATGCACCGCAAATACCGCCAACTTGCTTAACACCTAATATACTACCGCATAAAAGACCCAAAGCAATGTTGAATATTGCCATAGGTATTATCCCGATTATGGCACAGATAATATTTATGCTAACAGACAATCCCAAAGGTATTGCAAAAAGATAGCATATAACTGTCTGTCCGACAGCAATAGGCAAAAGCGGCAGCATATAGCCAAGTATAAAGTCAAAGCCTGTAAGCGGAGTTGTGTATAATCTCTGCAGCAAAGCGCTTTCATGGTCTTTTGCCACAAGCGTTGCGGAAAAAAGTGTCATAAAGGACAAACCGAACACGGTAATTCCCGGAGTAAGTGTGTCAATTTCAAAAAGATTCACCGGTACATTTGCTTGTATGGCACTTAAAAGAAGCAGTAAAATCAAGGGAAACCCTAAACCAAAACCAAGATTGATAGGGTCACGTAAAATCTCCTTTATGTTTCTTTTGGCAAAAGTCAAGATTCTCATATCACGCCCTCCTTCACAACAGAAAGGAAGGCTGATTCAAAATCAGTTGTTCCTGTCTTTTCTTTTAATTCTTCTACGGTTCCTACTGCAAGAAGCCTACCGTCTTTCATGACACCTATCCGGTCAGAAAGAGCTTCAGCTTCTTCCATATAATGTGTAGTCAGGATAATGGTCGATTTACCTTTCAAAGAACGAATCTCATCCCAAAGCTCGTGTCTTGCAATAACATCCAAGCCAAGGGTAGGTTCATCCAAAAACAGAATTTCAGGTTCACTGATAAGGGCCATAGCAATGCTGACACGACGCTTATAACCACCGGATAACTTGCCGGCCTTTCTATTTAAAACAGAGCCTAAAGAGAATTGTTCAGAAAGTTCTTTGATTATTGTTTTCGTTTTTTCTTTAGAAAAGCTATTAATACCGCATATCAGTTCAAAATTTTCTTTAACGGAAAGATTTGGTGCTACTGCGGTTTCTTGCGGAGATACCCCAATTAACTGCTTTACCTTTTCAGGTTCCTTAATTACGCTGTATCCACCTACTAAAGCATCGCCATCCGTAGGTTTTGTTATGCAGGTCAACATCTTTATTGTTGTAGTTTTCCCTGCACCGTTAACACCTAACAAAGAAAACAATTCGCCCTGATAAATTTCTAAATTGAGTTTATCAACAGCAGTAAGATTTTTATACCGCTTGACAAGTTCTATTGTCTTTATTTTTGGCATTTGTGTTGTCCTCCTTTTAGCTTACAGTACAATAATAACAAATTAAAAGGAAGAATTGTTAATTTCTATCTGTTCGGTCGTTTTTTGCATCTCATCGGTCACGAAGATTCTTTTTCTACCGATTTGCAACTTGTGATAATGTTTTTGTTAGAATCATTATATCATACTAACACTATGTATTTCAAACTACATACACTTGTTGCTTTAGCTGTATCAGGTGATTTTTTTTATGAAAAAATTAAAGCAAAGGAAGTGAAAAAATGCTTTAGCAAAACAACCGAAAAAGCAGTAAAAAAGCATGGGATTAAGTCTTAGCAAGCATTGAATTTGTGCATACAAATTCCACTTGTTAGGGACAAACCTAAAACTCACAAAAAAAAGTCGCACTCCGAAAGGAATGCGACGATACATAAAACTATAAAATCATATACAAAACTCTATTTTAAACAAAAAATTCAGTATTCACAGGTCAAATCCCTTATGAATACTCAATATGGTGCGAGAGACGGGACTTGAACCCGTACGAGCTGCCCCACACGCCCCTCAAACGTGCGCGTCTGCCGATTCCGCCACTCTCGCATATTAACTTTCCGCTCTCTCAAGCGCCTGTATAATATAACACCATCGAAAGGAAAAGTCAATAGCTTTTTTCAAAAAAATCTGTTTTTTTTACAAAAAATTTCCCGTCGGTTTTTCTGTCGGCGGGAAAGGGTTTTTATACCTGAAGCTGTAGGGGGAGAGAAATGGCACTATCAGAGATGATGGCACCTTCTTCCAGACAAACATAGTACTGATAATATTCGGGTGTATAGTAGAAATCACCGTCATCTACTGTAATGTAGCAGCAGATAAGTGTTTCTCCGTCGCTTTCCGACAGAGTGATTTCTAAGTTTGCACTGACCTTCTGGATTACGGCGGAGGCGGACATTTCATAAATGAAGACCTCGCCTGATGCAGTGATGTTTTCTCCGAAGGGAGTGGAGATTTCCAGAATAACCTCATCGAAGAATTCATCTTCGGGAGTGCTTATAATAGTATAGTCTTCGATAGATGTGAAAATTCTTCCGTCAGCAGATTCGTCACCGTCTGAGAATCCGGGGAACACCAGTTCAGGAGTTTCCGTACGGATGGTGGTGGGAGGAACAGTAGTGACGGGAGCCGTAGTCGAAGTGGTTGTTTCAGTGGTAGTAGGTGCAGTAGTGGTTTCGGTGGTGGTTACCGTGGTAGTCTCAGTAGTGGTGGGTGCAGTGGTGGTAACCGTCGGCGGAACAGTAGTCGCTACAGTGGGGGCGGCAGTGGTCGTCACTGTAGGAAGAATGACGGATGTACCGGTAGTGTTTTTATCCGAACCGGAGCCTCCTCCTATAAATATCACACCGATTATGAGTGCTGCCACAGCAATGATAGCGGCTATGAGCAGATACATTTTTTTATTGTCATTTCCGTCGTCCTCGTCTTCTTCGGTTGATTCCTTGAAGGCCTGTCTGAAGGCGACCTTTTCTGCCTCGGAGGCAGCTGTCTCCGGTTTAAGATAAACTGAAACCTCTTCTTCTTCCTCCTCTTCGTCTGCGATTTCGAAGCCTGACACGGGTGAAAGGGGAGTGAGCGGAATGTAGACGGGAGCCTGAGGTGCAGGCTGATAAACTGGAGGTGTCTCCTCCTGAGCGTTCATAAGCTCCTCGTATCTTTCGAATGCGGTCTTCATAAGAAGAGGGTTGAAATATCTGTCAGACTGTCTGAAAGCGGTTGCCTTGGCGATAATTCTGGCGGTTTCTCTGTCTGCATTTGCAGGAGCGCTTAAAGCCTCTCCACGCATCTGCTTTCTGAAGGCTTCTTCTCTGTCGGCAAGAGAAACGGGAGCCGGATATTCCGGAAGGAAGGGCAGACGGTTGTTGTTGAGAAGCTTATAAAGGAGAACACCGATAGAATAAATATCTGAATTGGTGTCATATGCAGCACTGTTGTACACTTCGGGAGCCATATAGGGAGAAACTTCATTCCTTATGCGGCCGGTGATGTTCGAAATGCCGAAATCACCTAATTTGAAGTTGCCTTCAGCATCGACATAAATGTTTTCGGGCTTTATCTGATGGTGGATGATGCCTATGCTTCTGAAGCCTTCGGCAGCGGTACACAGGTCATATCCGATTTTCACAGCCTGTCTTGCCGTGATGTCGTTTACCTTTATCTTTTCACTGAAGGGTGAGAGAAGCTCCATAAGCATAACCACATAAAAACAGGAGCTCTCCTTGACTATGCGGAAATTATCGAAGCGTACTATGTTTGCATTGGTACGCAGAGAGAGCATTTTATTCATGTTCTCCGTGACAGCCGCTTCGAGAGTGTCAAGATATTCTCCGATGGTTTTATATCTGCCTGATTCGATTACTCTGCTGAGCTCTTTATTGTTGGCGGGGAATTTAACTGTTTTGAGAGCTAAAAACTCCGTAACACCGTCTACTGTTTTGTAGACCTTGAAAACCTTGGAGCTTCTGCCTTCAGCGAGCTTTGAATCGACATACCAGGAGCCGAAAATAGGCTCAAGTGTTTTAAGCTTTTCTATTGTCATCGTGTATCCAACTCCTCTAAAAGATAATCTGTCTGTTATAATAACATTTAAGGCTGATTAAGTCAAGAAAATGGAAAGGAAAAAACTGTGAGTAAAAAATATATCGAAAAGTGTTATCAAAAAAAATATACTATTGAATTATCGGGTACAGTATGTTATAATGTCGGATAAGTAAAATAAGATATAAGAGAAATTGTTGCGAATATGGATTACAGAATCGTTGGAAAGAGGAATTGAATATGGACGGTTTTAAATTTAAATTTTCAGTCGTGATGCCCGTTTATGACGTCGAAATGTATCTCGAAGAAAGTATACTTTCCGTAGTGGACCAGACTATAGGCTTCAAAGATAATGTGCAGCTGATTCTTGTAAATGACGGTTCACCGGACAATTCAGCTGAAATATGTCTTAAGTATAAGGAAAAGTACCCGGACAACATAGTGTATATAGAGCAGGAAAATTCCGGTGTAAGTGCAGCACGAAATAACGGTCTTAAAGCTGTCGAGGGTAAATATGTAAACTTTATTGACTCGGATGATTTATGGGATAAGGACGCCTTTGAAAAGGTGTATGAGTTTTTTGAGGAAAATGAGAAAAAGACAGATGTTGTTACTGTCGGTATCAAAGAATTCGAGGCTATAGAAAAAGACCACATCACTAACTTCCGCTTAAGAAAAGGTAACAGAGTCGCTGATCTGTTTGCTCTTGATGAGGTTAATTCCGTGGTTCTGCAGGTTGCATCATCATTTTTTAAGGCCAAGGCATTGAACGGTGTTGAATTCAAGCACGGACTCAAATACGGAGAAGATTCACTTTTCGTAAACACTGTTATTATGGAAAGAATGACAGTCGGATTTATCAGTGACGTGTTTTACCATTACCGTCGCAGAAATGCCGGAACCTCTGCAGTTCAGACACTGAAAAATACGGAATATTTTTATCTGGACAGATTAAATGAATATCTTATGGAGCTCATAAATCTGTCTGTAGAAAAGTTCGGCTGTGTACCTTTATATATTCAGAATGTCGTTTATTATGATTTCGGTTGGCATCTTATGCAGCCTGCATATAAGGAGATCGATTCTGAAAAATATGAAGAATTTATCGCAATGTGTAAAAAGGTGCTCAGTTATATCGATGACAGAGTGATACTGTTTAATTTTGTGCATAGCTCTATGCCTAAAAAGAATGCGGCTTTTAAGCTTAAATACGGATTGGAAGAATGGTATTCCCTGTGTCGCTACGACCACACCAGAAGAGCTATATGCTATAAGGACATGAATGTGTTATATCTGAATAGAAACAGATATTTGCTTATAGTTCATTTCGTTAAGGTTAAAAAGAACTGTCTTGTTCTCGAAGGTATTATCGCTGATTGGCTCTTTGAGCTTACAGATGACAAGGTGAATCTTGTTTTCAAATGCGGTAACGAAAGATTTAAGCCGAAAATCAAAGGCTTCGCTCACAAAAAATATGACACCTGCTTCGGAGAATATGAACAGTACAGGCAATTTTACTGTGAAATACCTTTGGAAAAATTACAGTACGGCGAGGACGGTTTGGCTAAGGTCAAGGCAGTTGCAAAATTCGGACGCAAGGAATGCCGTCTCGGCTACAACTATTTCAAGTTCTGTTTCTCTTCAAATTCCTTCGAGCCGTCTTACAAATTTTTCGGCAATCATTATCTTAAATGCTTCAGATCAGTTATTCATGTCGGAAAGGTTTCAGGACGTAAGGAAAAGCTGAAGACGATGTATGAGTTTGAGCGTGAGTGTCAATCGTGGCTTAAAGAACAGGGCCGTAAAGATATTGTGCGCTTACGCCGTCAGTATTTCAAATATAAGCTGCTGAACAGAAATGCTCCGAAAATCTGGCTTATTTCCGACCGTGTGGAAAATGCGGGAGATAACGGAGAGGTTTTGTTTAAATATCTGAACAAGGTTAAAAAAGAAACCAACGAGCTTGATAATGTAAGGCCTATTTTTGTTATAAGTAAAAATGCCAAATGTATAGATCGCTTAAAGAGTGAAGGCGAAGTTTTGTTTATCGAAGATAAAAAGTTCCCTCTGTACTTCCTTTTGGCAGATAAAATCATTTCCTCAGGTGCAAGTGATTTTACAATGAACCCCTTCGGAAAAGACAGAGTCTATCTGGTGGATTTATTTAATTTCAAATATTATTATCTTCAGCACGGCGTAGCATGTGCCGACCTTTCAGTGTGGCTTAACAGATTCTATAAGAATATAGATATGATTTTTGCGACCTCTGAAAGAGAAAAGAACAGCTTCCTGGAAGACAATTATTACTACAAAAACAAAAATGTAGTTATAGCGGGACAGTCAAGATTTGATGATCTGTATGAAGACACACAGAAGCAGATTCTCATTCTTCCCACATGGAGAAAGTCGATTAAGGAAAGTTATGATGAAAATACCACCAGCGTTTATTATGACGGCTTCAAAAATACCGAGTATTTCCGGTATTATAATGGTTTGATCAATAATGAAAGACTGCTCGGAAAAATGAAGGAGTACGGCTATACCGGACTTTTCTGTATTCATCCTATTCATATGAAGCAAACTGTCGATTTTACTGAGAACAGTGTGTTCAAGGTTAATGACGGATATATTGATTATAACGATGTATTTGCCCGTTCGGCGATGATGATTACAGACTATTCGAGTGTTCTTTTCGATTTCGCTTATCTCAGAAAGCCGGTTGTTTATACTCATTTTGATAAAGAGAGCTTTTTTGAGGGTCAGATCTACGATGAAGGATATTTCAGTTATGAAAATGACGGCTTCGGTCCTGTTTGTTATGATATGGAAAGCACTGTGGATGCGATAATTGCAGCTATGGAGCGTGACTGTAAAAACGAACAGAAGTATCTTGACAGAATAAACAGTTTTTACGCTTATAGCGATAAAAATAACTGTGAAAGAATTTATAATGCCATTATGGGCAAAAGTGAATGATTTTCAATAAGGGGAACACGGATGATATTTTTTATTTTTCTTTTATCGTTGATAATTTTTTATGAACTGAAAATCGTTGACAAAAATGAATTTAATAAAGATTATCTTTCGATCGGGCAGACGACAGCTGTGAATGGCATATTTGTTTTTCTCGTTTTTATCAGCCATGCGTGTCAGTATATTAAGCCTGACGGTGTTTTTGACGGTCCGTATTCGGTTCTTAAAACCAATCTCGGGCAGATGATAGTTGTTACGTTTCTTTTTTATTCAGGGTACGGAATTATGGAATCCATAAGCAAAAAGGGACACAGCTATGTCAGAGATATTCCTTTCAAACGCTTCTTCAGATTGTTTTACCATATGGTGATTGCAGTTCTTCTTTATGTAATTCTGAATTGGTTCCTCGGTAATGCTTTCGATCTGAAAAAGACCTTGTTGGCTTTTACGGGCTGGACGAGCATAGGTAACAGTAACTGGTATATATTAGCTGTCTTTGCTGTTTATATTATGACTTTTGTTGCGTTTTTTGTTTTCAGAAAAAACAGATATATCGCAGCGACCACGGTAACCCTTCTGTCGATAGGCTATATTTATCTGCTTATGAAAGCAGGTAAAGAATCCTGGTATTATAATACTATTATACTTTACTCTGTCGGTATGTGGTACTCTCTGCTGAAAAAGCATATAGATGCTGTAGTTATGAAAAACGATGTCATTTATATGTGTATAGGTGCAGTTGCGGTGTCAGTTTATTATTATGTATTCCTTAACAGAGGTAAAAATGTCGTATGGTATTCTGCATGGGGAATACTCTTTATGACTCTGGTTCTTATGCTTACTATGAAGCTTGGTATCGGTAATCGGATACTTAGTTGGTTCGGATCTCATGTTTTCAGCATATATATCCTTCAGCGTATACCGATGGCAGTGCTTAGCAGTATGGGTTTGAACAGCTCTCATAAATATGCTTTCGTGGTGATCAGCTTCTTTATTACTGCTGCTCTTGCGATGGTTTATGACAGCGCAGTAGGTAAGCTTGATGAGCTTGTTTACTGCAGAAAAAAGATAAAATGATAGTACAGATTCATAAGAAAATCGTAAATCAGGCAACCGACAGTTGATCGGCTGCTTGATTTTTTATATATAAAATATACATTTAACATTTTTATCTTGAAATCCTTTATCTTCTGTGCTATCATTAGAGATAAGAGTTAAAAGGAAAATTATAACTATAAATATTATGAATAAACAGGAGTGATATTATGAAGTGTAGTTACTGCGGAAACGAACTTGAAAAGGGTGCTGATTTCTGTCCGGAATGCGGTATGATTTTAGGGCTTAGTGAAACCCGTGAGGATAAAAAAAGCGAAACACAGGAGCCTGAATTCAAGGTTCCCGAATATACACCGAATGTTTTTAAGGCTGTCGATGTGGATGAAGAGCCTGAGGCTCCCGCTATGGAGCTCGAAAGCGACGGAGAAGAGGTAACTGTTCCCGTGACAGAAAACATTCCCGAATATGTTTCTCAGCTGCCCGATAATGAGCCGGCAGAGTTCGAGGATGTATCATCCGGAGTACAGGATGATACAGAGGATGCTTCCGGGGTACAGGAGGAAATTCTTGTAGCCCCCGAATACACTCCCGCTCCCGATGTGCCTGCTGAGGATGAGCTTGACATAAGAGTTCCCGAGGATAAGATTACATATCCCGAATATGAGTCATATAAAAATCAGCAGACAGAAAATGAAGTAATTACTCCTACTGAAGAGGAGACGGAGGAGACAGGCTCTGAGGATATTTATGTGGAGCCCTCCAAAAAGAAAAACGGTGCACTTTCCGTATTTCTTATCATCGCTGTTATCTGTGTGCTCGTAGGCGGTGTTTACGCCATGAAGAATTTCCTTCCTTCATCCGATGGCGGTGAAACCACTACCACAGAGGCTCAGCAGGCAGGTGCCGTTTCTGAAGAAGATACTACTGATGCTGAGGATACCACAGAAGCCGAGGAAGACACTACAGAAGAAACCACTGAAGCAGAAGAGGATACAACCGAGGCAGAAGAAACTGAAACTACTACAGAGGAAGCAACAGAGAATGCAACTGAGGAGGAAGAAGCTTCAACAGCTGTCACTACTACAGTGCCGACCACATCAAAGCCTGTAATTACTACTAAGCCTGCAACAACCACAGGCTCTGCAACAACCGGCAGACCCTCTGCAACCAGACCTGCCACAACAAAACCGGACCCCTACGGCATCAATGATGTAACTGTCGTTAAACCCGGAAAAATGGGCAAGGGATACACTCTTTACTGCACAGCGGAAGGTGTTATTCTCAGAAACGCTCCGTCAAAATCTTCCGAAAGAGTTCTTTATCTTTCAAAGGGTGCCGACCTTACTGTCTACGCTAAAGAAAACGGATTCTATTATGTAAGAAGCAACCGTTACGGTGTTTACGGATGGGTAAGCGAAGCTTATACTTCCGAAAGCAGACCTGAAGCTGAAACCACTAAGGTTGATAAGGGCACTGTCACACCCGATAAAAAATACGATAACCCTGAGACAAGAATAACAACCAACGGACTTAATCTCCGCAAGGGCCCCGGTAAGGATTATGATGTAATCATACTTATTCCGAAAAATTATCCCGTAAAGGTAATCGGACGCAAGAGCGGAGTTCCCGGTTGGGTTTATGTAACAGATACCACCTACGGCCATTCAGGTTGGGTATCATCCGAATATATCAAGTAATATAACCAAGAGGAGAAGATAATTATGATGACACTTAAAACACGCTGGTCAGACGAGGCTATGTGTGATTTACCTCTTCCCGAATATCCCCGTCCTCAGATGGTCAGAGAAAACTGGACTAACCTTAACGGTATGTTTGATTTCGCAGTATGCGATGAAAAAACAGAATGGTGTGAAGAGTATACCGAACAGATAAGAGTACCCTTTGCAGTGGAAAGCTGTCTTTCGGGTATCTGCAGAAGAGTAAGCGCCAAAGACCGTCTCTGGTACCGTAAAAAGTTCACAGCTGACACAAAGGGCAGAACACTTCTCCATTTCGGTGCAGTAGACTGGCAGTGCAAAGTTTTCGTAAACGGTGAAGAGGTAGGCTCACATACAGGTGGCTATTGCCCCTTTACTATCGATATTACGTCTGCTCTTAAAGACGGTGAAAACGAATTAACCGTAAAGGTTTACGATCCTACGGATGAGGGATGGCAGAACAGAGGTAAGCAGGCCAGCGAATCACACGGCTTCTGGTACACCTCCACATCGGGTATATGGCAGACTGTGTGGCTCGAAAAGGTAAGTAATAACTACATCAGAAGCTATAAGCTGACTCCAAATATTGATAAGGGTATTATTAATATTAAAACCTATCTCCACGGCAAGGGTGACCTTTACCTTAAAATATATGACGGTGAAGCTCTCGTAGCTGAAAAGGCAGTAGGAACCGATGATTTCGCTGAGATTCCCGATGCTAAGCTCTGGAGTCCCGAGGAACCGAATCTTTATGATTTCATTCTCGAGCTCAGAAACGGTGATAAATCAGAAGACAGTGTAAAAGGCTACTTCGCTATGAGAAAATTCAGCATCGGCGAATATGACGGATATAACAGACTCTTCCTTAATAACAAGCCTTATTTCCAGAGAGGTCTTCTCGATCAGGGCTACTGGAGTGACGGTGGTATGACACCTCCTACAGATGAGGCTATGATTTACGACATTCAGGTTATGAAGGATCTCGGCTTCAATATGCTTCGTAAGCATATCAAGGTAGAGCCTGCCAGATGGTATTATCACTGCGATAAGATAGGTATGCTTGTATGGCAGGATATGGTTTCCGGCGGAAAGGCTCTCAATACCTTCCATGCAGGTGTGCTTCCCAACGTACAGGGTGTTCTTAATCCTATCGTAAACCTCACTAAGAAGGATAACGCTTATGCGACCTTTAACCGTGACAGAATCGAATGGAGACAGCAGTTCGAGGATGAACTCTTCGAAATGATAGACTCACTTTATAACTATCCTTCCATTTGCTGTTGGGTACCCTTTAATGAAGGCTGGGGACAGTTCGATGCAAAGAGAATCGGTGATACTGTAAAGGGATATGATCCGACCCGTTTCGTTGACCACGCCAGCGGATGGTATGATCAGAAGGGCTGCGATTTCAGAAGTATGCATAAATACATTCTTCCTGTTATTCTTCCTAAATATGACGGCAGACCTATCGTGCTGAGTGAATACGGCGGATACAGTAACAAAATTCCGAACCACGTATGGAATTGGGAAAAGAGCTTCGGCTATCAGATGTATAAGGATAAGGATGCTCTCACAGCTGCATATAAAAAGCTCCACGAAAAGCAGATTATTCCGAATATCAAAAAAGGACTTTCCGCTACGGTTTACACCCAGGTTTCTGACGTTGAGTTTGAGGTAAACGGTATGCTTTCTTATGACAGAGAGCTTATCAAGCTTCATGAAGATGTAGTCAGGGAAATCAACGAAAAAATGACTTATTAAAATGATAGGGCGCTGACCTTCCGGTCGGCGCTTTAGTGAAGGTGGAAGTAAAATGAAGGATAAAGGCTATACCAAGCTGAAGCTTTTATACATAAAGGATTATCTGGAAAAGAACAGTGATGAGGACCATCCCGTAAGCGTGGAAATTCTGACAGATATGCTCGGGGAAAAGGGGATAACCTGTGAAAGAAAATCTGTTTACAGTGATGTGAAGGCTCTTAAGGAGTACGGTGTGGACATCGCTTCGGTCAAAAAGCCTTTTACAGGCTATGCAGTTCTTTCCCGTGACTTCGAGGTGCCTGAAATCAGACTTCTTATCGATGCGGTTCAGGCTGCAGATTTTATCTCGCCCAAAAAGACCAGGGAGCTTATCGATAAAATGGGAACTCTTTGCAGCTCTTTTCAGAGTAAGAGTCTGCAGAAGCAGGTGTATATTGACCACAGAGTAAAATGTGCCAATGAAGAGATTTACTATAACATAGATGTAGTCAGCCGTGCCATACAGCAGAAAAAGAAAATCAGCTTCATTTACTACAAGAGAAAGCTGAAAGACGGAGAAAAGGTCATCGTCAGTGACGAAAAGGAGTTCACCGTAAGTCCTTACGCTCTTATCTGGAGTAATGACCATTACTACCTTGTCTCGAATAATGAAAAATACGACAACCTTATGCATACCCGCATCGACCGAATGAAAAAGGTTAACATAACCGCTGACAAGGCAAGAGATTTTTCCGAGGTTTCCGAATATAAAAATTATTTCGATGTAGCTGATTATTCTTCTAAAAGCTTCAATATGTACAGCGGTGACACACAGAGGCTTGTGATTTCCTGTGATAACTCTATTTTAGAGGAAATTATTGACCGTTTCGGGAGCGAGGGAATAAGAGCGGACAAGGATGAAACGAGATTTATTCTTTCCTCACGCTGTGCTCTGAGCGAAGGTCTTGCTTCGTGGATAATGCAGTTCGGTAATAAGGTGAAGGTTCTGGAGCCTGCGAAACTCCGTGAGGATGTAATAAAAAAGGCTGAGGAGATACTCAGTGCATACATTTAAAATTACAGGTGCTTTCTTTATATGGAAGCACCTGTTTTATTAGATTTGTTTAATTTATCTTAAAGTTTATTAATTATGATGAAACTGACAGATAAATTATGATATAAAGAAGATGGAAAGGGAGTGATAATATGAAGAAAACAGTATTTCTTACCGGTGCTACAGGTAATATGGGCTTTGCAGGTTTTAAGGAGCTTTACGAAAGAAAGCACATGTATAATATAGTGCTTCTGGTATATGAGGGCGAAAAAAAGGAAAAGCTGGAAAAGCTTGAGCCTTATAAGGATGACCCTTCTGTAAGAATAGTTTACGGTGATCTGGTGAACTATGAGGATGTTCTTAAGTGTGTGGAAGGCTGTGATATTGTTCTTCATGTAGGCGGAATGGTTTCACCGGCAGCTGATTATTTCCCTAAAAGAACTCTCGAAGTCAATGTCAAGGCTATGGAAAACATAGTAAAAGCGGTGAAGGCGCAGGATAATGCCGACAGCATTAAGGTGGTTTACATAGGTACTGTAGCACAGACAGGTGACAGAAATATACCTACTCACTGGGGCAGAACAGGCGATCCGATACAGATAAGCGTTTATGACCACTATGCACTCAGTAAGACCGTAGCTGAAAAAATACTCGCCGAGTCCGGTCTCAGATACTGGGTTTCTCTGAGACAGACAGGTATTCTCTATCCTGAGATACTTAAGAATATGGATCCGATTATGTTTCACGTTCCCGTCAACGGTGTACTGGAATGGGTTACGGTGGAGGACAGCGGAAGACTCTGTGCCAAGGTGTGCAACGATAAGGTTCCCGAGGATTTCTGGAGAAGATTTTATAATATCAGCTCAGGACCCGATTACCGTATAACTAATTACGAGTTTGAGGTAATGCTTCTTAATGCCATAGGTATGAGGGGTAAGGATATACCCAAAAAGCTCTTTCAGCCTAACTGGTTTATTCTTCAGAATTTCCACGGTCAGTGGTATACGGATGCAGATTTACTTGAGGAGTACCTGCATTTCCGTCTGAATGTACCTATTAAGGAATATTTTAAGAGGCTTGCAACTAAAGCGCCCTCTTTTTACAAGCTTTCGGCTATAGCGCCTACTGAGATGCTGAAGAAGAATATGATGATGCCTCTGGCAAACACTCCGCTTTACGGAACACAGGCGTGGACGGCAAACGGTATAAAAGACAGGGTGACTGCTTTTTACGGATCTATGGAAAAGTATAAGTCGATACCTGAAAAGTGGAAGGATTTTGAAATAGTTATTCCCGACAAGCAGGAAATGAGCTATCTTGACCACGGATACGATGAGAGCAAGGATTTCAACTCACTTAAAATAAGTGACATGAAAAAGGCAGCGGCCTTCAGAGGGGGAAAATGTCTTAGCAAGGTAATGGGCAAGGATATGTATGAGCCTCTCGAATGGAAGTGCGCTCACGGTCATAAATTCAGTATGTCGCCGAATCTTGTTTTAAGGGGAGGACACTGGTGTCCTGAGTGTATGCCTTTACCGTGGAGATACGATGAAATAGCGAAAAAGAACCCCTTCTTCGCACAGGTATGGTATTCTCACCACAGCGAGGATGAAAATAACGTCTATACTGAGGATATTTATTTCGCCTACGAAAAAGATTAAAAAATAACGGGAAATATTTCAGAAAATCGTTGACAAAGATTGACTCTTATGATATACTTCTTCATACCGCATATTACGGGCGGCGTATTTCTGTGCGCCATAAAGATTAAATCTGCCCCAAAGTAGCGAGTCCATAATAAAGGAAGGAAAGAAACTATGTACGCAATTATCGAAACAGGCGGCAAGCAGTATAAGGTAGAAGCAGGCGATACCCTCTTCATCGAAAAGCTTGACGTGGAAGCAGACTCCGAGGTTACCTTTGACAAGGTTATCGCAGTTGGCAGCGACGACGGCATCAAGGTTGGTGCTCCCTACGTTGACGGTGCTACCGTAACAGCAAAGGCAATCAAAAACGGTAAGGGTAAGAAGATTGTTGTCTTCACTTACAAGTGCAAGAAGAATGCAAAGCGTAAGATGGGCCACAGACAGCCTTACACTAAGGTTGAAATCGCAGCTATCAACGCTTAATTATGATTAAGGCTACCTTCTTTAAGAATAAAGGACTTATCTCAGGTTTTCTCATTAAGGGACACAGCGGTTATGCTGAAGAGGGAAGTGATGTGATTTGTGCATCTGTTTCCTCGGCGGCATATATGGCAGCTAACACTCTTACAGAAATCGTCGGTGCAGAGGCTGACATCACTGTCGATGACGGATATCTGCATCTTACGGTAAGGGGAACGAACGATAAAACCGAAATTATTCTACAGGGCCTTGAACTTCACATCAGCACTCTGGCGCAGGATTATGACGAGTACATTCTGTGCGAAGAAAAAACTCTTTAAAAATACTACGGAGGTGTAACAAATGCTTAAGATAAACATTCAATTATTCGCTCACAAAAAAGGTATGGGTTCTACCCGTAACGGCCGTGATTCAGAATCAAAGAGACTTGGTGTTAAGCGTGCAGACGGCCAGTTCGTTCTCGCAGGTAACATCCTTGTTAAGCAGCGCGGCACACACATCCACCCCGGCAACAACGTAGGCAAGGGTAAGGATGATACTCTCTTCGCTCTTATCGACGGTAAGGTTAAGTTCGAAAGAATGGGCAAAGACCGTAAAAAGGTAAGCGTTTACGCTGTTGAGCAGTAATAAGCATTTATAATTGCAAACATAGCACGTCAGAAATGGCGTGCTCTTTTTTTACTTTTTAAAAAATAAAACATTTAGTCGTCATAGCTCGATCTTTATCGTCACTGAAGCGTCTTCAGTGCGGGATGAAGTGAGATGTGAAACAGGAATGTGTATTTTTATGATTTTTGTTTCAAGGAAGCAGTTAATCGTCATCCGCTCGAGCCGCGGGGGCTCTTACTTTGCTCCGGAGGCGGCAAAGTAAGCAAAACCCCTCTTTTTTAAGCGGGAAAAGAGTGTGCTTACAGTTAAGTATATGGAAACAAAAAGAGTGTTCTTTTCTGTTACAGTTCTAAAACAATTACTTTCCCTAGAGGGCGACCCGTGGCAGGGTCGCAGACAAGGAACTGCCGTTCTACATTAAAGTTTATGTTTGTCTTACTTGCCTTCTTAAGCAGTGTTTCTGCTTTTTCACCTTTCAGTACCTCCTTACAAAACGCTCTGCAAGGGGGGCACACCGTGGCAGGTGTGCAGACAACTGGTCAGATTTTATCTTTGCTGAAAGGTTATCAATAACCCCTTATTACTTTTATGTTGGTGTAAGTTTAAAAGGTCACTGACCGTAGAACTCATCTGAAAAGATGACAGAGCGGGAAGCGATTGTCGGACTGAAGGTACTTAAGGAGACGAAGCGTGTGGTGATGTCAGGCACCACAGGGTAGACAAAATATCTGTGCGTTGAGGGAGCGACGGCAGCGATTTTTCTGCACTGCTTTCAGTAAAAGCACTCTGTACGCTCACTCTTTCGGTAGGGCTGAACATAGAACTATAGATAACGGTAGACTTAAAAGGCTGTTTCTTAATTAACGGCAGACTAAGGGTGAGTTGTAAAAAGAAAGCAATCTCTTCTTCCGTTATCGTGTTCGGATTGGTTCTACCGAAAAATGGGCGCTTTGTTTACTTTGGGGCTCGCCTGTGCCAAAGTAAAAGCCTCCGCGGCTCGAGCGGAAGACGACTGAATGTTTTATTGAAACGAAGAAAATTAAAATATACCTTACTGCTACACATCTCGCTTCATCCCGCACTGAAGACGTTTCGGTGACGATGCAGCTCGAGCGATGCCGACTAATTATTTTATTGAAACAAAAATTATAAAGATGCACATAGTTGTTAAAAACACTGTGCTTTGTTTCCTTTGGCAACTCCGCAAATCCTATCAGTTTCTATGAAACCAAAATTATAAACCACAGCGTGTCGGACTCTGCAAAACAACAAAAATCCATTGTACAAGCCGATTAATTTCGAATGTACAATGGATTATTTTAAATTCCGCTTATGCTTTCCTTCATTCTGAAGCTGTATCCGTGGTCTTCCATTTCTTTCATATTTCTGAGAATATATCCCGCACCCTTTGCGGCACAGTGTTCGGGATCTGCGGCACGTTTTACCTTTATGCCGAGACGAGATGAAAGCTCTCTGTCCAGACCTGGGAGCTTAGCTACACCGCCTGTCAGAAGTATCCCTTCGTGGCAGATGTCTGAGTAAAGCTCAGCAGGAGACTGCTCCATAACATCTACTATTGCTTCGAAAATCAGATTGATCTGATCCTTCAGTGCGTCATAAACCTCAGTAGATGAAATATTGAAAATTTCAGGCATACCCGTTACGTAGTTTTTTCCGGTTGCCTCCATTTCGATTTCTTCACTTCGCTTGTAGGCACAGCCGACGGTATGTTTTATCTTTTTGGCTGTTATAAGACCAATGTTTATGTTTTTTTCTTTCTTTACGTATTGCTGTATAGCTTCATCCATAGTGTCACCTGCTGTTCTCAGCGAAGCGGCATAGGCGACAGTGCCCATAGTGATTATGGCGATGTCAGTGGTGCCTGCACCCAGGTCGATAACCATAGTTCCGTGAGGATGGTCAATAGAAAGACCTGCACCGAGTGCCGAAACCACAGGCTCGTCTATAACGCTTACCTTGCCTGCTCCGGCGGCACAGGTAGCTTCTACGACAGTTTTTCTTTCCAGGTCAGTTATACAGCTTGGAGCACTGATGATGACATTCGGTCTGAAAATTCTTTTATCGCATAGCTTACTGATATAGTGGGAGAGTATTTCTGTCATAACAGAGAAATCAGAAATAACTCCGCCGATAATCGGTTTTTTTACGGTGAGTGCCTCGGGAGTTTTTTCTCTCATTTCACCAGCCGCATTACCTATAGCATAGGTCCCGTTATTGAAATTATCATAAGCTACAGCATTGTCTTCGGAAAAGACGATACCTCTGCCTTCGACGAAGGCTGTTATTTTTTCTGTTCCAAGGTCTATACCTATATTTTGCGTCGGCACTTTTTTCACCGTCCTTTTATTTCAGATTACAACAAGGCTCACATAGTGAGCTCTTATTTGATTTTATTTATTTTTGACGTCTTTGTCAAGGTCGAAATAGTTAAGATTTGATGTAATTGCTACTGTAGCGCAGTAAACGTCCTTTGCGCCGTGCTTAAGAAGCACGTCCGTGCATTCCCTGAGGGTGGCGCCGGTAGTTTTAATATCGTCACACAGAAGAATAGTTTTACCTTTAAGGTCGGCGTTTCTTTTCAGTGTGACTGAGCCTTTGATGTTCGTCATACGCTCTTTGGCTCTAAGGTTATGCTGCTTTTCCGTGTCTTTACTTTTTATGAGAAGGTCATTGCAGGGCAAGAAAAGCTTTTTCGCTGTCTGTTCTGCTATGAGCTGTGAAGGATTATAACCACGCTCCTTCAGGCTTTCTGCGGATGAAGGTACGAAGGTGACAGCATCGAAATCAGTATTTGCATAAACTGTTGCCACTCTTTCGGCAAGACAGTCGCCAAAGTAGCGGTAAAGGCTTTTCCTTCCGGCGAATTTAAAGAAAATAAGCATATTTCTTATTATACCGTCATAGCTGAAAACACCGGTTATATGGGGAAGCGGTGTGGTAAAGACAGTATCGCAGGAGCAAAGCTCTCTTTCTTTTCCGCAGGATTCACAGCATTCTACGGAAAGTCTTACCTCGTCGCTGCCACAGCAGAAACAGAAGGCTTCATTTATTTTCAGTGTCTTACCACAGAGCGGACATTTTTCGGGAAAGAATATTCTTGACAGAATTTCACTCTTTTTCATTTCATTTTCTTTCTAAAAAATATTTTAGTGCAGAGTAACGTCTTGTCTTTTTGTCATTATCGACCATAGCGTGAATCTGTGCTTGCGTACCGACTAAAACAAGACGTGTTTTAGCTCTCGTTACAGCGGTGTAAAGGAGATTGCGGTAAGAAAGCTGAGGCACTACCGAGCATACGGGCATAATGACAGCTTCAAACTCACAGCCCTGACTTTTATGCACCGTAATAGCGTAGGCGAGATCTAACTCACCCGCATTCTCGAAGGGATAAACGGCTATTCTTCCGTCAAAGTCTATCTTCATAAAGGAAGCGTTATGGTTAATGGCGGTTATGATGCCTATATCGCCGTTGAAAATGCCGCTTGAAGCCTCTTTACCTCTTGTCCAGACTATATCGTAGTTGTTCTTTATCTGCATTACCTTGTCGCCTTCACGGAAAATCTTGCCTGCACCTGCAAACTCTTCTTTATTTTTCGCTGCCGGGTTCAGAATGCCCTGAAGGGCGGCATTCAGACTGGCAGTGCCAAGCTCACCTTTTTTTGAGGGGGTTATAATCTGTATGTCCTCGATGGGATTATAGCCGTATGCCTTAGGAAGTCTGTTGACATAAAGGTCAACTACTGTGGAGGCAGACTGAAAAATACTGCCTCTTTGCAGAAAGAAAAAGTCTTTGTCCGTGTGGGACAGGTCGGGATATTCACCTCGTACTATTTTATGGGCGTTGGTGACGATAAGACTTTCGAGACTCTGTCTGAAAACCTCTGTAAGTGCGACTACAGGAAGAAGGCCTGAGGAAATAATATCCTGTAAAACATTACCTGCACCTACGGGCGGAAGCTGGTCAGAGTCACCCACCATAATCAGTCTGCAGCCCAGTGGAAGGGCATCTAAAAGTGCGGCGAAAAGGTGAGTGTCCACCATCGAAAGCTCATCGATGATTACAGCGTCGGCTTCCAGAGGGTTTTCCATATTCCGCACGAATTTCGGCCTGTGACTTCCGTCGGTCCATTCTACCTCTAAAAGACGGTGAACTGTTTTGGCTTCTTTTCCTGTTACTTCGCTCATTCTCATGGCGGCTCTGCCTGTAGGAGCTGCTAAAAGGACACGGAGCTTCTTTTTTTCGTAAAGCTCTAAAATACCGTTGAGAGTGGTGGTTTTACCTGTACCGGGACCGCCCGTGAGCACTAAAAGTCCTCGTGTAACAGCAGTCTTGATGGCATCTCTCTGTTTTTCTTCGAACTTTATGCCTCGTTTTTCTTCTATTTTATTTATATCCTCATCGACAGTTCTGCCTTGTGCGGGAGGGAATTTCAGCATAATCTTTATTCTGTCAGAGATACTTTTTTCATCTCTGTATTCTTCGGGCAGAAAGACGTAGCTTTTATCTGAGAAGAAATCTTCGGTTATTTCCTTGTCTTCGATAAGGTCGTTTATAATTTCCTGAGTTTCCTCTCTTCCGATTCCTAATAGCTCATCTGAGGGAATAATAAGCTTTTCACGGGGCAGACAGGTGTGGCCGTTTCTGAGATTATGCCTTAAAATGTGCAGAATGCCCGCTCTGTGACGGAAAAGGGGAGTGACTCCCATAGGAGAGTTCTGTGCGATTTCGTCAGCTCTCTCGAAGCGTATACCCACACCTTCCCTGCAGAGTATATAGGGGTTTTCTGTGATTCTTTCCACAGCAGCGGCACCGAAGACCTTGTAGGCATTAAGACATTCCGTGGGACTCATACCTAATTTTTCCAAAGAAATCATTATTTCTCTGACAGCGAACTGCTCTTTGAAATGTCTGCACATTTCCTTGGCTCTTTCGAAGCTGATACCCTTTATTTCGGAAAGTCTTTCAGGAGAATTTTCCAGTACCTCAAAGGTTTCGTCACCGAAGCGCTCGATTATCTTCATGGCGGTGGAGGGGCCTATTCCCTTGACGGCTCCGCTCGAAAGGTATCTGAGCATATCTCCTGAGCTTTTAGGAAGACTTCTCTCTACAGCGTTGGCTTTAAACTGTGTGCCGAAGGTGGGATGCTTTGTCCAGTAGCCCTTGAGTCTGAGCTTTTCTCCGGGACAGCACGAGGGCATAATACCGACGGCTGTGACGAGCTGGTTATTGTGGTTTATGTCGATAACACTGTAGCCGTTTTCGGGATTAGAGTAAACTATATCTTCGATTATACCGTCGATGATAATTTCTTCGATATCCATTTTTGCCCTCCTTATGAATTTATTAGATTATATTATACTATAAAACCGGTCTTTATTTCAATAATAAAAAGAAAAAAGACCCAACGGAAGTTGGGTTGATTTCGGAGAAAATGAGTGAGCCTGTAAGCCGAGTTCTGTCATTTAAGGCAATCATCTATCTAGACCTGCGATTGCTCACAGGTTCAAGCCACCCTTCGGTTTGCGTCCGGCTGACGTATCATATCCTGTCGGTGTTGCTTCGGGTAGGGTTTACATGGCCACACAGTCTCCTGTGTGCCGGTGAGCTCTTACCTCGCCTTTCCATCCTTACCGTGTGCTGGCTGTTGCTGAGGGAGCATTTCTTTAAAATGGCGAAAAGAGAATTTCTTAAGAGACGAATGTGTTCTTAATTCTTGTATTCTGATTTTACGTTTTAAAGTGCTTTGCAGTTTCGTAAGAACTGAAAAATTCTTGTATTGAAGCCAAAAAACGAAATAAGGCTGTCGCCTTGTGAGGTTTTTTGGCAAAAATACAGGGGTTTTTGTTCGAGAAACAAATGCTCGCTTAGCAACAGTCAGCACAATGTGGCGGTTTATTTCTGTTGCACTGTCCCTAAGGTCGCCCTCGGCGGTCGTTAACCGTTACCCTGCCGTGTGAAGCTCGGACTTTCCTCACGTATCATAAAGATACCCGCGACTGCCCAACTCACTCACGATTAAACATTTTACATAAAAACGCTGAAAAAGTCAAGATAAATTAAAGGACTGCAAAGAATTAATCTCTGCAGTCACTTGAATTTAATGCTCGTCGAAGTGGGTAATACCGTCATCGTGTACGTGATAGGTAGTGTCAACTACTTCGTCGTAATGGGTAACACCGTCCTCATGTACGTGATAACCGGGATTCTGAGTAGGTGAGGTTTTGCTGAGAATAACAGCAATAATGGCGAGAATAAGCACAACTACTGCTACGGGAATAAATATCTTTTTCATATTGAATCTCCTTTGTTTTATTTGTTTTATTCTATCACAATAAACTTAATAATGTCAATGTATTTATTGACATAGTTTTTTCTTTTTGTTAAAATGAAGAAAAAGAATGAAATGTGAGGAGAAAGAAATGAACACGGCAGAAAAGAATAAAAACTACGACAGACTTATTAAAGTATTACAGGTAGTAGCTGTAATTTTTATGCTCGGTATGGTAGCGGCTATGCTCATACTTATGAAAAAATTCGACATCAGCATCGAAAATGCGGCGGAGCTTTCTTCCTACATAAAGGGCGGTGCCCTGACTGTAGCTCTGATTATCATCGCATTCACGGTAATCAAATCCTTTGCTCTTGTTTTTCCGCCTGCAGTTATTTTTGCTGTGGCGGGAATACTCTTCGAAAATGTGTGGATTGCCATTATCGTAAATTTCATCGGTGTGGCACTGAGCGTTATTCTTCCCTATTACTTCGGACGTTTTACGGGGAAGGGATTGCTCGACACTCTTAAGCTTCGTTTCCCTAAAATAAAAAAGCTCGATGATTTCGCAGGAAAAAATGAATTTATGGTAGTTTATGTGGTCAAGGCAGCCGGTGTGATTCCGTCAGACCTTATGAGTGTTATTTACGGTGCGATGAATATTAATTTCTTTAAGTTTTTCCTTGCCTCGAACCTCGGTATGTTACCCTTTAATATTCTCTTTTCTTTCCTTGCAAACAAGGGTGACCTTTCAAATCCCTACACTCTTCTTTACATAGTACCCATACCGGTCTTTGTGATTATAATGAGTGTAATTGTTAAAAAGATGACAGCGAAAAAAGCATAAAAGAAAAGGGACTTTACCTTGTGGTAAGGTCCCTTATATTTGTATGTTAATTATCTGTCTCTGTCGAACTGATCCATACCTGTGAACTTTCTGCCCCAGGCATTTGCCCAGCCTTCGCAGTAAAGCTTACCGTATGCGATGTTATTCTTTTTTCTGTAGCCTGCGAAGCAGTTACACCAGATAACTGAGGGAAGTGCAATTACGATGTAGTAAAGAGGTCCTAAAACGAGGCACTGCCAGGTGTGACCGTATTCGTGAACTCTTACATCGTGTGTCCACTTCTTATTCTTATGCTGGTCCTTCATAAAGATGAAAAGACCCATTGAAAGACCGCCTGCATTCCAGGGCATATAAACTATTTTAGCATAGCCGAAATGCTGCCAGCGGTAACCCTTAATCTTGGTAAAGTAAAGGTACATAAGACCGCCTACGATGTTTACGGGAAGACCCCAGGTCCACTGTACGAGATAGAAAAGGAATGCCTTCAGGCTCTTTTTCCATCCGCCCTTTTCGGGGATGGGTTCTTTCTGATCCAGTTCGAGAATCAATTCTTTTTTCATTATTCTGCCTCCTTTATATCTGTGTCTTTTTTGCCTGTTCTTATTGCAGCCATTTCTGCTTCTTTTTCGAGAAGAATAGCATATTCGCCGTTTTCATCAGCTTCAATTGTGTGAGGTTCACCGTCGTTATTCTGACCGAGCCAGGTGTTTTCGTACTTCTGACCGGTAATCTGTTCGACAACCTTGATCTGCTCAGCTGTAAGAGTAACATTACCGTATCTGTGCTTTGTAGCGACTGCTGCACAGATTAATCTGTGATCTGTCTTATTCATCTTGAACCTATGAAGAAGGAAGAGTGAGATAAGAGCGAGAGCGATGGGGATAATTGCAACGCACAGACGTACGCCTAAAAGTGCGTTGTCGGGCTGGTGGTAAAGTAAGCCTGTAGTTTTTTCGTATTCAGTAACCTCGCTGCCTGTTACAAGTCCGAAGCGTCCGAGAATAACCAGTACCAGACTCTGGATGGTGGTTGAAACGCAGGTCTTGATAAGGGTGTTGAAGGTACCGATAACACCTTCACGTCTTCTGCCTGTGATTGCCTCATCAATGTCTGAAATGTCAGGGAAAATGTTTGTGGCGACATAGCCTATACCTGATTTGCCGAAGGGATAGAACACAGCGGAAAGCATAAGAAGGACAGTCCATATAGCAGAACTGCTGTTTTCATCGGTGGGATTCATAAACAGACATAAAGCAAAGCCTATAAGCATAAGAGGTGTAACAACATCAGCACACTTTTTCTTGCCGTGCTTCATTGTCAGAGCGTAGTTGAGGGGGAAAGCCGCGGCCTCAAACGCACCTTCGATAGTGGTGAAAAGACCGTAAAGCTTGATAAGTCTGGCGATATATCTTATGTAAAATACAAGTGATGAACGGTAGAAGTTACATGCGGTGTTATAGAAAAGGCTCATAACAAAATACTGTCTGAATGCCTTGTTTTTAACAACGAGAGCATATTCCTGTAAGAAATATTTAAAGTCAAACTTTTCGAGTACCATATCAAGAGAGGGCTTTTCTCTCGTCTTTCTGAAGGTATGTACGAGACAAACAGCATACACAAGACCAAGAATGATACCTACAAGAAGCATAGGTAATTCTGCACCGCTTTCTGGATCGCTGAAGCCGAACACACCGAGAATAGCCATGGCAAGGAAGAATGAGGGGAACATACCGAAGGAATTGAAAATATATCCTACGGAGTTATACTGTGTTCTCAGATCGTAATCGGGTGCAAGCTCGGGAAGCATTGCAACGTGGGGAACGTCAACAAAGGAGTATGCCGTTTTATAAAGTAAATGCACCGCAGTAAAATAAATGATAGCCTGTGTAGGTCTTGCAGCACCGTCAAGACCGTAGGAGTTCCACAGTAATGCGAAGCTGACAGCGTAAAGAGGCATAGACCAGAGAATATAGCGTCTGTGTCTGCCGTATTTTGAACGTGTTCTGTCGGTAATAATACCTATAAACGGGTCAATAACTGCGTCCCATATACCCGCAATAAAGGTAACGATTGCTGCCTGCTCGGGCTTGAGATTTACAACGCCTGTCAGAAAGAGGGTGAAATAAAGACTGATAACATAGCCTGACCCTGACGTTGTGATGTTTGCGCTGCTGTAGTTAATCATAGGAATAACGTCATTTTTGAACGTACCCTTGACCCCCAACAGCTTAAGGATTTTTTGTTCCATTTTATCACTCCTGTGTTTTTATATATAATGTATATACTTTACCATTTTACTCAGGTAAAGTCAAGAGTTAAAGAGACTTTAAAAGCTTATTTCAGTTTTTATAATAGTCCTTAAGTCTGTTATATTCCTCGTCGGATATTTCGACAATTCCGCCGTGCTTGAAACCGTAGGGGAAGGAGAAGCTTTCCTTGGCCATAGAGAAATTACTGTTGCCCGGTTTCTCTGAAATGAAGGGAACATAACCCATTTTCGGTTTTTCACAGCCGAAGAAATCAATCATCAGACACCATCTGCCGTCGGGAAGGACGATGGTGGTGGGAGCTTCATAAGCCCAGGCATTACCGAGGGATGCCATGTATTCTTCGAATGCCTTATCATGAATCCAGGGTCCGTCAAGACTTTCGGCTGTGGCATGCATATTTGAGCCGGGATGGTCTGCCTTTTTATAAAACATATGGTATGTATCACTGATTTTTCTGATGTGAGTGTCGAGTATTTCACTCTCCTGAGTAAAGAACAGTTCAGGCTTTGTGAAAGTAACGAAGTCCTTGGTTCTCGAGCAGAAAATGGACATATGAGAGTAATCGTCTTCCTTTACGGTAGAACCCCAGTGAATGAGATACTCGCCCTTTTCATCGTCTCTGTAAACCTCAGGTGCCCACATACAGCCGAAGCTTTCCGTGCCGATGGGAAGAAGTGTCTCTTCGGAGAAGTTAATGAGATCATCGGTTCTCCACATACGGAGACATTTACTGCCTGTTCGGTTTACTATTTTCCAGTTTACGTTATAGTTTTCGTCCATACGGTCGACAATTAATTCATCGGTGGTAAGGATGGCAAAGCCACCGTCAAAAAGGCGTACTATTTCGATGTCTCTGCATCCCTTGAAGCCTTTTTCGGCAGTAAGGATGGGGTTGCCACCGTTAAGCTGTTCCCAGTTAAAGCCGTCACGGCTTACGGCGAAGTATACCTGCTCTCCGTCGGGGGTGAGCTTTTCTTTGAAGTGAGTGAATAAGTAGGGCATAATGTTTTCTCCTTTAATTGGTTTGTTAAATTATATCATTTCATAAGATCCTTTTCAACAAAACTTATTGAAAAATTTTATGTCTTGATGTAAAATGAATCAAAGAAAATAAAAAAGGAGATAACATTATGCTTGAATATACCGAATTTGACCGAAACGGTGAAAGATTGATCTGTAAAATGGGTGAAAAGCATCCCGAAATGTTCTTAACTATCAAGGTGAAAAAATTTACTGAAGGCGAATCAGTCACTGTAGAGGACGCTGAAAACGAAACAGCGTTCCTTATCCTTAAGGGTGAGGCTGAAATCAGCTGGCAGGGCAGAAAAGAAAAGATGGTCCGCAGCGGTCCTTTCGAAAAGACCCCCTATTGTCTTCATGTGCCCCGTAATGTAAAGGTAGAAATCACAGCCAAGGAAGGCACGGAAATTCTCATCGAGCAGACAGATAACGAAAAGGACTTCGCACCCGTATTCTACAAACCGGAAGATATTCTTTATCAGGAATTCGGAAAGGGTCAGTGGGGCGGTACGGGTCACAGAATCTGTTCTACGGTTTTCGATTATGATAATGCACCCTATTCGAATATGGTTCTCGGAGAGGTGTTCAATCAGCCGGGTAAATGGTCGAGCTATCCTCCTCATCATCATCCCCAGCCCGAGGTTTACTATTATCAGTTCGATAAGCCACAGGGCTTCGGTGCCTGCTTCGTAGGTGACAATGTCTACAAAAGCATTCACGGCTCCGCTTCCTACATTACCGACGGAAACGACCATCATCAGGTAGTAGCTCCCGGTTATGAGATGTGCTATGTATGGATGATAAGACACCTTAAGGATGACCCCTGGTATAAGACCACACGCTTTTATGCCGAGGAGCACGAGTGGCTGACGAGAGAGTGATATCAGTCACAGACACAGGAAGGGGCTTGAAGTAATAAAAGTGATATTCTGCCCTGTAACTGAATAATATGAAATCCCACGGAAAAGGAAAGTTCTGTGGGATTTTTTGTTTAACCGTAGGTTTTGAGCTGACGGCCGGTTTTATTATATCTGTTCAGTGAAATGTGAACTGATGACGACTTTTTCCGTGCTTTTTCTTTCGCACCTTTAACTATAATGTCATAAGATACGGTTAGAACACATTTACCCGAAAGGAAAAGCCTTATGAATAAAGTAAAAGATAAAGTCTCGGAAGAAGAATATTATTACTGTGATTTACCCGAAGAAAAAGAACGGGAAAGAAGTCTGCCCTTCATAGTCAAGGCCTTATTATTCTCTGTAGCGGGGATGGGATTCGGATGCTTCGACGGCTTCGGCGGTATTTCGCCCTTTGCCGTTTCTTTTCTGTCTGCCGTGCCATTCTCCTACTGTCTGCCTTCTTTTATCGGCAGTGTTATCGGCTGTCTTGTCACCGTGAAGGGCGGTGCTGTAGCGAGATACATAGGAGCATCGATGATGATGTGTCTCTTCAGGCTCATTATGAACAGACGCTTCAGTGAAAGGGAGGGGAGCTTTATCAGCTCTGTGGTAGCCTTCTGCTCTCTGTTTGTGTCAGGTCTTGTTTATCTGTGGTTTGATGAGGTTTCGCTTCTGCCTCTTATTATGCTTACGGCTGAAAGTCTGCTGGGACTTCTTTCGTCTGTTCTTTTTGTCAGAACCTTTAATCTGCCTGTTTATAAAGGCAGCATTGAAAGCTTTACAAAAAAAGACAACTTTTCTTTGGCTGTAAGTGTGGGTATCACTCTGATGTGTCTTTCTGCCGTAAATCTTCAGGGTCTTTCACCGGGACGGATTTTCGCTATGGTGCTGATGATGTTTATTTGTCTTTTTAAGGGTACGGGAGTGTCTGCAGTGGCAGGTGCGCTTACAGGAGCCTTTTTATCTGTCACTCCCGTAGGAGAATATCTTTTCCCGGCCTTTGTGACAGCATGTATAGTGGGAGGTTTTCTGTCAGATTCAGGACAGACGGTTATTTCTCTTTCTTTTACTGCGGTCTTTTTCTTTGTATCACTTTTTTTCAGTGACTTATCGGAAAGCTGGCTCAGCCTTATTGAGCCTGTAATAGCCTGCGGTATTTTTCTGCTTATCCCCGCATATAAAATCAGCGAGCTTCAGGATTATCTTGACAAAATACTGTCCGTGCATAAAAAAACGGACGATTTCGCTTTGGTCGAAAAGCTGAAAACCGCATCAGTGAATATGGAAGCTGTGGCGGTTATGGTGAACGATGTAAGCGGAAAGCTGGACAGAATAATAAACCCTGAGGTGAACCGACTCTTTTCGCGTCTTCAGCAGAAGGTCTGTGATAAATGCGAAAAGAAATCCTTCTGCTGGAATAAAAATTTCGACAGCACCGCTTCGGATGTGCTTCGGATTATGGGGGTAGAGAAGGCAGGCGAAGGCAGAATAGGTCTTTCGGTCAGATGTCCGGAATACGATATGCTTTGTAATGTGCTTACTTCGGTTTATCCCTCTTACAGCAATGCTATCGCCACGAAAAACAGAATTACGGAAATGCGCCGTATTCTGACGGATCAGTTTTCGGGTATGAGTGATTTCCTTTATGAGCTGGCAGGTAACATTTCTCAGAGCAGAACGAGAGATAAAGGTAAGTCAGCCTGTCTGAAAACAGCGCTTCGTGACAGCGGTATCTCTACCGAAAGACTCGACTGCTTTTTTTTCGAAGGAAGAGTCACGGTGGAAATCACTCTCGACTGTGCTGACAGTCACTGTGTCAGGAAAATACGCCCCCTCATTGAATTTATCACCAAAAGGCGTTTCGATGAGCCTGAAACAGAAAGCAGCGGAGCCTCTCTTTTTATCATTTTCAGAGAAAAGGCGGCTTATACCGTGAAAAGCGGTTATTCTCAGCGGTCGATGAAGGCAGGTAATCTCTGCGGTGATACGGTGGGGATTTTTACCACGGAAAGAGGGGATTATAACTTTCTTCTCAGTGACGGAATGGGCACCGGGTCCAGGGCTGCGGTGGACAGCAGTATGGCTGCATCTGTTATAGAAAAGCTGGTCAGCTCATTCTTTTCCTTCGAGGGTGCATGCAGAACGGTTAATGATGCACTTATTATGAAATCAACCGATGAGTCAATAGCTACGGTGGATGCACTGCAGATTAATCCATATAACTGTAAGGCTGTCTTTTACAAGGCAGGAGGTACACTGAGTCTCATACGGCACGCAGACAGTGTAACAGTGATAGAAAAAGCTTCTTTGCCTCTGGGTATCATAAGGGATGTTCCCTTGGTACGGGAGGAAAGAGAGCTGAAAAAGGGTGACATAGTTTTATTGCTTTCTGACGGTGTGACAAACAGTGACTGCGGATGGATAAACGATGAGCTCTTAGCCTGGAGTAAGAGTGATATGCAGTCTCTGGCTTCACACATAGCTTCACTGGCGGCTCTGAGAAGCGAAAGTGCTACGAGAGATGACATTACGGTAATCGCCGTAAGAATAGAATCTGCACGGTAAATTTGATTATTGACAAATTATTAATAACAGTATATAATAAATACATAAACTTTAAGGAGGAAAGCAAAATGGACGAAAACAGAAAAAACATCGTGGAAAATCCCGAACCCGACTGGTCATTGCCTATGTTCTGGGAGGATATCACATTTATTCTTAAGAGAGTTTTAGAATTCATAAGATCACTTTTTAATTGATGGCAAATAATAAGGGGCTGTTCGTACGCCGACACCCGATAAGGAAGTATTTCTTTAATAAGTGAAATAACTTCACAATAATGCGTTAAAAATCACCGATATGCGTCAGCATTATCGGTGATTTTCGCCTTTTCTTGCAAAGCTATTTCGCTTTTTAAAGTGCTTCGCA
>JAZTZH010000078.1:0-15722 GCA_045637365.1 Acutalibacteraceae bacterium
CCGCTTGGCCTCCGACTTCCTTGAAGCGGATTTTTGTCTCACAGCATCTGCAGAGGTCCTCAGGTGCTATTTCTTCCTCCGCCTCATCCTCTTCGTATTCGTCGGAATTTTCAAGCTCCTGAATCAGCACACCCTCCTCGGCTTCCGCTGAGGCTCTGTCCAGCTCCTCCTGAAACATATCTCTGATATTTTCGAGCTCTTCCAAAAGCTCCTCCTGTTCATCGGTTTCCTCTTCGGGAAGATAGGTTTCCTTAGTTATTTCTTCGTTTTCTTCCTCGGGGAGCAAACCGTCTTTTTTAAGTTCGTCCAAAAAAAACGCCTCCTTTGGGTTAATGAACTTATTTTATCACTCTTTAATATAAAATGCAACATATATTATGCTATATTTACTTTAGATTTTCCTTAAGGAAAAAAATCCCGTAAAACAGATAATACATTATATGGTATGTTCAGACGGACAAGACCACAACGGTAATGCCGCAAAGCCTCAAAAGTCCCGTAAAATCAAAGAAAAACGGACAAAATCATTGACAAAAGGGATGGATTTGATATATAATGTTTTTCTGCAAGTTATGTCTTGCAGTCTTATGACTTTTTCGCATTAAATTTGAAAGCGTCGGACACCATATTGCTTCACTTCTATACTCCTTGCAATATGTCCCGTTTTATAAAATTATCAAAGGAGGTTTAATGCAATGAAAAGAACTTATCAACCCAAAAAGCGCCACAGAAAAATGGAACACGGCTTCCGTAAGAGAATGGCAACAAAGAACGGCCGTAAGGTTCTTGCCCGCCGTCGTGCAAAGGGCAGAAAGCAGCTCACATACTAATCTGACTGAGCTATGATTTTTTGTCGGTGAAAACCGATAAAAGGTAAACAGACACACTCGTTCAAAATAGTGTTAGGGTTTGATTTTTTTGCAGAAGTACCTTACTTTAAAAGAGAATACAGACTTCAACCGTGTCTACTATCGGGGGAAGTCCTCGGCTAAACCTGCACTGGTTGTTTATGCATTAAAAAACCGTGTGGGTATTTGTCGTGTCGGTATTACTACGAGCAAAAAAACCGGTAACGCTGTTGAACGGAATCGCTCCCGAAGAATTATCAGAGCGGCATATCAGTCGGTATTCAGGAATTATGAAATTGCAGGTAACTATGACTTTGTCTTCGTTTCCCGCAGTAAAACCAAATACCTTAAATCCCCTCAGGTGGAAAAAAGTATGGTCGAATGTATGAAAGTGCTCGGTGTTATAAAATGAAAAAAGTAATTTTAGCTTTAATCAGATTTTACCGCCGTCACATTTCTCCCCATCTGCCCCCTATGTGCAGATACTATCCGACCTGTTCCTGTTATGCCATTGAAGCTATCGAAACTCACGGTGCATTAAAGGGCAGTTTACTCGCCCTGTGGAGATTACTCCGCTGTAATCCTTTTTCAGCCGGCGGTTATGATCCCGTCCCGCCGAAAAAAGAAAATCACCGTCTGAAATAGCTTTGCTCTTCTTTGTTCTCCAAGGAGTAATTTTCGGAGGTATTTAAGAATGGATTTCTTATACGGCATTTTTGGATATCTTTTTAGAATTCTTTACAGCTTTGTTGCTAATTACGGTATCGCACTCGTAATTTTTTCCGTCTTTTTCCGTGTTATTCTTCTGCCCTCAAACATCAAACAGCAGAAGTCCTCGGCTAAAATGATGCGTCTTCAGCCTAAGCTCAAAAGAATCAGAGAAAAGTATCAGGACTACAATCCCCAGGAAAGACAGCAGAAAATACAGATGGAAACCAGCGAGCTCTACCAAAAGGAAGGCTATTCCTCTATGGGCGCCAGCTGCTTACCCCTGCTTCTGCAGTTTCCCATCCTTATCGGTCTTTACGGCGTAATTCAGAAGCCTCTTACCTATGTTCTTAATCTCTCTGCAGAGATTATCACTGCTTTTACCGAAGCAGCTACCGCTCTCGGTCTTCAGACATCCGGAAACAGAGGCGCTTACTACATCGAGCCTATCGTTATTACAAATATCGAAAAAATTCTCGAAGCAAAGCCTGAATTCCTTACAACCTACGCCGCCGAAATTGAGGCAATCCGTAACTTTGATTTCCGCATTTTCGGTATCGACCTCGGTATGATTCCCAGCAATATCTATAACGAAATGGGTATTACTAAGGAATCAATCTTCATTCTCGCAATTCCCGTTCTTTCAGGTATTGCATCTATGCTCACAAGTGTACTTACCCAGGTAAGACAGAAGAAAACTAACCCCGATATGCAGAATCAGCAGATGATGGGCTGTATGATGCTCATGATGCCTCTTTGGTCAGTATATCTCTGCTGGAGCTTCCCCGTAGGTATGGGTATGTACTGGATTCTCTCTTCTCTTATCGCTTTCTTCCAGACTCTTATCATCGGTCACTTCTATGCACCCAGAAAGGTGCTTGCCAAGGTTATGGTTGAAGAAACCGTAAACCGCAGAGCTTATGAAAAAATGAAGCTTACTGCTAAAGAAAAAGCAGATTTAGAAGACTAATCTTAATTTGAACATTCAGGTTCATACTATTTCATAAAAAATGGTGGTGAAAACAGATAATGAAATTTGAAAAGCTCGCAACAGGTGCTACCATAGATGAAGCAATCGCAAACGCTGTCAAAGAACTTAATGCTCCCGCAGGCGCAGACGTTCACACAGAAATCGTTGCTTATCCCCAGAAAAAGATCTTAGGTCTTTTCGGCGGTTCACCTGCTAAAGCAAAAGCATTTTACGAAGTTCCCGACGAGCCCGTAAAGGCACAGCCCGCTAAAAAGGCTGCAGCTCCCAAAGCTGAAAAGAAGCCTGCACCTCAGAAGCCCGCTCCCGTAAAGGAAGAAAAGAAGGCAGAGGAAAAAAAGGTCGTCGAAACTGTTAAAACAGCTATAAATACAGATGAAAGCGAAAGCCTTAAGGCTGCTTCCGCTTACCTTAAAGAAATTCTTAAGGGTATGGGCGTAGGCGAAGTAAACATCGAGGCTTTCCGCACACAGGATAACGAAGTTATTTTCGAGCTCGACTGCGGCGATGATTACGGTATCGTAATCGGCAGAAGAGGTGAAACTCTTGACTCCATCCAGTATCTTACCAGACTTGTTGCTAACAAGACAAAGAAGGACGGCGAATATTCAAGAATTTCCATCAACGTAGGTAACTACCGCGAAAAGAGAAATAACGCTCTTCGTGAGCTTGCTAAGAAGAATTCCGAAAAGGTACTCAAATACGGCAGAAATGTTACTTTCGAGCCCATGAATCCCTATGAAAGAAGAATTATTCACACCGCAGTTCAGGAAATCGAAGGTGTTTCCTCTCACTCTGTAGGCTCAGATTCCAGCAGAAGAGTCGTTATCACTCTCGCTGAAGGTGTAAAACCCACTCACCCCTCAAAGGGCGGCTACAACAGAGGCCGTGGCGGCAGAGGCGGTTATAACCGTGGCGGCAGAGGGAGAAGTAATTCTGCTCCCGTGGAAGCTCCCTCCAGAGCTCCCAGAACTGACGCAGGCGCTGAGAAGGTTTCCCTCTACGGAAAAATCAACTGATAAAATTACAGTCGGATGTTAATTGACACCCGACTGTTTTTTTTTTATTTTTTCACTTTTTTTATTAAAACTGTTGACACTTACCTTAGGTAATAATATATGATAAAGGTGGAATCAAGGAAAAACATCTTAAAGGAGGCGGTTTTATGAAAATAAAAGAGGTTTCGGAAAAAACAAACCTTACCGAAAGAGCCATAAGACTTTACATCGAAAACGGTCTGATCGCACCTTCCGTAAATGAGTCCTATTCGGGAAGACGTAATGTGGATTTTTCCGAGGATGATGTTAAAATGCTTAAAAACATCTCTGTTTTAAGAAAGGCAGAATTTTCAATAGGTGAGATTAAGCTTATGCAGTCTCAACCCGAAAAAAGCAAAGAAGTAATTCGGGAGTTTATAGACAGAACAAATAAAAGAATTGAAACAGATACGGAAACGGTTGCCTGTCTGACTCCTTTGCTCGAGGAAGAAACGCTGTCTCTCGAACAGATAACCGAATGTCTTGACAGTCCCCCCCTTATGAGCGAAAAAAAGCTTCCGCCCGAGGACAGTGAGATTTCGCCTCTGCAGAAGTTTATACGAAAACTGTTTTTATCTGTAGGAATTATCGGACTGATTTTTAATGTTGCTTGCTGTGTGCCGATTTTTTGGGTGGAAATAAGAGATATAAGAGACTACCGTTTTCCGCAGTATGATTTAAGCGGTGTATATTTTCTTTCTTTTATATTTGCTGCTATCCTTCTTTCAGTATTAATTATTTTCCTTAACAGAAAAAATATTATTACTTCAAAGAAAAAACAGAAAATAAGAAGCGTTATTTCGGTTTTGCTGATTTGTCTGTGTGTCTGGTGTTCGTTCTTTACATACGCATTAGCTTTTTTAGCAAGCATTTGTGATCCCGAAGGCTATGTGGTGTCACACACCTGTAACACAGAAAACTATATGTCCTTCGATGACAGTGGTGCTTGGAAAACTCTTCCGGAATTTTTGCCGGAGGAACTGCCCAATGTGAAAGGAATTAAATACGAATATTATTATAAAAAGTACGGAGGCAATCCCGAGCCTCCTCGAACGAAAGTCTTTCTCGAGATTCCTTTAGATGAAGAAAGCTTCCGTGAAGCCGTAGAAAAATACAGATCTTTCCGTCCCTCCGACAGTATAGATGAACCCGAGGAAGAAAAGAAAGGTGACTGGACACTCATTTATTACCGTCAGGATTATGAAAAAGCTCCTACCTGTTATACACCGATTTTTGCCTATAACGAAAAGGAACAAAAAGTAAGGTTTATCTGTGATTATAATGCGGGAATAAGCTTTCACGGTTCGACACGCAGAGACATAATGATAAGTGATTATAAATGGTAAAAGGGACTGTGCCGACAGTCCCTTTTTTATTAAAGATAATTCTTAAGCTCCTCGATAAGATGCTCCTCTTCCTTGATAATTTTCTTGGCTAAGGACTGTGATTTCTCATCAGCCCCCTTATATTCATTCACATAAGAGCACAGCTGTTTGATTCCCATATTACAGCCATCGAGCACGAGTGCAGCTATAGTCTTGTCATCGTTATGCTCGAGCATTTTGATGTTTGTCTTCATCCATGACATTGCCTTGGCCATAAGCGGAGGATCCTTGGTTTCAGCACCGATTTCCTTGATGTATTCACCGATTTCCACCTGTAATCCCTGATGGGTTTTAAGGCTTTTGGTAAGAATTGAAAGAAGATCCGGGTTTTTAACCTTGTCCAGCATTTCTGTTATGGAGTTGACGGCTGTCTTGGCTCCCGAATCACATTCCCTTAAAAGCTTTACTGTATCTGTCTGCATAAAATTATCCCTTTCGTTTTTATTTATTGTTTAACGAAAGGGATTTATTTATTCACTTTTTAACGAAAATACGCATCCGCAGTAATTCTGCCTGTAAAGATTATACTCCTTAGAAAGCTCGATGGAACGCTTGTATCCGTTTTTCTTTTTAAAATCCGACGGCAGATGCTTTATGCCGAGTTCATTTTCGATTTCCTCACCGATTTCATTTATCTTCTGAGCATTTTTAAGAGGACTTATGGAAAGGGTAGTAGTAAAATAATCGAAATTCATTTCCTTAGCCTTGAGAGCTGTTTCGTAAAGACGCTGTCTGTAACAGATAAAGCATCTCTCACCCGCTTCTCTTGCTTTTTCGTAACCTCTTACCGCATCATAAAACTCAGAAGGATCATTTCTTCCTTCCAGAAAATCCACAGGGTGCTTGAAGGTCATTTCGCTGATTAATCTTTTAACCTCGTTTACTCTCTGTGTGTATTCCTCAGCAGGATGAATGTTCGGATTAAAATAAAAAACAGTTATTTTAAAATACTGAGAAAGATATTCCAGACAGTAGCTGCTGCATGGCGCACAGCACACATGAAGCATAAGAGTGGGGACTATACCCTTTTTCTCATTTTCTTCGATTATTTTTTCCAGTTCCTTCTGATAATTAATCATAACCACACCTCACAGTAAACAATATCATTTTTTGTAATTAAATTCAAGGCATAAAAGATAATAATCTTACAAAACTAAAAATGTAAATATTTTTAGGAAGAGGTAACATTATGATAAAAGGTATTAACCGACAGGTAGTTGAGGTAAATGATACTGACTGTGATTATTTCGAAAGAATTCTCTTTTTCGTAAAGCCCGAATATGCGAGCATCAGTGAAGGTAAAATAAGAGAAAGAGCGGGTATTATCGCAGGCAGAACCGATAAAGCACCGCCCACGAAAATAAAAGGGGACAAAACCGCTGCAGTTTTAAAAATAGTTCTCTCTGTTCTCGGAGGTCTTATAGCGGGACTTATTATTTCGAGGATTATATAAGAAAATCTCTCCGACAGTAAACGAACTGACGGAGAGAACTTTTTTATTCTGCTGTATTATAAACGGAACAGCTCTGACAGTCACCGGAGGTACATTTTCCTCCTTCGGGACAGCCGATGCACATTTTACCTTTTTTCTTTTCTCTGTAAACATAAGCTCCTGCCAGGGTGACAATCAGTATCACCAGAGCTATTATTATAATATTATCCATAGTTACTTCCTTTTATTTTCATTATTTTACTGTCTGTTTTTTCTTTGCCTTAAGAGCTTGTTCTGCCTTGACCCTTTTTACGGAGGTAATGCAAAGGAAGGCTATTAAAGCGGCGAAAACAAGTACTGCAATAAGACCGGGAAGAAAGGCTTTTCCGAATGAGCCCGTGGTAATGAGCGTACCTGTCTGATAAACGAGATAGCTTACGGTGAAGCCTGTACCGAACTGAAAAGCAAGAGCGCCGAAAAGCCATTTCATACTTTTCATTTCACTGTTCATAGCACCCATAGCCGCAAAACAGGGAGGAGTGAAAAGATTAAACATAAGATAGGCCAGAGCAGCTACCTTGGTTATGGCCATAACGCCTGCCACCTCAGCACCTGCACCCTCCATAATGCCGAAATCCTCGGCATCGATAAGATTTTCGAGTCCGACGAAACATACGGCAAGAGTGCCTACTACATTTTCCTTAGCTATGAAGCCTGTGATAGCTGCTGCGGCAAGCTGCCAGGAAAGAACACCTGCCACGGGAAGAAGAACATAAGCAAAGGGGCCTGCAATAGCTGCGAGAATAGAACTGTCGGCAGTTTCAGCTGGCTGTAAATTCACGGTGAAGGACTGCATAATCTGTACAGCTGTATTACACAGCAGAATAATCGTAGCCGCCTTTACTATGTAAGCCCATCCTCGGCTGCACATAGATTTGAAGGCTCTCATAAATGAGGGAACCTTATATTCGGGAAGCTCGATAATGAAATAGGATTTCTTTGCCGAGTTACCCGTAATCATATTTATAATCAGAGCTGCAAAGAAGATAATCACTATACCGAGGAAGTACATCATAGGACCTATCCATGTGGCATCCTCAAAGAAAGCACCTGCAAAAAGGGTGATAACGGGAAGCTTGGCACCGCAGGGCATAAAAGGAGCGAGCATAACCGTAGCTCTTCTCTCACGCTCATTACGGATGGTACGGCAGGTCATAACACCGGGAACGGCACAGCCTGTGCCGACAATAAAGGGGATAACGGACTTGCCTGAAAGTCCGACCTTTTTAAAAATCGGGTCAAGAATAACCGAAACCCTTGCCATATAACCGCAGTCCTCTAAAAGGGCAATAAGAAAATACATTACCATAACCAAAGGCAGAAAACCGATAACAGCTATGGCACCGCCGATTACACCCTCAATAAGAAGCGCATAAAGAAGAGGATTCGCATCTCCGAGAAGAGAACCGATAAGCTCCTGTCCTTTTTCGAGAGTGGCAGTAAGCATATCTGCTATCCATACACCGGGACCTGCCTGCGCTATCCAGAACACCGCAAACATAACTGCGGCGAAAATGGGAATACCGAACCATCTGCTCGTAAGCACGGCATCTATCTTGTCCTGTGAATTTCTTACATTGGTAAAAATCTTTCTCTTTTCTATAGCTGAAACTATTTCATTAACGAAAGCAAATCTCTTTTTATCAGCGGCTAAAACGGCACTCTTATCCGTCATATCCACACTTCCCTGTCTGTAAGGTGCAGACTGACTTTTTCCTGCCTGACCGAGAGTCGTTTTCATAAGTGCTTCGAGACCTTCGGAAGAAGTAGAAACGGTTTCTACTACAGGACAGCCTAAAAATTCGGACAAAGCCTTTATATTGATTTTTGTGTCCTTTTTCTTATTTATATCTGTTTTATTCAAAGCCACCACCGTAGGAATACCCAGTTCCAGAAGCTGTGTGGTGAAGAAAAGACTTCTGCTTAAATTGGTGGCATCAACGATGTTAATTATAACATCGGGGTTTTCATTTTTTACATAATCACTTGTCACACTTTCTTCGGATGTGAAAGGCGACATAGAATAAGCACCGGGAAGATCAACTGCTGTAATGTTTTTGCCGCCACAGTAAATCTTTTTTACGCTGTGTTCTTTTTTATCTACGGTAACACCGGCCCAGTTTCCCACCTTTTCGTTACTGCCCGTAAGAGCATTGAACATAGTGGTTTTACCGCTGTTCGGATTACCTGTCAGCGCAATTCTCATAAATAAATTCCTCTTCTTTCTTATGTGTAAATTGAGTTATATAAGACTAACTCAATCTTACGAAATATGGCAGAATAAATCTGCCGTAATAATTCTTATATAGCTATAGCCTGCGCCAGACCTTTATCTATACTGTATCTGCCGTCCTTTATGGAAACGATACTGCAGCCCTTGAGGTGTGAGATTACGGTAATCGGCTCACCGCTGTAGCATCCTAAAGAAAAAAGGAAAGCATCCAGTTCTTCATCGTCCGTTTCGATTTCACGGATGATATATTCTTTTCCTTCCGTAGCCTGGGATAAATTCATAAATGATACCTCACTGTATATGATTAGGTTAAACTAACTCTGTAAGTAAAAAATATAATTAGTCATAACTAACTGAAATAATAATATCACTGTTAATGGAGTTTGTCAAGAGGAAAAAGGTAATTTCTCCCATAAAAAATGAGGCTCCGAAGAACCTCACTTTCTTATTTTATCTTATGTAAATCAATATTCAATTACATATTCTTCATCAACTGTAAGTGATGCCTTGGCATTAAGGGAAAGACCCATCTTAATAGCAATGTCCATATCAAAATTATAAATGAATTTCGAATATGTCATATTGCCTGTTGCCTTGTCGATTTTAGCAGTGGCAGTACAGTTGTAATATGATAAATCAGCTTTCTCTACCTCGCCCATAGGAAGATTATTTGCGATGCTGCCCGTATCCATAGTCCAGAAGATAGAGCCGACACCTTCACCGCTGCGGTAAACGGGATTCATCTGATCCTTCATTTTGATATCGATAACATATTCTGTACCGTTATCTGTACAGGTAATGGTTTCAACATATTCGGGCTTAAGCTTACTTGCGAAGTCTGTACCGCTTACAGGATACTTTTCAGTTATAAGTGCACCTTCATAAACTTCGGGAGTCATATTGGGCTTAACGAATTTTTCGATAGCACCGTCAGCGATTGCCTGAAGAGCAGAAGGAACTTCAAGCTTATTGATTCTCATATCCTGATAGTTTCTTGTAGCTCTTACAGCAGTGGTTTTTATTTTATTTGCACTTTCATTAAAGAGAGCTACGATTTCTTCTGTGGTAGCGGGAGCACCTGTGGAAGGTGTCTGTGCTGCAGGAGCAGATGTTGCTGTGTCAGCAGGCTGAGAGTCAGCTACGGGAGCCTGAGTAGTAGGTGCTGCTGTAGGAGCCTGGGTGGTAGGTGCTGCTGTGGGAGCCTCTGTAGGAGCATCAGTAGCCACTGTATTTTCTACTACAGAACCTGCCTCATCTACGGGAGTAGCATTGATATTAGTAAGTGAACCTGCAATATTACCCATAGAGAAAAGTAAAATAACTGCAAGAGCGATAGAAAGACCTGTTTTCCATTCTCCCGGGATACTGTCTAAAAACTCTTTGAATTTATTCATAATATAAATTCTCCTTTCAACTTTTGGAGTTTTACAGAGTACATTATATTATATTTTTTAAAATAGTTCAAGTCTTTCTTAGAAATATTTCATCATGTCTTTCTTGCAAATATTTCTTATATATCTTTTCTATTGACTTATTATTTTCAGAGTGCTACAATATTTTATATGAAAATAAAAGGAGATAACGGTATGAAAACAAAAAAAATGCAGAACCCCTTATGGCAAACTAACCCGACCGAAAGAAAGAGCTATTATTTTTATTTCTTCGGTCAGAATATGATTTACAATATGATAGCCGCCTATCTGACCACCTTCCTTCTTCTTTTAGGCGTCAATCCCGCCAAATCTGCCGCAGTAATGCTTGCGGTAAAGGTATGGGATGCTGTCAATGATGCACTTTTCGGTGTTATCTTCGACAAAATTAAATTCAGAAGCGGTAAAAAGTTTATTCCCTGGCTTAAAATAGCCTGTGTACTTACACCGATTTCTACTATCTTACTTTTCATCATTCCTAACACGGAAACTACTTCTGAAGCCTTCAAGCTCGCATGGTTTGCTATCGCATATATCATCTGGGATACAGCATACACCCTCTGCGATGTTCCTGCCTTCGGTATCATCACCTCCATGACCAGTAACATCGAAGAAAGAAATACTATTCTTTCCCTTAAGGGAATTACCGGCGGTATAGGTTCTGCCCTTACGACAGTTCTCGTAACCGTTCTCATCAGTGAGTTCATCGGTCTTAACTACGGATGGATTTCTATAATTGTTGCCGTAGTTGCTGCAGCTACTATGTTCCCCGTATGCTTTAAATGTGAGGAAAGAAATAAAAGCATCGACGAAGAGCAGTTCACTGTCAGAAGAATGCTTAAATATGTAGTAAGTAACAAGTACCTGCTTATTTATTATGTAGGCTATATCTTCTATTCGGGTGCACAGACATATACTGCCCTTGGTCTTATAACAGCATATTACATTTTTGATAACACACTTACCTCTCTCATTACCGGAACAGTTGCTGCTCTTCCCCAGCTCTTTATGGCACTTCTCGTACCGAAAATTATCAGAAAGATGGACAAAACGAAGCTGTTCAGAATTTCTGTTATCGCTTCCATCATCCTTTCTTTCGCAATCATTCCCACAAAGAACAACTTCATTCTCTTTACAATCGCATTTATGCTTCGCGCTATTCCTCTCGGTATCATCGGTGTCCTTTCCTTCACATTCACACCTGACTGTGCAGAATACGGACAGTATACCACAGGCACCGAAGCAAAGGGTATCACCTTCGCCATCCAGACCTTTGCCGTCAAACTTGCTGCCGCTATTTCCGGCTCACTCGGTCTCGCTCTTTTAGGTGTTTTCGGCTTCAAAACATTCGAGGGTGTGGACAGCTTCGAAGCACTCGAAGCCATTAACGCCAGAGCACAGCAGACTGCTGAAGCCATCGACGGCTTATGGTTCACATATAATGTAGTTCCGATTATCGGTCTCGTAATCGCTTTCATTATCTGGAACTTCTACAAACTTAATGATAAAGATGTTCAAGTTATGGCTGATCATAATGTAGGTAAAATTTCCAGAGAAGAATCAGAAAAGCTCCTTTCAAGAAAGTACTGATAAAAATATTCTTTCAGCAGACTGTAAGGTTTTCCGCCGAACAGTCTGCTTTTAATTTACAGACAGCAACCGGAAGGACGGCGAGCCAAGCCCTGTGTACACAGGGAATCCGGCACCTGCATGGGTGCCCGGATTGACCGAACACGGTCACTTGGCTCGCCGCAGGCTTACTTCTACGTAATTTTTCCGGATGTATTTGCTTTTTTTCATACCTTACAACAGCATATATAGTAGTTATTAGTGTAAATCATACAATTTTTTATTAAAAAACTGTATATTTTAGTATGTTATGTTGACAATGAAGCAATAATAGTATAATATATTCCTTATAACAAAGTGCAAATACTGTTAATTTGCTTCTGTTAATTATCCGAAAGGAGAAATATTATGGAAAAAATACTTTATTTTACACCTCTGGTAGGTGGCTTTGCTCTTCTTTTTGCGCTTATACTTGCTCTGCGTATAAATAAGAAGGACCCGGGTAACGAAAGAATGCAGGAAATCTCTGCCGCTATTCATGGCGGTGCAAAAGCTTTTCTTTTCTCTGAATATAAGATTCTTATTTTCTTCGTTCTTGCACTTTTCGTAGCCATAGGCTGCTTCATTTCCTGGCCTACAGCACTCAGCTTCATTATCGGTGCGGCTTTTTCTATCGTAGCCGGTTATTTCGGTATGAATGTAGCTACAAAGGCTAATGTCAGAACTGCTCAGGCTGCAGCAAAAGGCGGTATGAAATCTGCTCTTTCCGTCGCTTTTTCAGGCGGTGCGGTTATGGGTATGTGTGTGGTCGGTCTTGGACTTTTAGGTATTTCCGGTATTTATGCGATTACTAAGGATGCAGACATCCTCTTCGGCTTCAGTCTCGGTGCTTCCTCTATCGCTCTTTTCGCAAGAGTAGGCGGCGGTATTTATACCAAAGCTGCTGACGTAGGTGCTGACCTTGTAGGTAAGGTAGAAGCCGGTATTCCCGAAGACGACCCGAGAAACCCTGCAGTTATCGCTGATAACGTAGGTGACAACGTAGGTGACGTAGCAGGTATGGGTGCTGACCTTTTCGAAAGCTATGCAGGTGCTATCATTTCCGCTATTTCTCTCGGTATTGCCGCATTCGCAAACTCACAGAATCCTTCTTCCGGTCCTCTTTATCCTCTTTACATAGCCGCCATCGGTATTCTGGCGTCTGTGGTTTCCACATTCTTCGTAAGAGGTAATAAGAGTGATCCCCATAAATCACTTAAAGCCGCAACCTATGTCGCATCTCTCGTAGTGGTTATCGCTGCTCTCGTATTGAGCTACTTTATGTTCGGTACGCTTAATTATGGTTTTTCTATCGTTTCAGGTATCGCCGTAGGTACTCTTATAGGTACACTCACAGAAATGTATACATCTGACAAATTCCGTGCCGTAAGAAAAATCGCAGAGCAATCACAGACAGGTTCTGCTACAAATATAATTTCCGGTATTGCCGTAGGTCTCAAATCTACTGCTATGCCTATCATTCTCATCTGTGTTGGTATTTTCGTTTCATATTTCTGCTGTAAGAGCGATGTAAACGGTACAGGTATTTACGGTGTAGCTCTCGCTGCTGTAGGTATGCTTTCCACCACAGGTATTACAGTTGCCGTTGATGCTTACGGTCCTATTGCTGATAATGCAGGCGGTATTGCTGAAATGTCTAAGCTCGACAAATCCGTAAGAGAGATTACTGATAAGCTTGACTCAGTAGGTAACACTACTGCCGCTATCGGTAAGGGCTTCGCCATCGGTTCTGCAGCTCTCACTGCTCTGGCTCTCTTCTTCTCTTATTCCGAAGCCGTTAAGCTCGAAGAAATCGGTATTGACCTTCTTAATTATCAGGTAGTTATAGGTCTTCTTATCGGCGGTGTTCTTCCCTTTGTATTCTCTGCCTTTACTATGGATTCAGTTAGTAAGGCTGCTCACGAAATGATAGAAGAAGTACGCCGTCAGTTCAGAGCTATTCCCGGTATACTTGAAGGTACAGGTAAGCCTGATTATAATTCATGTGTAGCTATCTCCACCACAGCTGCTCTTAAAGAAATGGTGGTTCCCGGTGTTCTTGCTGTTCTTTCTCCTCTGGTAGTAGGCTGTATTTTAGGTGTAAGTGCCCTTGGCGGTCTTCTGGCAGGTTCTCTGGTCACAGGTGTCCTTTTAGCTATCTTTATGTCTAATTCGGGCGGCGCATGGGATAACGCTAAAAAGTACATCGAAAGCGGTGCAAGCGGCGGTAAAGGAAGCGATGCACATAAAGCATCAGTCGTAGGTGATACGGTAGGTGACCCCTTTAAGGATACTGCCGGTCCCTCCATCAATATTCTTATCAAGCTTATGACTATTGTTGCTCTCGTTTTTGCTCCTATGTTCCTTATGATCAACGGCGGACAGGGCTTCCTTATGTAATCCACATAAAAATTATGAGGTACGGAAAATCCGTACCTCATTTTTATTTTACTATGTGAATTTAACCCACATAAATATTTTTATTTTTTCGCTTTCTTACAGTATTCCTTCATGCAGCATCTTTCACAGTCGGGTCTTAGTGCCACACACACTGCTCTTCCGTGAAGAACACAGCGGTGACAGAAATCATTACTCTTTTCAGGCTCGATTATTTTTTTCAGTTCAAGCTCTACTTTTTTCGGATCCTTGGTATTTACGAAGCCTAAAAGATTAGTAATTCTGATTAAATGCGTATCTGCTACTATAGCAGGCTTATTATAAACATCACCCATTACGAGATTCGCTGTCTTTCTTCCTACGCCCGGAAGTGAAGTCAGCTTCTCAATAGTATCAGGCACCTGACCGCCGAATTCATCACGTATTTTCAGACACATTTCTTTTATATCTTTAGCTTTTGTTTTATAAAAGCCACAGGAATAAATGAGCCTTTCTATATCCTTTTCTTCCGCATTACAGAAATCTTCCAGAGAAGGATATTTTTCGAATAATGCAGGAGTTATCTTATTTACTCTTTCATCGGTACACTGTGCGGAAAGTCTTGTCGCTATAATAAGCTGAAGAGGATTTTCCGCATTAAGAGAACAGAGTGCATCGGGATATTCCTTTTCCAGTGCTTCAACACACAGTTTCATCCTTTGTTTTTCAGTCATTTTCATTCTCCTTTAAATTTCTTCTCCAGTGAAAAAGATATTGCTGTGCTATGCCTTCCACATCCTTTGTACATTCAGGCAGGCCATCCGGATAAAGCTCTGACATAATCCTTTTTACCCATACATCCACAGGAAAAGCCTCTTTTCTTCCGAAGCCGTAAAGAAGGGTGCATTCCGCTACCTTAGCACCTACTCCTTTTATTTTCATAAGCTCCTGCCGTGCCTGCTCTATAGGCATTTTTTTTATTTTTTCCAGTGAAATTTCTTCACTGTTTAATTTCTGCACTGCATCTGCGATGTATTTCGCTCTGAAGCCTGCTCTTAAAATTCCGAGCTCTTCGACAGATACATCCTTCAATCTCTCATAAGACGGAAAAGAATAATTTTCCCCGTCTATTTTATCACCGAAGTTTTCACACAGTCTTTTAATTATACCCGATATACGGGGGATATTATTGTTCTGAGAAATTATGAAGGAACAGAGAGCTTCCCATGGCTCCTGATTAAGTACACGGATACCGTAATATTCATTTTTTGCTCTTTCAAGATAGCTGTCAGACTCGAAATTTTTACATATACCGGCATAATCTCTTTCAAGATCAAAATAATCGTACCATATATTTTCGAATTCCTCTTTTGTTGTATTTCTGAAAATTATCTGCTCTTCATTCTGTTCGATATTAAGTACCCTGCCTTTTACTGTACCCGTAAAAGAACCGTCTTCATTTTTTTCCCATCGGAAAGCCTGACCGCAAAAAACGGAGAGTTCAACATTAAAACACTCTATATCTTCCAAAATTATACCATTTTCCTGTTCTTTTATCTTCAATGTGTTTCACCTCTCTTAAATCAATTATACCTTTTTACCCCTTTTAAATCAATA
>JAZTZH010000079.1:0-23806 GCA_045637365.1 Acutalibacteraceae bacterium
CACCGAAAAATGGGCGCTTTGTTTACTTTGGCGCTCGCCTGTGCCAAAGTAAAAGCCTCCGCGGCTCGAGCGGATGTTGATTAACTGTTTCATTGAAACAAAAATCATAAAAATACACATTCCTGTTTCACATCTCGCTTCATCCCGCACTGCGGGCGCTTCGGTGACGATACAGCTCGAGCGATGACGACTAATTGTTTCCTTGAAACGAAGATTATAAACCGTACCTCAGAAGCGGACAACCTATGGTCGCTTCTATAAAATCACGTATGTTATGCTGTAATTTGCACGGGACAAATTCCCCTTCTTCAGATATAAAATTCATAACAAACGAAAAACCGCTGTATCAGCCTTCAGCTTTTACAACGGTTTAATTTTATATGTCTGTTTCTTCCAAAAAACAGCCTCTTTCCACTTTGCCCTCACAATCAAAGGAAATCCCTTCCCCCTCAAGCAAAGCTCTCTGAACAGCTTCTCCGCCAAAAGCAAACCCCTTCGAAAGCCTGCCGTCAGAAAAGACTACTCTGTGACAGGGTATTTCACCGGGCGACGGATTAGAATGCAGTGCGTAGCCTACCACTCTCGACCATCGGGAATTACCCGCCATCATAGCCACCTGGCCGTAGGAGACTACCTTCCCTTCCGGGATTTTCTTTACTACGGAATATATTTTATCGAATGTGTTCATTAATACCTCGGTTTATTCTATGATTTCGATTTTTATAAGGCTCGTCTTTCCCGATGTACCGCTGGTATCACCGCCTGTGATAACGATTTTATCGCCCTTTTCCAAGCTGAGTTCTTCTTCAGCTATCTTTTTGGCAATATAGAACAGAACGTCTGTGGAAGTAAATCTTTCGCACATAGCCGGTATAACTCCCCAGGAAAGAGCAAGTCTCCTCCAGGTTCTTTCATCGGTAGTGAGCCCGAGAATAGGCACCGGTGAACGGAAGCGTGAAACCATACGTGCCGTCATTCCCGAAAGCGAGCAGGCTACTATAGCCTTAGCGCCAAGATCAATAGCCATCGTACACGAAGAATGGGACACAGCATCAGCTGAATTTCTTATCTCGAAGGATGAATTATTGAAGCGCTTGTTATAATGAATGTTATTCTCTGTGGTTTCAGCTATCTCAGCCATAGTTTTTACCGCCTCGATAGGATATTTACCTGCGGCAGTTTCCCCCGAAAGCATAATGGCACTCGTGTCATCATAAACAGCGTTTGCCACGTCTGATATCTCCGCTCTGGTAGGACGGGGATTCGAAATCATAGATTCGAGCATCTCTGTAGCTGTAATGACTCTTTTACCGAGCAGACGGCATTTGGTAATAAGCTTTTTCTGTATGGCAGGAAGCATTTTAAAGGGTATTTCCACACCCATATCCCCTCGTGCTATCATTATACCGTCACATACCTCACATATCTCTTCGATATTATCACAGCCGGACTGATTTTCGATTTTTGCGATAAGCTCCACATCAGCCGATCCCAGCTCTCTGAGATATTCGTGAACAGCCAGAAGATCCTTTTTCTCCGACACAAAGGAACATGCGATAAAGTCCACCTCATTTTTCACACCAAAGGCGATGTCCTTTTTGTCCTGCTCGGAAAGATATTCCTGTTTCATTACCTTGCCGGGAAAGCTCATACTTTTACGGTCTGAAAGCTCGCCGCCGATTATGACCTTACACTCTATTTCGGTGCCGCAGATATTCTCCACCTCGAAGGTGAGAAGTCCGTTATTAAGCAGTATATTATCCCCTACCGAAAGCTCCTCGGGAAGCTTTTCATAGCTTACGGAAACTCTTTTTTCGTTTCCTACGATATCCTCCGTGGTAAAGGTGAAGGTATCTCCGTCATTAAGAGTAATTTTTCGGTTTTCAAAAGTTTTTATTCGGTATTCGGGACCCTTGGTATCCAGCATGATAGCAACAGGCAGCTTTAATTCCGAACGAACCTTTTTAATAAGATCTATTCTTTTCTGCTGTTCCTCGTGAGTACCGTGAGAAAAGTTAAGTCTTGCCACATTCATACCGGCCTTACACAAACCCCTCATCACTTCTTCTGTGTCACTGGCAGGACCTATAGTGCATACTATTTTAGTTTTACGCATATTTGCCTCCGTTTTTTATTCTGATCAGTGAGACGAACAGCTGTGTTCTCCGCAGGTGTGGCCTTCACCGTGGTGATGATGATCGCACTCTGCGTCCGGATTATAACGGAGACTGCCTGCGATAAAGCTTACCGCTGCCATATCTGCCGCACCTGTGACACCGCCGTAGAATCTGATTCCTGCCTCAGTGAGAGCTGTCTTAGCACCGCCACCGATACCTCCGCAGATAAGCACATCAACTCCGTGAGACTTAAGAAAGCCTGAAAGTGCACCGTGACCGCTTCCGTCAGTGTCAACCACCTCAGCTGACTTTACGGTGTCATTTTCCACCTCGTAAATTTTAAACTGTGCTGTATGACCGAAATGCTGAAAAACCTGTCCGTTTTCATAAGTTACCGCTATTTTCATTTTTAGTCCTCCTTTAAGTTATACCCTTTTATTCCACATATATACTCTCGCCTCATAAGGACGAAGAGTAAAGCTCTCTGCATCGCCGTAATTACAAAGGCAAAGCTCAGCCTTCTCCATATCAAAGCCTGCAGGAGCCTTCCATTTTTTATCCCTGTCCGAGAAGGAGCAGACCACTAAAAGCTTCTGATTCTCATCTTCACGGGAATAAGTGTAAAAATCAGAGGAATGCTTTCCGTATTCTTCATAATTTCCGTAGCGGACACAGGACAGCTCCTTACGAAGAGCTATAGCCTTACGGTAGAAATTAAGTATAGAATTTTCATCCTTTTCCTGTGCAGCTACATTGATATTTTTATAATTTTCATTTACATAAAACCAAGGGGTACCCGTCGTGAAGCCTGCATTTTCACTGTCATCCCACTGTACAGGTGTACGTGCCGAATCACGGGAGCCGTGCCACAGACGCTCGAGTCTTTTTTCGGGAGATTTCTTTACTCCCACATTTTCGTACTGCCAGCGTGTCTGCACATCCTCGTACATCGTCGGATCCTTCGGATACCAGTTACTCATACCGATTTCCTGTCCCTGATAAATAAAGGGAGTTCCCTTTAAGAAAAGATAGGAAACAGCGAGCATCTTCGCACTTTCACTGAGAAATTTTTCACTGCCGTAGCGTGAAACGATTCTCGGATGGTCGTGGTTCTCCATATAAAGCATATTCCATCCCTTGCCCTCAAGACCCTTCTGCCATAAAGAGAATGCTCTTTTTAATTTTCGCAGTGAAAATGGCATATGAACGAAATCTGTGAACATACAGTCTGCTTCCTGTGTGGAAAACTGTATCATCATATCGAGAACAGGCTCTGCTGTCTCATTGATATATTTCAGTGCTTTTTTCGGCTTTATCATCGGTGCTTCTGCCAGTGTCATACAGTCGTAGTGTGAAAACACATCATCCTTGAATTCTTTGAGATATTCGTGCAGATGAGGACCGTGATTAAAGTAATTGAAGCCCTTTGCTGCGGGCATAATGTAGTCGTCGGGAAGACCTTCCTTTTTCGAAATGAATGTGATTACATCCTCACGGAAGCCGTCTACACCCATATCCAGCCAGAACTTAAGCACCTTCTTAACCTCTTCACGAACGAGCGGATTATCCATATTAAGGTCTGCCTGCTGAACGGCAAATAAGTGCAGGTAATACTCCTGTCTTACCTCATCCCACGCCCATGCCTTTCCTTCGAAAAGGGAGTCCCAGTTATTGGGAAGCTTTCCGTTCTCTTTGGCGGGGCGCCAGATATAGTAGTCCGTGTAAGGCTCTATTCTCTGACGACTTTTCTGAAACCATTCGTGCTGATCGCTCGTATGATTTACGACAAGGTCCATAATAACCTTCATTCCTCTTTCGTGAGCACCGTCAAGGACCTTTTTAAAGGCGTCCATTCCGCCGAACTCTTCTGCTATATCGAAATAATCGGAAATGTCATAACCGCAGTCCACACCGGGAGAAGGGTAAAGAGGCGAGAACCATATGCCGTCACAGCCGAGTGACTTTATATAGTCAAGCTTTTCATAAACGCCCATAAGATCCCCCATACCGTCACCGTTTCCGTCCTTGAAGGAACGGGGCCATATCTGATAAAAAACCTTATCCTTATACCACTGCTTACTGTTCATAGCTTACTCCCTCTTTTCTTTATCGGTTTGTTATTTTGTGAATATATTTACTAATTAAGATTTATTTTTTAATAAGCGAAACAACACATTCTACATGATTGGTATGGGGAAACATATCCACAGGCTGGATTTTCTCCACCTTATATCCGTTTTTGCAAAGGTAAGAGAGATCTCTTGCCTGGGTTTCCACATTACAGGAAATGTAGACGATTATTTTCGGTGCGAGAGTTACGGCGCTTTTCAGAAACTTCACATCACTTCCTGCACGGGGCGGATCCATAAAGAGAACATCTGCTTTTTCTCTCTCCTCAGCCATAGCAACCATAAAATCACCCGCATCGTCGCAGTAGAAGGAGATGTTTTCCGTGCCGTTAAGCTTCGCATTATTTTTCGCATCTCTTACCGCCTGAGCGTTCAGCTCCACACCGATAACCTCTTTTGCCTTATCCGAGGCTACGAGACCGATGGTGCCGATACCGCAGTACGCATCAAAAACTCTCTCCTTACCAGTAAGACTGGCATACTCTATGGCTGTACCGTAAAGCTTTTCCGTCTGGACAGGGTTAATCTGATAAAAGGATTTAGCGGAAATGCGGAATTTTTTACCGCAGAGAATGTCCGTAATGTAACCCTTGCCGTAAAGTACTGTCTCCTTTTCACCCAGGACAAGACTGGTCTTTCCGCCGTTTATGTTCCACACAACGGTGGTTATATCCTTCTGTCTTCTGAGAAGCTCATTTACGAATTCATCCTTCTTCGGGAAAATATTCGTACCGCTTACCAAAACTACCATAATCTCATTTGTGGCAAAGCCCCTTTTAACGAGGACATGACGAAGAAAGCCTCTGCCTGTATCCTCGTTGAAGGAGGTCAGTTTGAATCTCGGAAGAAGAAGCCTTATCTCTTTTATTATCTCGTCAGCCTTTTGGTCCTCGATCATACATTTTTCCAAGGGAACGATGTTATGACTGGAGGACTGATAAACACCGGAAATGATTCTGCCCCTCGAAAAACCGAATGCCGCCTGTACCTTGTTTCGGTAGTGGTAAGGCTTTTCCATTCCGATAATCTCTTCCACATGACCGAAACGTCCGAGATTTTTGATGGTTTTCGCCATTTTAAAGCTGAGCTGCTGCTCGTAGGTCATATTCTGAAGCTCACAGCCGCCGCATTTTTTGTAAAAGGGACAGGCGTTACCCTTGCCCCTTTTTTGTGTAGTCTTATTATTTTTCACCGTTTATCTCCTGAAAATAACTCTGAGGGGATGCTTTCTGCCGCCGCCTGTGTATTTTTTCATACAGTGCTTGGCTGATAAACCCACGATTACGAGGGTGGTAAATGCCATAAAGGTAGCCATAGGCTCTGACTTCTTTTTCATTTTAACTTCCGCCTTTCACGATTTCAAAACATCAGAGTAAATCCGTATTTATATTCCTTGCCTGAAGGATTTTTATATTCCTCTAAGGTGTGTGAGCCCCAGCTGTCATAACCGCCTACACCCATCTGTCTTGCCACTGCTCTGAAATAAAGGGTGTCGCTTACGGGAAGCTCGTGAATGTGAGGTGCATTCTCCAGGTCATCTGCAGTATAGGGTGAAAGATTGATTTCCATTTCCTTATCTGCCGCAAAGGTCAGAGATGCTGTACCGTCGCCTTTTTTCACCGTAGCTCTTCTGACGGCTGTTCTTTCACCGTACTCCTGAGGCTTCTGATAAGGCTCGAAAAGTTCCTTTATATCAGTCTTATAAAGTCCGATATATGCGCCCTTGTTTCTGTCGATATAGTTTTCGTGAGGTCCCTTACCTAAATATTCGAGTCTTTCGTATTCTGCAGAGATGGGGAAAATGAGAGAAATCTCGGGGATTTCGGGAAGGCCCTCTTCTGCCTTAAAGCTGTAGTCAATGTGTATACCCTTACTGCCTACGGTAAAGATAATCTTACCCTTACATACGGGTGAGGTATATACTGAGAAATTCATTTCCACGGTGACTTTCTTTCCGTAGCTTTTAACTTCGCCGATGCCTGTACCGGCAAGCTTGCCTGCATATTTCCAGCAGCCGCAACGGACAGCCTGCTTATTGCCCCTGTCGTTATCGATGATGGCTCTCCAGAAATTAAGCTCCGCATCACCCTTGAGAAGCTCTGTTCCCTTATATTTTACGGAATAAAGCTTATGGTTTCTGCGTGAGAAGCATACCTCTGTGTCACCGCCGTAAACCTTTACTGTGCCGTAATTGATTTTTACGTTCATCTCTTCGCCTTCGATGTCAGCTTTCGGGAAGGAATATTCGTTTATAATGAACTGCTCTCTGGCCACTGTGTGCCCTGCCTTCGCCCAGAGATTACCTCTCTTAAGCTCGAGCATAACATTCAGATAACATTCTGCTGCCGGCACTCTGTCCAAGGAAAGCTCCACTACGGTGCTTTCTCCCGGCTCAAGATCGAGAGAAAGGTCTCCGCTGGCATTGACACGGTTTTCACTTACCAGCTGCCAGTGAAGATTATATTCATTAAGGTTAGTGAAAAGGAAGTTATTCTTTACCTCGAAGATACCCTTTTTCGCATCGATTTCTTTAAAGGAAACATTCTGATAAAGGTGCTTCATTTCCTTTATGGCAGGCTTTAATTCTCTGTCTGCGAAAACGAGACCGTTACCGCAGAAGTGACCGTCGTGAGTGATTTCACCGCTGTCACCGCCGTAACCGATGAAGGATGTGCCGTCCTCTTTCTTTATTCTTACACCCTGATCCACGAAGTCCCATACGAAGACACCGAAGAAGCAGGGATATTTATCCATCAGCTCGAAATACTTTTCATTTCCGCCACAGGAGTTACCCATAGAATGTGAAAACTCGCAGAGCATCCAGGGCTTTTCCGGATGTGCTATAATATCCTTTTCTAAATCCCAGGGCTTCGGATACATCTGTGAATAAATGTCAGTAACGCTTTTATCGAAGCCGAAGGTCTCCTTATGCCAGATAGATTCATAATGAACAGGTCTGGAGGGATCAACCTCATTGAGATAATCGTGCATTTTAAGGAAGTTTTCACCGCCGCTGCACTCATTACCGAGAGACCAGATGATAACTGAGGGGTGGTTCTTGTCTCTTTCGTAAAGAGATTCTATTCTGTCCATGCAGGACGGAAGCCACTCTGCTCTGCCGTCGGGAAGAAGGGGTGTCTCCTCGCCTGCGGTCATAAAGCGTGTACCGTGGGATTCGAGATTATTTTCATCGATTACATAAAGACCGTATTCGTCGCACAGGTCATACCACAGGGGATGATTCGGATAATGTGAGGTACGGACAGCATTTATGTTATGCTGCTTCATAATAAGGATATCCTTTATCATCAGCTCCTTCGAAACGGTTCTGCCCTTTTCACAGCAGAATTCGTGACGGTTAACACCCTTGAGAAGAAGTCTCTTACCGTTAAAGTAAAGAACGCTGTCCTTTATTTCGATGTGTCTGAAGCCTGCCTTGGTGCTGACATATTCCATATACACGCCGTCACGGTCTCTGATGGAAATGACTACATTATAAAGGTAGGGATTTTCCGCACTCCAGAGAGTAATGTAGGGTAAAGTAGCCTTAAGCTGTCCTTTATCCTCATTCTCTACAGAAACGGAATCGGTGGCTACCACATCACCGTTCATATCGTAAACGGTAAGCTCCAGCTCAGTATAATCCGCCTTTTCACCTAAAAGAACATTTGCTTTCAGTGTACCGTTTTTATAATCGGAGGTGTCGGGCAGAGCCTCTACCTTAAAGTCTGCGATGTACTGCTTGCCTGTGGTGTAAAGATAAACCTCTCTGAAAATACCCGCAAGACGGAAGAAATCCTGGTCCTCCATCCAGCTGGCTGTGCTCCATCGGTAAACCTCCACGGCTAAAGTGTTTTCACCCTCACAGAGTAAATCCGTAATGTCGAATTCACTGTGTCTGAAGGTGCCTTCGCTGTAGGCACATCTCACACCGTTTACATAAAGATAGTAAGCGCTTTCCACACCCTCGAAGGTGATTATCATTCTTTCCTTTCTGAAGCCTTCGGGAAGGGTGAACTTTTTAATGTAACAGCCTACCGGGTTATATTCCGTGGGAGCGAAGGGAGGCTCAGGCTCCTGAACCTTCTCCCAGGGGTACTGCACATTCGAATAGATAGGATAGTCATAGCCCTCCATCTGCCATGATGAGGGAACGGGTATAGTATCCCAGCCGTTTGAATCGAAATCTGTGGCGAAGAAGCCTTCTTCCTTCTCTCTGTAGGTGTCGAAGAGTCTGAATTTCCACTCTCCGCACAGATCATAATATCTCTTTGAAAGGTATCTTTCACCCTTTTTAGCATCATCGAGGCTGTCATAGGGCATAAATGTAGCCTTCGACGGAAGTCGGTTAATTCCTGTTACCGTCGGGTCACTGTACCATTCTGTAAAGCCGTTGATTTCTTTCATATTTTCTATCTCCTTATTTGAGATTCACTTTATTCTCGAGTATGTAACCGGTCAGACATATAAGACCGAGTGCGAAAAGTCCGCTGAAAACCGTACCTCCCACACCGTAGGAGAGGAGAGCCTCTTCGGCCCTTCCCATCTGCTCGAAGGCGAAATAAACCTTATCGCTTCCCACATTGAAGGTTAAAGGTATGTACTGGGTGAGAAGATTTCCCACCGTGTTATTCAGCGAGAAAATACCGAGGAAAATGAGTCCGCCGAGGAATTTCGGATGAGACTGAAGCACTCTGGTGTTGGCAACAGTCACGGTGAAATAAACGAAGGATACATAGGTAAAAATCGTTATAACTGCCCACAGTGCAGCAGCAATCAGAAGGCTGATTACCGTAGACGCAGAGGGAAGCATATCAATAAGACCGCTTATGCTTACAGCGTCGGAAAGCATCGTAAAATAACCTGCGCTTTTTTCTTTGGCATAGAAGAAAATAACGATGAGAGTAAGACCCATAAGTGCAAATGAAGCTGTTATCCAGATAAAGGACACGATAATTTTAGAAATAAGAAGCGTACTGCACTTTACGGGAAGAGTGAGAGTGAGATAGCCCTGTCTTCCGAAAAGAGTGTCATAAAAATTCTTTATTACAGAAACGAGAGTAACGATAACAGCGATAATTCCTGCAGCATAAAGGGCAAAGCAACTCATTACACCCATCCAGGTGGCCGATGATAAAAGAGAAAGTGCCATTATGCCGGAAATAACAATAACAGCGATGTAAATGGAAAGAGTATATCTTGCCGAATGACGAAGCTCGTGCTTTATGAGTTTACCAAGCATAACTGAACACCTCCTTGAATACTTCTTCCACGCTCTTACCCTTTTCTCTGATTTCATCCACATGGGAATTTACGATGAGCTTACCGCCGCTTATCATAAGCACACGGTTAAAAATACGCTCGACATCACCGATAAGGTGAGTGGAAATGAGAACAGTGGAATCTTTGGCGTAATTTTCGAGAATAAGATCTAAAACGAAGCTTCTCGCCGCCGGGTCAAGACCGCCCAGAGGCTCGTCGAGAACATACAGCTTCGCTCTGCGGGACATAACAAGAATGAGATTAAGCTTTTCCTGCTGACCCTTAGACATAGTCTTGAGTCTCTGATTTTCGTCCAGACCGAAATCACGGACCATCTTTTCTGCCTTTTCTTTATCGAAGTCGGCATAAAAATCACTGAAATAACCGATAGCATCCTTCGGCTTCATCCAGTCGGGAAGATAGGATTTGTCGGGAAGAAAGGCAACGATACTTTTAGTGTAGGGGCCGGGCTCTTCATTATCTATTCTCACCGTACCCGAATGGTCCTTTATGAGACCCGTAAGTATTTTTATGAGAGTAGTTTTACCGCAGCCATTAGGACCTAAAAGACCTACTACGGAGCCTTCGGCGATTTCGAAATTTATGTCATCCAGAACGGTTTTTCTGCCGTAGGATTTTTTCAGCGAAGAAACGTGTATAATACTCATTTGCTTTTTCTCACTTTCGCGATAAGATTTATGATTTTTCTTTTTACTGCCTTTCTGAACTGTGCCGACACTACAGCATAGCATCCGAAGGCCCAGAAGGACTGTAAAAGAATTACTGTTACGGGACTGAAGAATACAGGCATATTGAGAAATACCGAAAGGAAGGTCAGCACCAGTGCCACTGCCTGTCCCGAAAGAAGAAGATTCGAAGCCAGACGGTCGGTACGGTAAAGAGTGTGCGCCTTTACGGCAAGCTCTGTAAGAGTGCACTTTCCTTTGAGACAAACCAGAGCTGTCGCCTTTCCTTTTTCGCTGTCCTTTCTGTAGGAAGCTACTACCTCCGATGCCTTCTGTGAAAGAATCTTTACAGATACCACATCCAGAGAAAGTCTCTCTGCACAGTTGTTTTCATCCAGACAGGGCTCCTTACTGCTTACGAGAAGCACGAAGCCTGTTTTTTCGAAATCGGCAGCAATTTTTCTGAAGGAGGGTACCACCTTGTATTTCACGAGGAAGGAAGCCACCAGCTGTCCCTCCACAGCCACATACATAACATTTTTCTTGCCCGCATAGGCTTTTTCTTCAGCCTGGGTAGGAGCTTCTATGCTGTGCTCGATGAGCATCTGTCTGTTACCGACGAGAACTCTTCTGTCGGCTACCCAGCAGGCGAAGCCTAATTTTTCCTCATACTGAAGATCACTCGCTTCAGGCAGAGAAATTCCGAGTGCATCGATAAACTCTCCGAAGCAGTCTCCCGCCATAGAGCCGCCCGCCTTAAGCGTAGCCGCAGCGAAAACAGCAGCATCACTTTTTGATATAAGAGAGCCCTTTACTTTTCTGAAGGAAGAAACCTCACAGGTGAAAAGCTCTTTAGCATCGGAAGAAACTGCCTTGGCCATGGAAAGTTCTTCCAGAGATTCGATATCGTTTACAGCCACACCCTTATCTGAAAGACGTGAGGAGGTAAAGAAGAAAATCACACTGCTTACGAGCTCGTTCATTACAGGAAGACAGAAGCAGACAGAGGTGACCAGAGGAGTGAAGAATGAAACTGCATCTCTGTTTCTCGAAAAGAGAATTATTCCCGACATAAAGCCGACCAGAAGAACTGCCACAGCAGTGAAGGAGTAGAACTTGTCTTCGTCTTTTCTGGGAGCCTTATCATCTCTGATTCCGCTGTCCACACGGCTTTCCGCACCGTAGATTACAGTGGGAACTGTCTTTTCACTTAAGCCGTGAGCCACTAAAAGAGCGTCATTTTTATTGGAAATGTAGTGTATACCCTCATATTCACCCTTTTCTGAGAGTGCCTTTACGCTCTTACGTGCCGTAAGGTCATCGAGATACCTTCCCGTGAAGCGTACCAGCACTCCGAAGGCAAGACAGAGAGTGTAGGGCTTTACTCCGTTCACACCGAGAGTGCCGAAGGCAGCAGTAAACAGATTAAAGAGCATTACGAAAACAGCCACGATAAAGGTTACGGAGTTTTCGTCGGGGCTCAGATAACGGATATTATTAAAGCCTAAGGTGAGATCATTTCTCGCCATAAAGCAAATAAAAGCTGTGAGAATAATGTGAGCTGCGGAATAAATGAGTCCGTGATGTGCACCCTGCAGACCGTAGGCGGAGAAGGGCACGGTAAGAATTGCACTTATTACGAAAACAGCCAGAGCGATAAAAAGATTTTTCTTTTCCTTTACGAGTCTGACTGACAGCTTTTCATCATAATCCTTAAGAGAGATGAAATTCTGTGTGGTATTAAGACGGGTTCTCTTTTTCTTTTTCTGTGCCTTTTCTACGGCAGAAAAGATATCTCCGTCCTCATCAGCCTTAACAGAGTCCATCATGCTGTCCTTGCCCTTTCCTGTAGGTGCGGACTCTAAAATGGTTTCGTCTGACTCTTTATTTTTCAGGAAACGGAAATGACGTGTAAAGTCAGCCTTCTGGACTTTTCCCTCCTGTATGGATTTTCCTGCAGACTGAATATATCCCTTAAGATCGAAGTGGCGTGTAGCACCGCTGTCATTTTTTTCTTCCTTTAATTCATCGGTACTGAAAAATCTCGTTCCCGAAAGGTCATCCCCTGTCTTTTCATCAGCAAAGACCTTTACATCCTCATCTAAATCGGGCGCTTCGTCGGAAACAGAAGAAATATCCTCCATATCCTCTCTGTCTCCCGTGTAGACCTTCGCTTCCTTTTCACCGTCAGAGGAAACGTCTCTGTCCGTCTCCTGCTCTGCCCTTTCTTCTGCTGCGATTTCTTCGGCAGTGGGAATACCTAAATTCTTAAGAAGCTCATCGATGTCCACGCTCTGCTCCTCATAAAGGCTTTCATCCTTTACATAAACATCAGCCTTAACCTGCTCTACAGGTGTATGCGGAACGAAGGGCTTGAGAGGCTCTCTCGGCTTCGGCGGAGCTTTTTTCTCTGCCGGCTTAGCCTTATTTTTTTCCTTCTTTTTCTTTTCGGGCTTTTTCTCTTCCTTTACACGGAAGTCATCGCCCAGATCAAAAATATCGTACTCAGGCTCGGGAGTGTCCACTACCGCTTCCTTTTTCTTCTTTTTGTCCTTTTTATTCTTTTTCGATTTCTTTTCCTTTTTCGAGCCGAGCTTTGACATCAGGTCGCTGTCGGCGAAATCATCTATAAGCTCTTCAAAGCTTCCGTCATCCTCTTCTATCTCAGATGACGGTAAGTCCATATCTTCCATTATGGCGTAAAATTCTTCCTTCTTTTTCAGAAACTCTTCATCATAAAGGTCGGAAGGATTGGTTTTGTCTGACATAACGAATTTTCATCCTTTCTGTAAAAAGTCGTAAACCGTAGAGTTAGCGGTAATTATAATATCAATTCGAAAATGCGGAATGCGAAATTCGGAATTAAGGGTCGCCTCGCTCCGATTATATCCGGATAAATGTGCTCTAAACTGCACCTTTACACCGCCAACAAAAAACAAAAGTCAGTTTATCATTTTTAACATATACGAAATTTTCGTCTGCGAATATTATGCGGACTGTCTCTTCCTTTTCACAGAATCTTTCACGCAATTTCGCATTCCGAATTCCGCATTATTTTGCCTTGATTCCCGAACGCTGTCTTGACACCTCGTACATAAGAATGCCTGCGGCTACAGAAGCGTTGAGAGATGTTATCCTGCCCTTCATAGGCAGAGAAACAATAAAGTCACTCTTTTCTCTGATGAGACGGCTGACACCGTTACCCTCGGAGCCGACCACGAGAGCCACACCCCCTGCGAAATCAGTTTCGCACCAATTTTTACCGTCCATATCTGCCGAATAAACCCAGATGCCTTTTTCCTTGAGTTCGTCTAAAGTAGAGGCAAGATTACCCACACGTGCCACGGGCATATATTCCACAGCGCCTGCTGATGCCTTGCCTACTGCCCAGGTGAGAGAAGCGTTTCTTCTTTTCGGAATGATAATACCGTGAGCGCCGGCTGTTTCGGCAGTACGGATGATAGCACCGAGATTATGAGGGTCCTCGATACCGTCACAGACGATGATGAAGGGTGCTTCCCCTCTCTCCTCTGCTAAGGCAAGAATGTCCTCTACCTCTGCATATTCGTGGGCGGCGGCATAGGCGGCTACGCCCTGATGGTTACCCTGACCGCACATAAAGTCAAGCTTCTTTTTATCGACCTCTTTGATTACGATTTTCTTTTCTCTGCACTCGGCTAAAATTCTGCCGATGGAGCCGTTTCTTTCACCCTTTACTACTAAAAGTGTGTCGATGGCTCTCTCACTGCGAAGAGCTTCGGAGACAGCGTTTCTGCCGATAATCAGGTCGTTATTCTGTCTTTCGTTATCTTTTTCCATAAGTTAAACCTCCGTTAAAGAAAGCATAGTATTCCAATTATCTATAATCGGTTAATTATAACACAGGAAGAAAAAATAGTATTTCTTATTTAGAACAATAACATCCTCGCAGTCTTTCTATAATATATTTTCTGTCAAAAAAACTAAAATTACTTAAAAAGGCTTGATTCTTGAAGGAAAAATTGGCATAATAATGTCTGCAACTGTGTTACAGACAAATGCAAAATGCAGAATTCAAAATGCAAAACAAAGGGTCACTTCGTTCCTATTTGTATCCGTATAAGGTTTTGCAAAACGGCTCTTAATACACCGCCAAAGCAAAAAGATTATTATAATTTAATCTATATCTGTTTCCGAACACTTTTCTCTGCGGAAAACAATCTAACTATTAAACTACGGTAAAGCTACAACCGCAATTTTGCATTCTGCATTTTGCATTAATTTAAACAAAGGTGAATTAAAATGATATTTAAGAAAAATAAAGAATACACAGGCACATTCGAATATATGATAGTAGGTCTCGGTAATCCCGGCAGACAGTACGAGGGTACAAGACATAATGCAGGCTTCATCTGTGTGGATGCTCTCAGCGAAAAATATTCACTGAAAATGAACAAGCTCAAATTCAAATCCCTGATGGACGAATGCAGAATTGAGGGTAAGCGCTGTCTCATTCTCAAGCCTCAGACCTTTATGAATTTAAGCGGTGAAGCAGTAAGAGATGCGGCTGACTTTTTTAAAATTCCTCCCGAAAGAATCATTGTTATATCCGACGACATAAGCCTTGAGCCTGGTAAAATGCGTATCAGAAGAAAGGGTAGTGACGGCGGACAGAACGGCCTGAAAAACATCATCTACCACCTTAAAAGCAACGAATTCCCCCGCATAAGAGTAGGTGTAGGTGCCAAACCGAACCCCGAATATGACCTTGCTGACTGGGTGCTTTCACGCTTTACGAAAAAAGAAGCCGATGAAATAAAAAAATGCGCCGAAAATGTAATCGACGCTATTGAGATTATGGTTACGGGCGATATTGATAAGGCGATGAGCAGACATAATTCGTGACCCCTCCGTCAACCTATGGTTGCCACCTCCCCTGAAATCAGAGGAGGATTTTCAAACATAAAAAACGGCTGTTCACAGTGACAGCCGTTTTTTATTTGAAGAGAGATAAAATCTTATCAATCAGACTTTTAAAGAATGTGATAATCATATCAAAAAATGAACCGGTTTTGCCAAGCTTTGAGCCTTCGTCGATTACTGTATCAGTAGCATCGCAGAAATCACAGGTAGCAGTTTTCGTACCGTCTGCTTCTTCGGTAGCATCGTTGTTTGAAACATATACACTGAAGGTATGGGCTGAAATTTCTGTTTTTTCACAAAGCCAGCATTCTGCCTTGTGAGTACCGTCACCCATATTTTCATAGGCTTCATAATTGTGACTGCCGTTGAGATGTTTTATCGTTGCCATCTGTATATTATAAAATTTTTCAACAGCCACATCAAACTCAGCCTGAGTACCGCCGTTTTCAAGCACCTTAAACGCTTGAGACTCACTTTCTTTCATTTCTTTATAAAGCTCATCACTAAGAACATTCTGAAAAAAATCATCAATATCATCATTATAGAAAAGAGCGTTAATTAAAACAATCGGCTTTATCAAATCAGAACTGTCAGTTACAATAACAGCCTCACCTTTGGCTAATTTTTCTTCTATTTCAGAATTCATATCTTTTAATTTTATTGTATCCCCGGGCAACTCATCTTCATTTTCTTCTATGACACCTCTGCTCAAATCATAAACATCTGTTCCAAGCAGTTCTAAAACATAATTTCCGAAAGAACGCGGTTCATAGACATTGCTCATATAAACACAAAATTTTAAACACTCATCAATGTAAGCCTCTTTTACAGTTTTCTCCGCCGCATAAGCCACAGGCATTACAGATAAAAGCATAATTAATGACAGTGCAAGTGAAAGTATTTTTTTCATTGTTTTGTCCTCCTAAAAATATTTTCCATAACAAGAATAGTGTACTCACCACGACTTTTTCAGTCAATTAGCAAATCAAACAAAAAAGCAGGGCAGATTTCTCCGCCCGGCTTTGTATCATTTAAACATTGAAAAGGAAGTGAACGATGTCTCCATCCTTCATCACATATTCCTTACCTTCACTCTTTACCAGACCCTTTTCCTTCGCAGCAGCGAGAGAGCCGAGCTCCATAAGAGTGTCGAAGGAAACAACCTCGGCACGGATAAAGCCACGCTCGAAGTCAGAGTGAATCTTACCTGCAGCCTGGGGAGCCTTGGTGCCTTTTTTGATGGTCCAGGCTCTTACCTCGGGCTGACCTGCAGTAAGATAGGAAATAAGACCTAAAAGATTATAGCTTCTCTGAATGAGAAGGTCGAGACCGCTGTTTTCTACACCGAGGTCGGCGAGGAACATCTCTTTATCCTCATCGGAAAGAGAAGAAATTTCTGCTTCGAGACCTGCGCAGATGGGAAGAACCTCACTGCCCTCTGCCTTTGCGATTTCGCAGACAGCCTTGTAATTTTCGTTAGTGTTGATACCTGAAACGAAGTCGGCTTCACTCATATTACAAGCGTAAATAACAGGCTTTGAGGTGAGAAGTGCGGCACCGTCGAGAATAGCCTTTTCCTCGTCTGTACATTCCACGCTTCTCGCCGGCTGTTCGTTTTCGAGAGCTTCCTTGATTCTCTTGAGGAAATCAAGCTCAGAGGCAAGACTCTTATCGCCCTTCATAGCCTTGGATACACGGTCGATTCTTCTGTCGATCATTTCAAGGTCAGAGAGAATAAGCTCAAGATTAATGGTTTCCATGTCTCTCTTTGCATCGATGGAGCCGTCAACGTGGATGATATCGTCATCCTCAAAGCAGCGTACCACGTGAATAACAGCGTCAACCTCACGGATATGTGAAAGGAACTTGTTACCGAGACCTTCACCCTTAGATGCGCCTCTTACGAGACCTGCGATGTCCACGAATTCGATGGTGGCAGGGGTGAACTTCACGGGATTATACATCTCTTTTAATTTGTCGAGTCTGTAGTCGGGAACTGCAACCACGCCCACATTAGGCTCGATAGTGCAGAAAGCATAGTTCGCACTCTGTGCACCTGCATTGGTGATTGCGTTAAAAAGTGTACTTTTGCCTACATTGGGTAAACCTACTATACCTAATTTCATTTTAAATCCTCTTTATAATTTTTATTTGTGCGGACACGGCACGCCGTGCCCCTACAATAATACACCGTTAATCCGGCGGTGTATCATTTCTTTTTACCGAAAAGCTGTCCCGCTATTCCGAATTTCGCATTCCGAATTCCGAATTATTCAGCTGTAGCTGAAATGAGTGCCTGCTCGATGTCGGCGATAATATCCTCTGCATCCTCGATACCTACTGAAAGACGAATGAGATCGCTTCTTACGCCTGCTTCCTCGAGCTGCTTGTCGGTGAGCTGACGGTGAGTGGTGGAGGCAGGATGAAGAACGCAGGTCTTGCTGTCCGCTACATGAGTAACGATGGAAGCCAGACGGAGTGAATCCATAAACTTAGTAGCCGCTTCTCTGCCGCCCTTGACACCGAAGGAAATTACACCGCAGGTGCCGTCGGGCATATATTTCTTAGCTAATTCATACTGGGGGTCGCTCTCGAGACCGGGATAGGATACCCAGGAAACGAGCTCGCTTTTTTCGAGATACTTCGCTACCTTAAGAGCATTTTCGCAGTGTCTTTCCATTCTCAGAGCGAGAGTTTCGAGACCGAGTCCTAAAAGGAAAGCGTTCTGAGGACCGGGAATAGAGCCAAGGTCACGCATGAGCTGAACTACACATTTGGTGATGTATGCACCCTTGCCGAAGCGCTCTGTGTAGGTAACACCGTGATAAGAGTCGTCGGGAGTGGTGAGACCGGGATATTTGTCACTCGCCGTCCAGTCGAAATTACCGCTGTCAACGATTACACCGCCTACCTGTGTGGCGTGACCGTCCATATATTTGGTAGTGGAGTGAGTGATGATGTCTACTCCGTACTTGAATGCCTGACATTTGATGGGTGTGGGGAAGGTGTTATCCACGATGAGGGGTACGCCGTGAGCGTGAGCTGCCTTGGCGAACTTTTCGATGTCGAGAACCTGAAGTGAGGGGTTGGAAAGAGTTTCGCCGAAAACAGCCTTAGTGTTTTCTTTAAATGCGGCATTAAGCTCTTCCTCGGTGCAGTCAGGTGTTACGAAGGTAAACTCTATGCCGAGCTTTCTCATTGTAACATTGAAAAGATTGAATGTGCCGCCATAGATAGCTGTGGAAGCTACCACGTGGTCACCTGCCGAGCAGATATTGAAAATAGCGAAGAAGTTGGCTGCCTGACCGGAGGATGTAAGCACTGCTGCTACACCTCCTTCAAGATCCGCAATTCTCGCAGCTACTGCATCATTGGTGGGATTCTGAAGACGGGTGTAGAAATAACCCGAAGCTTCGAGGTCGAAAAGCTTACCCATTTCTACGCTTGAATCATATTTATATGTAGTACTCTGACAGATGGGAATCTGTCTGGGTTCACCGTTTTTCGGTGTATATCCCGAATGGATACATTTGGTGGCAATTTTATAATTACTCACTGTTATCATCCTCTTTTCTTTATATTATCATTTAAAGTTTTGTGCTTTGATACTATATTATATTACATAAGAAAGTTTAAGTCAAGATTTAAGAAAAAATCCGACGTAAACCTCTGCCGACATTTACAACGGATTTTCTTACTGTACTGTTTTTCTTGTCTCTGAAATACCGTCAGACTGCTCCGGCTCTTTCGAGCATTATGTATGCCGCCATAGAGGTTCTCGCACTGTCAGCATTATAAAGAGGCCAGCTGTGATTTTCCATCAGTGTACTGTACTCTGTCATATATGTCACCACACGGTCAAGATCATTCATAACCGCAGCAGCATATACATTTGCCCCCCAGTAGAAATCGTCGGGATAGTCAAATCTTTCCCATTCGTAGCTCTCGCAGAATTTACCGTAAAGATGCTCGGCACGCTTCGTATCAGGCTCGATAACACCGCAGATGATGGGAAAAAGCTGAGATGTAGCCTGAGGATAATATATGTTCCACGAGAAAATCTTCGTAGGTACGCTGACATAAGCGGTTATTCCCGGGCTGTAATATCCGCCGGCATAATTCCAGAGCTTACTGTTTATACTTTCTCTTACGGTGGAAATCAGCTCCTCGCAGTCATCACGCAGGTCTGAGTATTCGGTTCCGCCGTTTTTCACTATCTCGTCGAAAATACCTGTGGCTGCCACAGCACCCTCATAAACCTCACAGTTATCCATAAGATATTTTACTCTGTGATTAGGCTTCGCATAGGTGAGCCCGTCCTGCAGATTAGAAAAGATTACAGAGGTAATTCTTTCGAGGTCTTTTGCATTTGCGACCAGATATCCGCTGTCACCCGTCTGACGGAAATATTTGTACACTACCGTGAGAAATGTAGCGGCATAGGAGTCTGTCGTGTCGTAGGAGTCCGCATTATCCGGCGTGGAAACGTTTTCCTTTTCTACCTTGCCGTTTTTCACCGTGATCACATAATCATAGATAGTGCCGTCAAGACCGTTGAAATCCTCTTTAGCGGTATTAAGATGGCTGAAATGCCAATCCATATATTTTACTACATTGTCAGCGTATTTTTCCGCATTATCGAGCAGTGCAAGTGCAGCAAAATCTGCAAAATACGGGTTCATACGAAGGTCGCCGTTTTTACCTCCGGTCATGGGAAGCGCACCGTTTTCCAGCTGCAGAGATGCGAGCCATTCTGTTTCTGTTTCATAAATCTCTCTGAAAAGAGCGATGTTTTCTTCTGTGGCAACTGCATCGTTCAGCTCGGTACGGGCGAGATCGGGAGCATCAAAAGGAATACCCAGAAGGCTCATAACCGTAAAACATACTGACATAAAAAAGGAGATAATGTTTTCCATATTTTCCACCTCAATGTATTTTTTAAAATTATAGCACGAAATCTGATGCAATTCAATACAGCGTCAGGAATAAAAAATAAAATCCGGGTCATCTGATCCGGATTTATATATGCCGTAATTATACTGGCGGTATATTACATCAGCTTTTCATCATAAGCAGCTCTTGCTCCGCCGATAAATTTCGGCCTGCTTCGTGCGGCGATAACCGTCGCTTCACCGATTCTGTTATGCTCGAGTCTTACGGGAACAGCCACCTTTTTAAGATGCATACCGATAAGAGTAAAGCCGATGTCTATACCTGCATCAGCCTTTATTTCTTCTACCGCCACGGGGTTTTCGAAGTGTGCATAAGCTGTTGTGGCCATTGAGCCGCCGGCCTTGGGCTGAGGAACTACGTTTACCGTTTCGGAAAAGGGAACGGCATCACGCTCTGTTATTATGGCGCGGTTAAGATGCTCACAGCACTGCACGGCAAGATAAACACCCATCTTCTGCGTATATTCATATATGACTCCGAAAACAGTCTCTGCTGCATCGGGGCAGGAATTCGTACCTATTTCAGAGCCTACTATTTCACTTGTGGAGCAACCGACTACCAGAATGCTTCCTTTGCGAAGTCCTGCTTTTTTGCCGAGCTCTTCCATAAGAGCCTTCGTCTGTAAATAAAGAGTGTTTTTCATTTTTATTCCTCCTGAGGTTAAGATAATAATGAAAAATAAAAAGCACCGACTCGGTCGATGCTTTCTGGTACGAGTGTTGATAACGGATTCAATTTTTAATATCAATTAACCGACAGTCAGACACATATTCTCGCTTGTATCAGAAAATTTTATAGTTTCTTCAACAAATTAATTACAGATTGAGAGGAAACGATATGTCAAGTATTATCGAAGATTTTTATTATGTCAACCTTGAGCCACAAGAAGTCAATTCGGAATTAACACCTAAACTCAAAAAGAAACTGAGTAACCTCGCAGAGAAAGAAGAGCCGCTTACAGCAAGGCTTACCGGCGAGGATAAGGAACTGTTTCAAAACTATGTCAGCACTTATATCGAATTTTCAACAACAAGTAATGCTGATAGCTTTATATCAGGTTTCAGACACGGTGCAAAATTCGCATACGACACATTTGTTAAGAACATGAAAGGATAATGCAATTATGAAAAATATTACATACAGACAAGTCAATGATTATATGATACCCAATCTTACACTCCCACCTGAAGAAGCAAATATTACTCTCGGTAAATGGGGTATGCTACATAAGGATTACCTGCTTAAACACAAGAAAGTATTATTCACAACACTACTTACTCAAGGTAAACTATATCAGCACTGTGCCGAGGTCGAAAACCATGCACGAGATATGTTTAATACTCTTGTTAATCAGATGAAAGAGGCGGAAGGCGTGACAGAGGAACTTAAAGAGCATAACCAATGGGAGTGGGTGCAGAAAATGGGGAATATTGAAGCAAGTGTGAGAGATATTGTTATAACCGAACTAATTTATACATAATAGCGCTTTCAAAAATATTGACTTTCTTGGCACAGAAGAGTATAATTATAAAAAATCACTGAAAGGCAAGTGGACAAAATGATGATGAATCTTAATCTTATGTCTTGGAGAGCCGTTTTGTCCGTTTGCGATTGATGTAATATATCTTTCAGAACTTGCAGGCATCTCCGTATTCTCGGAGGTGCTTTTTTGTTGTTAAGGAGTTAATATGGACTATACAAAAAAACTACAAGAAATTAATGATGAATACTATCCCATTATCAAAAAGATGTATAAAAATTATGTTAAACATTTCAAAAAAATACCTAACTTGACCAAAAATGTATTTATACTTTCAGATGATGAATGTATAGGAGAACATAATGATTTATTGAAAAAGCGAGGTAAATGTGTAACCGAAAACGGATACATATATATTAGAGAATCCAAATTTAACAAACATGTTTTAATTCATGAGTTTATTCATCGATTAAGTAGAAACTATTTGGATTGCGGATGGGTTGAAGGTATTGGTGTTGAGGTTAATATCGGACAAGGAATAATCGATTACAGTGGTTTAAATGAAGTGTTAACAGAATGGTTTGCTTATGAAATAACTAAATACAGAGAAACAACCATTTATCAAGATTATCTTCCTGTCATTGATGGAATAATAACTAATATATGCAGTTTAAAGTCTATTAAGTCGGCTTTTTTCAAAGGAGATATCGGATATTTTTTTGATGTATTTGCAAACATTAGTGCTCAGAAAAACGGCCATAAAACTTTAACATTAGAAGATAATAATTATGCGATAGACAAAATTAATAATATATCAAAAACTATCAGCGATTCTTTAAATATAAATGAACTATAGTGGAGAGAAAAACCATGGATTTATTTAATAAAATATGCCTACAGTTAGATTTAGGCGAAATAATGGCAGAGCCGACCCAGCTTAAAGGCGGCTTTATGCACAAGATGTACTCGCTGTTCACACCTAAGGGAAAATATGCAATTAAGCTGTTAAATCCTTATGTTATGAAGCGTGATATTGTTTTTGAAAATTACCGTATTGCAGAAGCACTTGAAGCAAAGCTAGAGCAAACAGACATTCCTATACTTCCTGCTTTAACATTTAACGGTAAGAAGATGCAGGAAAATGACGGACAGTATTTTTATTTGTTTGATTTTTATGAGGGCAAATCTCTCAAAGGTGAAGAAATTACTATTGAACACGGCCGAAAGATTGGCGAATATCTTGCAAAAATACATAACATTGAAAAGAAAACACAGCCTTATAATCGCAGCGAAATCAATGTTGATTGGGATACGCTTATTGAAAAACTGTCAGCAAGCAATACCGAGTTATATAATCTTTTAAATGCTAACCGCGATATTCTTTACGATAGTCAGCAAAAAGGTAATCTTGCAGTAAAGAAGATGCCGCCTGTACTGACAATCTGCCACAATGATATGGATAGTAAAAATGTCCTTTGGAACGGTGATGATTGCCGTATTATTGATTTGGAATGTCTTTGCTATTCAAGTCCGTTTGTTGAACTGTATGAAATGGCTTTGTGTTGGTCAGGTTATGAAAACTGCAACATTGATTTCAATCTTTTCAAATCACTTATCAAGTCTTATGCAGATAACGGCGGTGAACTGCCTGATGATTGGGAAACAATCTATTACAGTAGTTACGGTCGTTTAGAGTGGCTTGAATATAACGTTAAGCGTGCATTAGGCATTGATTGCGGAGAAGATGAAATTGAAATGGGCATCTCAGAAGTCCGTGAAACTATGGAGCATATAGTTTATTATCACGATGTTAAGGACAAAATTTTGGAGTGCCTGAAAAGTTTATAAGGAGGATGTTTATGTATAAAACAAAATATTGCGAAGTCCATTATGAAGAAGCTTACAATGTAGTTTTTGTAAAATGGAAAGAATTTTGCTGTTTTGACGATTACCGCAAACCATTGGAATACGCCTTGGATATTATCAAAAATCATAGTGATTGTAACTATGTAGCAGATACCAGAACAGGCTTTGAAAATCACCCTGATGATACAAAATGGGTTGCAGATGTTTTTATCCCAACTGCCGTTGAATACGGTTGCAAAATAATATATTTCATTATTGATGAAAACAACTCATTAAAAGACGAGCTTGAAGGTCAGGAAAGTGATTCTTCTGATAAAATTGAGTTCAGGTATATTTATAACCTTGATGAGATAGAAAAGTGAATATGAAACAACCGCCTTACTTGTGTTTTGCAGGTAAGGCGGTTGTTTT